>NZ_JBQENZ010000002.1:2500-417741 GCF_052044935.1 Ensifer sp. 22460
GCGTGGTTCCAATAAAGCGACCGTATCGAACACGTCGATGGCATCTCATAAGGATTGGGTTGTAAAAGGTAACCCTTTCTGCCGCGTCCCTTCGGGACGACGGCTAATGGATGAGCATTGGCAATGAGAACGATCAAGTGAAAGAAGGGCATTTGGTGGATGCCTTGGCATGCACAGGCGATGAAGGACGTGATACGCTGCGATAAGCCGTGGGGAGCTGCGAATGAGCTTTGATCCATGGATCTCCGAATGGGGGAACCCACCTTAAATGCTTGGAAAATTTAAGTCGTACGCAAGTACGGCTTAGGTTTCCAAGTATTGTTTAAAGGTATCTTACTCTGAATACATAGGGGTAAGAAGCGAACGCAGGGAACTGAAACATCTAAGTACCTGCAGGAAAGGACATCAACCGAGACTCCGCAAGTAGTGGCGAGCGAACGCGGACCAGGCCAGTGGCACTGAGGAATAAAGTGGAACGACATGGAAAGGTCGGCCGTAGAGGGTGATAGCCCCTTACACGTAGAACACTCAGTGTCCTTGAGTAAGGCGGGACACGTGAAATCCTGTCTGAACATGGGGAGACCACTCTCCAAGCCTAAGTACTCGTGCATGACCGATAGCGAACAAGTACCGTGAGGGAAAGGTGAAAAGCACCCCGACAAGGGGAGTGAAATAGAACCTGAAACCGGATGCCTACAAACAGTTGGAGCCCGCAAGGGTGACAGCGTACCTTTTGTATAATGGGTCAACGACTTAGTGTGACGAGCAAGCTTAAGCCGATAGGTGAAGGCGCAGCGAAAGCGAGTCTGAACAGGGCGTTCAGTTCGTCGCATTAGACCCGAAACCGAGTGATCTAGCCATGAGCAGGTTGAAGGTTGGGTAACACCAACTGGAGGACCGAACCCGCATCTGTTGCAATAGATTGGGATGACTTGTGGTTAGGGGTGAAAGGCCAATCAAACTCGGAAATAGCTGGTTCTCCGCGAAAACTATTTAGGTAGTGCGTCGACCGAATACCCTCGGGGGTAGAGCACTGGATGGGCTATGGGGACTCACCGTCTTACTGATCCTAACCAAACTCCGAATACCGAGGAGTACTAGTCGGCAGACACACGGCGGGTGCTAACGTCCGTCGTGAAAAGGGCAACAACCCTGACCTCCAGCTAAGGTCCCCAAGTCATGGCTAAGTGGGAAAGGATGTGAGGATCCCAAAACAACCAGGATGTTGGCTTAGAAGCAGCCATCATTTAAAGAAAGCGTAACAGCTCACTGGTCTAATTAAGGGTCTTTGCGCCGAAAATGTAACGGGGCTAAAGCCATGCACCGAAGCTGAGGATACGTCGCAAGACGTGTGGTAGCGGAGCGTTCCGTAAGCCTGTGAAGGGATACCCGTGAGGGGTCCTGGAGGTATCGGAAGTGCGAATGTTGACATGAGTAACGATAAAGAGGGTGAGAGACCCTCTCGCCGAAAGACCAAGGGTTCCTGCTTAAAGTTAATCTGAGCAGGGTTAGCCGGCCCCTAAGACGAGGCGGACACGCGTAGTCGATGGGAACCACGTTAATATTCGTGGGCCTGGTGGTAGTGACGGATCGCTTAACTTGTTTGGACTTATTGGATTGTCCAGGCGGGGACGCGGTTCCAGGAAATAGCTCCACCATTATAGACCGTACCCGAAACCGACACAGGTGGTCAGGTAGAGTATACCAAGGCGCTTGAGAGAACTATGCTGAAGGAACTCGGCAAATTGCACGCGTAACTTCGGAAGAAGCGTGACCCTTTTTGACGCAAGTCAGATGGGGTGGCACAGACCAGGGGGTAGCGACTGTTTATCAAAAACACAGGGCTCTGCGAAGTCGCAAGACGACGTATAGGGTCTGACGCCTGCCCGGTGCTGGAAGGTTAAGAGGAGGGGTGCAAGCTCTGAATCGAAGCCCCAGTAAACGGCGGCCGTAACTATAACGGTCCTAAGGTAGCGAAATTCCTTGTCGGGTAAGTTCCGACCTGCACGAATGGCGTAACGACTTCCCCGCTGTCTCCAGCATAGACTCAGTGAAATTGAATTCCCCGTGAAGATGCGGGGTTCCTGCGGTCAGACGGAAAGACCCCGTGCACCTTTACTATAGCTTTACACTGGCATTCGTGTCGGCATGTGTAGGATAGGTGGTAGGCTTTGAAGCAGGGACGCCAGTTCTTGTGGAGCCATCCTTGAAATACCACCCTTATCGTCATGGATGTCTAACCGCGGTCCGTCATCCGGATCCGGGACAGTGTATGGTGGGTAGTTTGACTGGGGCGGTCGCCTCCGAAAGAGTAACGGAGGCGCGCGATGGTGGGCTCAGACCGGTCGGAAATCGGTCGTCGAGTGCAATGGCATAAGCCCGCCTGACTGCGAGACTGACAAGTCGAGCAGAGACGAAAGTCGGTCATAGTGATCCGGTGGTCCCGCGTGGAAGGGCCATCGCTCAACGGATAAAAGGTACGCCGGGGATAACAGGCTGATGACCCCCAAGAGTCCATATCGACGGGGTTGTTTGGCACCTCGATGTCGGCTCATCGCATCCTGGGGCTGGAGCAGGTCCCAAGGGTTTGGCTGTTCGCCAATTAAAGCGGTACGTGAGCTGGGTTCAGAACGTCGTGAGACAGTTCGGTCCCTATCTGCCGTGGGTGTAGGAATATTGACAGGATCTGTCCCTAGTACGAGAGGACCGGGATGGACATATCTCTGGTGGACCTGTTGTCCTGCCAAGGGCATAGCAGGGTAGCTATATATGGAATGGATAACCGCTGAAGGCATCTAAGCGGGAAACCAACCTGAAAACGAGTATTCCCTTGAGAACCGTGGAAGACGACCACGTTGATAGGCTGGGTGTGGAAGTGCGGCAACGCATGAAGCTTACCAGTACTAATCGTTCGATTGGCTTGATCGTTCCCATTGCTTGTGCTCATCACGTTCGGACGAATGCTTTTGCATTCGCCTTGAGATGAGCGACGTGTTCAAAACAACTGAAGTGAAAACTTCAACCAGCTTCTCATTCGGTTTGCGCCAAGCTAGGCGCAAATCTTGCGCTTTGCCGACCTGGTGGTTCTGGCGGGGTGGCTGCACCCGTTCCCATTCCGAACACGGCCGTGAAACGCCCCAGCGCCGATGGTACTTCGTCTTAAGACGCGGGAGAGTAGGTCGCTGCCAGGTCTGCAAAGCGCAAGAGAAACAACCGCCGCTCCCCTTCGAGGCATCGCCGAGAAGGATAAGGTAGCGGCGGAAACAAACCGAAATCTTCTCGACACACACTTCGGCCCTGCCGAACACGGGCCGCCACCAAGCGGCCCTTTTGTTTTGCTAGGCTGAAAATAATCAGTGCGTCCCTTACGCGAGACAAATCCTACCGATTTGCTCGGCACAGACAAACAACGGGATTTTGCTTCGCAAAACTCGGACCGGATTAAACGGGATTTTGCCTTCGGCAAAACCCGGAAAGAGCGGATAAATCCCATAGGGATTTACCGCGATGACGGATAAACCGCTTAGCGGTTTACCTAGATGGCGCGGGGTGGAGCAGCCCGGTAGCTCGTCAGGCTCATAACCTGAAGGCCGCAGGTTCAAATCCTGCCCCCGCAACCAAATCAAAAAAAGCCCGCGCGGAGAAATCCGGCGGGCTTTTTGACGTTCTAGACACAGCCCTAGCCAATGCGTCGGTCCACCCTCCGGACCACGACGGAAGACGGCAAGGCAGACCAGCTTCTCAAAATTACCCGTCGAAATCCCAATCCTCCAAGGCCAGCCAAGTGCGGGTCGCCTCGATGATCTCGTTCGACAGGCGGATCGTCGGCAGTACATCAGCGCCCCCAACGACCGATCGGTCTCCCCTCCCGACGCAATCTTGGCGCGGTTGAGAACGGTGAGTAAACCTTTTGGTTGCTAAATTTCTTTGTTTGCCCTTTCAAATAACCCAAACCGGGCGCAGCCAGGCGGTCACGTCGCCCGAACAAAGCCACCTGAAACCAGCGTGATAGAGTTTGCATGAAACACATCACCATTCCGACCGACAGCTTCCTGGATGGCCGTCGATTTCCCGCAACGACCCTGCGCCTGGCTTTGATCTATGCAGCCGCCGAGTTGCTGATCAGTAGTCCGATCTGGCTCACAATCGGTGACAATCCCCTCAAGCCGTTCCTTGGCAAGCTTGTCCTTGAAGCGGTCTTTGTCGTTCTGGCCATTCTGTTTGCGCATCTGCTCAGCCGCATGAGAATGCAGCGCTATGCCACGCAAATTTTCGTGTGCCTGCTGCTTTCCCTGGTCAGCTCCCTCGGTATGTCGCTGCTGGACTACTACCTCTACACGCTGATCATGTCGCCCGTCGTCGTGCCGTTCAACATCATGGATTACGGCTATGCGGTCTGTTACCGCATGTCGATCTTCTTTGGCTGGTCGTTTCTCTTCGTGGCGTTACTCAATCACATGGACGTCCGCGATCGGGATCTGAAACTGATTGCCTCGCGCGAAGAGGCGCTGGCGGCGCAGATGCGTGCGTTGCAATATCAGATAAACCCGCATTTCCTCTTCAATACGCTCAACTCCATCACCGGCCTGGTGGAGGAGGGGGCATCGCAGCGGGCCGAGCGGATGATCATGTCGCTCTCGGGGTTTCTGCGGTCGACGCTGCAGCTCGATCCGATGCGCGAATTGCGGCTTGCGGACGAAATGGCTCTGCAGAAAGAGTATCTCGATATCGAGAAGGAGCGGTTTTCGGATCGAATGGTCGTCCGTATCGACATCCCTCCCGAACTCGAGGGTGCCATGGTTCCAAGTCTGATCCTGCAGCCGCTGGTCGAGAATGCGGTGAAGCACGGCGTCGGCCGCTCAATCGGCGAGGTCGAAATTCACATCCGGGCGGCCCGGGTCGGAGGGACGCTTAATCTGTCCGTCGAAAACGGCGTTGCCGCGTCCGCTTCCGGCAAGGCGGGCGAGGGCCTCGGTATTGGCCTTGCCAATGTCGCTCATCGGGTCAGGACGCATTTTCCGGAGGGTGCATCATTGACCGCCGGTCATGTCGGGCCGACGCGCTATCGCGTTTCGCTGCACATGCCGCTGAGATTTGCACAAGCTGACGCGTAGGTGGCCGAAACCGTCAGAGAACCTCGGCAACGATGTCGTCGATCCGTTCGCCCATTCAGGCCGGAGGGGAAATCCGGCCCGACAGGAGATCGTCAACTGAGATCGGCGCTCAATCGGGCACCACGTCCCATTTGTCATCGGGATCGAAACGATCGATGAAGGGCACGATCTGCTCGGTGCTCGGCCCGAGGTCCCGCTCGTAGACGATGCCCTGCTGGTTGACGACGAAGGTCTTGACGCCGGTCTCGGCATAACTGACTGGCCAGGCGATCAAGGCGAAACCGCCGATCATGTTGCCGTTGATGACATAGTCATATCGCCCGCCGGCAATGTTATCGCCTTGCGAGGTCACGATGCGGAAGCGGTAGCCGAAGTAGCCTTGGCCGGCCTTGGCCTTTTCCAAGGCTGCCTCGCTGATCGCGTCGCCGACCGGGCTTTCGCCATCGCCCTGATCGGCCGGCCAGTAGAGCCCGTCCGTCTGGCCAGGTGTACTGATCAGCTTCTGGGCATATTCGAGCACGCCATCGGCGTCGCGATCCTGCGAGGCGTATTCCTTCTGCGCATCGACATAGGCCTGTACCGTATCGATTGCCTCGAGCTCGTTCTCGCCGACGCGGCGATTGACGATCTCCTCAAGCCCGACATAGGTGTCGAAAGCCCATTTGCCGTCATCGCCCTTGGTGATCGGGAAGGGCAGGGGCCAGAGCCGATCGCCGAGCTGGATGATCTTGCGCCCTTCGAGATCGCGCACGACGACATTGCGGGCGGCACCTTCACGAATGAGCGCGAAGGTATCCATCGCCCCTTCACCGGCCTTCAGCTTCTCCGCATTGAGCCCCAGAAGCTTTGCCAGACCGTCGAAATCGTTGGCGGCGAGCTTCGCCTTGAAGTCGTCGACCGCCTTGGCGGGATCATCGAAGATCGGCGGATCCTCGTCGGCCGCATAGGCATCGAGGCCCGCGGCCATTTGATCCGTTGGCGCCTGTTCCGCCGGCGTCTGTGTCTGCGAGAAAGACGCGTTGAGTGGCACGGCGGCCAGCGTGAGGGCGATCGCCGTTCCGAGGAGAAACGGATGAAAGAGCTTTGCCATGGTCGTTCTCCTATGATCCGTTCAACGCCTGCGTCCGCCGCCGCCGCCTCGACCACCGCCGCCGCGGTGCATTGGCGGCCTGCCGCCGCCGCGGCTCATCTGTGGCCGCCCGCCGCCGCGGTGGCCACCGCCCATGCTCTGACCGCCGCGGCGTGACGAGTTGATTTCACGCCGCCCGGGATTGACGTTGCCGAGGCCCGACGGCCTGTTCGGTCGGTTCTGCGCCTTGGCGGCCATCTTCTTCTTGCCGCCCTGACGGTTCACTTGCGAAGGCTTGTTGCCGCCAGGGCGGTTGAGGCTCGGCTTGCCGTCGCCGGGCCGCGCTTTCGCAACCCCCTGCCCGCCACCACCGGGCCGCGCTGCCGGCCTCTGCTGGGCCTTCAGCCCATCGAGCGTGCTCTTGCGCACGTCCCGGATCTGACCGCCGCCACCACCGCCGGGCCGCGCGTTCGGCCGATCGCGGTTGATCTCGGCGGCGCGGTTGCGCAGGTTGTTGTTGCCGTTCGCCTTGATGTTGTTCTTGATGCTGTTTCGGTCGAAATGCTGAAGCTGGTCGCGGTCGAAGTTGATCTTGCTGCGATCGACATTCTTCCAGTCGATGTCGTTCCACTTCACCTTGCCGTTGATGTTGTTGAAGCAGTTGTTGCAGTCGATGTCCATGTCGCCGCCGTTCCAGCGGCCGCCCCAGACGCCCCAGTCGTCCCAGTCGACGATCGCCGCGAAGGCCGCCCCAGTCACCGCGCCGGCGAAGAAGGCCGCACCCGGATACCAATAGGCCGGATAGGGTTCTTCATAGTAGCCGATCGGCGCCGGTGCATAATTCGGCTCGTACAGCATCTCCGGCGGATACTGCGGCACGTAGATCGTTTCAGGGTTGGCTGCCTGGATGATGACGTTGTCGCCTTCCTGGACCACCTTCACCTTATCGTCGCTCTTGATGATGTTCTTGGCGACCGCCTCGTCACGCAATTGCTGTATCGCGATCAGCACGTCTTTCTGCTGATTGGCGATCGCGTCGCCGAAAGACTGCGTCCACTCGAGGTCTTCGCTCATCATCTTAACGATCTGGGGGTAGTTGAGCAGCGAAATGACGCTACCGTCCCAATCGTCCTTTGGTTTCATGTCCGGCTTCTTCTGGCGAGCCTCCAGGAACCGTTCCGCCTCGACGATCTGCAGCGGATAGAGCGCGGCAGCGGAAATAAGCGCCACCAATTCGTCCGGATAGAGCGCGATGCGTGCGACCAGAACTTCGAGCTCGTCGTCGCTGAGGGGTTCCGGCGCCGTCTGCTGCTCAGCGGCTGGCGCACTCGCCGTCTGCTGGGCCATGACGGCCGTGATGGGCGTTGAAACCAGTATCGTCACTGCGCTGCCGAGCGCGATGATCGTTTTCCGGATCATCTATCCAGCCTCCCTTTGTTGGCTGAGGCGCGCGGGCGCTTGGACAAGCGCGCGTGACAGCCCCCCTGTCGACGCTTCTGCTGCAACCAGTGCTTGATGCGGTCGCAGCTTATATTTCTACTGCCGTCTGTCACAGGTATCTCTAGAGGAGGGTAGCCGATGGGGAAGGCCGAATGACGTATGCTACTGTATGTTACTGCCTATCGGCCATCGCCGGGGTACGATCCGCATGACTGTTGCACGGGGGGAGGTATGCTGGCTGCTGCGGGTCGCGGGAGGGCGGGTCCCAGGCATATGGATTTGGCGATAGGCGGGGCCGTCGAGAAGCTCAGCGGTGCATTGATTTGCCACATCAAGGGGTGAGGGGCGAGAATGGTTGATGATCCTTCCCGAACGGGCGCGGTTCGCGATGGGCCAACCGGTCCCCCGTCCTTCGAGGCGAAGATCACCGATATCGCCAGGATCGGCATCGTCGGGCTTTTTGCCTATTGGTCCCTGACCCTGATTGCGCCATTCGCCATCATTCTCATCTGGGCGGCCATCCTTGCCGTGGCGCTCTACCCGGCCTATGCCCGACTTGGCCGCCTTCTCGGCTCGCGGCGATTGGCTTCATTTCTCATCACGCTGACCTGTCTGGCCGTCATCGTCGCCCCGTTGACCGCGATTGCGGTCAGCTTTGCCGAAGGGCTCCAGGCGCTGCTCGCAAAACTTGCCGACGGTTCGCTCAGAGTGCCGGTACCACCGGAATATGTTCGCGAGTGGCCGATCGTCGGTGAACGGGTTCATGCCGCCTGGAGCATGGCATCGGATAATTTCGAAGCTCTCCTGAGCAAGCTCGAACCTTCGCTGGTGCAGGCGGGCAGCAAGGCGCTCGGCAAAATTGCGAGCATCGGCGCCGAGGTGCTGAGCTTCGTGGTGTCCGTCTTGGTGGCCGGCTTTCTTTTCGGCTCCGGCGAACGGCTGGCGGAGATGGCGCAACGTTTCTCCGGCAGGATCGGTGGTGACAGGGGCATCGGCTTCCTGCGTCTGGCGGCAGCGACGATCCGCAACGTGGCACGCGGGGTCATCGGCGTCGCGTTGCTGCAGGCCTTTCTCTGTGCCTTGGTGCTCGGCCTGTTCCATGTTCCGGCGCCGGGTGCGATCGCATTCGTCGTGCTTGTTCTCTGCATCATCCAGATCGGGCCCGCGCTGGTCCTGCTTCCGGTGATCATCTGGGCCTGGGTGACGATGGATTTCGGTCCAGCGCTGCTTATGACCATTCTGCTGGTCCCGCTCTTCGTCATCGACAATGTGATGAAGCCGATCCTGGTGGCTCGCGGACTTTCGACGCCGACGCTGGTCATCCTGCTCGGGGTGCTCGGCGGCACGCTTTCCTACGGGCTGATCGGCCTCTTCCTGGGCCCCATCGTCCTCAGTGTGGTCCACGATCTGCTGATGGTCTGGATGCAGGGGGGCACCGTACGCGAAAAACCCCAATCCGACGCATCGCAATCGCCGCGGCCGGTTTGAGCCGCGCCTTGGTCAGTGGATCGAACTGTCTGTGCGTGCCTGTTCGAATTCGGTTTCGGGAATCGGCACGCCCGCCTTGCGCAAGCCATCAACAAGCTGTTGCCGATCCTGCGGACGGCGCAGCCTCAGAGCGACCTCCTGTGGGATACCTTCAAGCAGGCCTGGCAGGTTGGTTTCGATCCACTTCCTTTCTTCCTGCGCCTGTGCATCTTTGCCAAGCTTGCCCAGCGTGGCCAGAAGCATGACGCGGGAGAACGGATGGGTGCGAAGATCGGCCATGCGCGCCCATCGCTCGGCGGTGACATAGTCGCCCCCGAAGTAGGAGCAGACCGAAAGCGCTCCTTCGAAATAGCGGGCGGGACCAAAGTTGCGGGCGACGCTTTCCGACAGCAGCTTGCAGCCGGAATCCCATTGGCCTGAAAGCGCCAGCCGGAACCCGTATTCGCCGGCGAGCTCGGCGTCGTTGGGATTGATCGCAAGTGCGCGCGCGCCGACGGCCAGGGCAGCATCGACATCGCCGCGGAAGAACAGGGCAAGCATTCGCGCCTCAAGGGCGCGCACGTCCTGGGGATCCAGTTCCACAGCACGGGCTGCAGCTTCGGTTGCCCGCTCCAGCGTTACCGAGGAGGAGCGATCGAGACGATCCTGGAAGGCGTCGATATAGGACATCGACAGCAAGGCCCAGGCCGTCGCGTAGGTTGGCACCTGTCGCGTCGCCTGTTGCAGACATTCCTGCACCCCGGCTTGGCCTTGCGCACCGACGTCGCCGCGATGGCCGTAATAGCTCAAGGTGCAGGCATAAGCTTGCCAGTCATCGGGAACCGACTGTTTGAACGCCGTGGCGTTTGCCTGGAAAATGGCACCATAGGGCTGTGCCACGGCGCCAGCCACAGCGGCGGCCGCCTTCACCTGCAGGTCGATAGTCTTGCCGGTTTCCAGACGCTCGTCGTAGGCATTCGTCCATACCACCGATCCATCGGACCGCTGGATGAGTCTCGCCACGAGCCGCAGTCTTTCGCCGTCGAACCGGACCCGACCCTCCAGGGCAAAGACCGGACCACCCTGCGGCGAGGCATCGGGCCCTTCACGGGTGGTGACGGTGATCTCCTTGAACTTGGCGATGTTGCCGACGACCTCGTCAGTGAGCCCGCGGGCCATCATCGCCGATTGGGAGGTTCCTGACAGGTCTTCAAATGGTGTGACGACGAGCTTCGGGATCGTCGGCTGCAGGCGAACGATCGATTTGTCATCCTCGTGAAGGAGGAGCGCCCCGGCTGCCAGGCCGCCACCGACGCAGACCATGGCTGCCGCCGTGAGCCAGGCTCCTCGCCGGGTGCGTAGCGTGGCTGGTTTTTGTGCGGCACTTTCCTTGGCTTCCGTGTGCGACGGGAGCCACGCATCGATGCGCCGTTCGAAAGTTGGCACGTAAGCGCCCTTGGGGATGCTGATGACGATCGGATCGGTTCGCCCGGCAACGAGGTAGTAGCGTTCGAGCGCCCGGCGAATGCGGCCGGCTTCGATCCGCACCGCCGGATCCGTCTGCGGGTCGAAAGAGGAATCCCGGCCGAAGACCTCGGTTGCAATCGAATAGGCCTTTATGCGATCTCCTCGGCCCGCAATCGTTTCCTCGATGACATAGGTCAGGAATTTGCGATCACGCTCCGGCGCATCGAACTCGGCGCTGCGGCGAATTCGATCGAGTTGTGCCAGAATTTCCGCGTCGGTGGGTGGGGCAACTGCCGACTTGACCCGGCTGTCCTGCCGACTTTCCATGGTCATGCACGCTCCCATGGTCACAATGTGAGATTGTATCCGGCGGCACTGTAAGCTCCGGTATACTACGTCTCCACCCGGTCGAAGCGCAACATGTATTCGCGGGCTATGTTAAGGTTGTGTTTTGGCTGAAGCCGGCTCCGAAGTGCGCACTATGCGCTTCCGGATCGAGCGTGGGCCCGGCTAGGATCGGGCGCCGTTTCGCAGCGGCATGCGCGGCTTGTCCGGTGGCGTACGGAAAGTCTCTGCCGGCGCAGGGCGGCCGACGTGGAAGCCCTGGACCTGGTCGATCCGGAAGCGCCGCATCAGCGCCAGTTGCTCGTCGGTCTCTACGCCTTCGATCAGGATCTTGTGGCCGCGGTTTCGCACCAGCCCGATGATGTCCTGCAGCATGGCGCGCCCCTTGGGGGTATTGCAATCGTGCAGGAACGACCGGTCGATCTTTACGGTATCGAATTCGATCAGGCGCAGCCAGGAGAGGCCGGCAAAGCCCGTGCCGAAGTCATCCAGCCATATCCTGATGCCCAGCGTTTCGAGGTCGCTGATGCAGCGCAGGATGCCCGAATGCATCTCCATTTCGAGCCCTTCGGTGATCTCGAAGGCAAGACGGCTGCCGGCCACGCCGGTCTCTCCGAGGATCGCGGCGACCGAGGTTGCAAAGCCCGGAGTCTTCAGCTGGATCGGTGAGACGTTGACGCTGACGAGCGGGATATGGTTGTCGACGAGAAGTTCGCGGCAGACGGTCTTGATCGCCCAGCGACCGAGGTCGAGAATTGCGCCGGTTCGCTCGGCAACCGGAATGAAAAGGCTCGGCGGAACCGACGTGCCGTCCAGCATCGTCAGCCGCATCAGGGCCTCGACGGCCTCGACCTCACCGGTCATCACGTTCCTGATCGGCTGGTAGACGAGCGATACCAGGTTCTGATCGACCGCGATCTTCAGAAGCGCGGCAATGTTCTCGCTTTCGTCGCTGCTTTGCGGGTCGTTCGGGTCGAACAGCTTCGCGCAGTTTCGGCCGCTCGCCTTGGCGGCATAGAGCGCACGGTCGGCTTCGTGGATGATCTTCTCGAGCTTGGCGCCGGTCTGATTGCGCGTGAAGGCGGCACCGACGCTGACGGTGACGATGGAGACGCCATCGCGGCGCTGCTCATGCACTAGCCGCATGTTCTCGACGGTACGGCAGATCACCTCGGCCAGCTCGGCTGCCTGCTCCAGAGTGTCCAGGCGGGCAAGAACGATGAACTCCTCGCCGCCATAGCGACCGATGGAACCGTTATAGTCCTTGATCGCCTCGCCGAGCGCATTGGCCACCAGAACGAGGCAGCGGTCGCCCTCCTGATGGCCGTAGCAGTCATTGTATTTCTTGAAGAAATCAACGTCGATCAGCATAGCGGCAAAGCTTTTTCCGAGCTTCTGCCAATCGTTCCAATAGTCGCGCAGCTGCTGGTCGATGGCGCGGCGGTTGTCCAGACCGGTCAGGGGATCGGTGTTGGATAGCCGCAGCAGCGCCATTCCTCGTTCCGAGGCTTCGTTCTGCTGGATCTTCGCCTCGAAGGCGTTGAGGAACACCTTGTAGCGCTCGCGGTTGAGCTTCCAGTTTACATAGGAGGTGAAGATGAAGCAGGAGACGTAAAAGGTCCCGAAGGCGATCAGATAGGCAGGATCTTGCTCGGAGAAGAACGAGAGAGCGATGAAGAACGTCGTCAACACGATCCCGGAGGCGACGACCGAGAGGCGGAAGCGGAAACTGAAGAAGAGATTGGCGCCCATCATGAAGATCGCGCCGAAGATCATGTAGTAGGACATGCTGCCGACGTCGGCCGTCATCATCGCAGGCACGAGCCAGCCGATGTAGCCGAAGACCAGTGCAGCGGCGCAGGTGCCGTCGAGCCACTTGGTTCGGGCCTTGATGCGATACAGGATCTCGAAGGTCAAAAGCGCGCCGATGCCGACGACGAGGCGCGCGAGGATCGTATTGAAGGCGACATCAGGGACCAGCAGAATGTCGATCGCGAAAAACGACAGATAGACGGCAACCGCGACCCAGAGGCCCTGCCTCGTCGCCGCACGCCGGCCAGCCTCGCCCTCCATTCGATAGAGTGTCTGAAGCTCAGCCAAATGCGGCCTGTGCGGCTGCTTATGTAGGTCGATGTCAACTACGTCGGCCAACGTGTGCTTCATGCACTGATCCATCGCGCTGCGTCACGGTCAACGGAAATCTGTCGTCGCTTTTCCATCAATGGACGTTGTTTCGGACACTCCATGCTTGCCCCCCACTTTACGCCTGCAACAGGGACGAGTGGTGCGGGTGGGATGATAGGAGGTGTCCATTAAGTTTTGTTAAATTAAAGGGCCGGAACGCCTAGGATTAGGCGTAACCCAAAGGGAGGAAGCACGAGAATTTACCTTATTATATACAAAAACTTGCAAACCGAGCCGTAATGCGCGCATCTTCGCGACCATTGTTAACAAAGCATTAACGGATGGTCTCGCGTGCGCCAATTTCAGACGGTTTTCGATGGTCAAAGCCTGATTACTCCCAAGGCGATGGCTGATGAGTTCGTTTCGCCCAGGGGCGAGCGGCACGACGAACAGCTCACGGTCGGCAGGGCCGAGCTCGCAGTGATTCTCAGGATTGCCCAGGAGCAGTTCCTGCAGGGAACGGACCCGGCGAAGATTATCGACCGGCTTGCAGCCGCTCTCCATGAAACCAGGGCCAAGTTCCACCCGAACGTCTGGCAGGAACTGATACCGATCGCCCAGGCACACCCGGTGTCGGAATATTTCCTCCAGGACCCGTTCACCCGATGGTCCTCCGAAAAGCCCAGGGGCTACTCGGGCGACGCGCAGTTGCTTGACTTCATCTATGGTCATGCAAGCGTTGCCAAGGAGATCGAGCGGGCATCGCCTATCGGGCGAGCGCTGTATGACTACACCAAGGACGCGTCCTCCTCGGTTGCGGTGCGCGAGCGTCGCGACCTCCTGACCCGTCACGTCGACGAGATCGCGGCCAGCCGCGGTTCGCAGGCGGAAATTCTGACGATTGCAGCCGGCCACTTGCGCGAGGCCAATCGCTCGGTGGCGCTTGAGGAGCGTCGGATCAAGCGCTGGGTGGCGCTCGACCAGGACCCGCTCAGCGTCGGTTCGATCAGCCGCGACTTCGCCGGAACCTGCATCGAAGGCGTTGATGGCTCCGTCCGCAGCCTGCTTGGCCGCGATCAGAAGCTCGGCAAGTTCGACTTCATCTATGCTGCCGGCCTCTATGACTATCTTGCCGACAAGGTGGCCATCAAGCTGACCCACCGCTGCCTGCAGATGCTGAAGCCGAATGGTGTCTTCCTGTTTGCCAACTTCGCCCAGGATATCGGCGTTGACGGTTACATGGAGACCTTCATGAACTGGGCACTGCTGCTGCGTTCGGAGGCGGACATGTGGAACATCATCCACAAGAGCGCGGGCAAAGCTGCCGTCGATGCGCGCGTCCAGTTCGGTGCCAACCGGAACATCGTCTACGGCATCATCCAGAAGCATTCCTGATATTGCTTCCGTCTTGAGGGAACCTCCGGCGAAAGCTGGTGGGCCTGAAATCAACGACCGCGGCGAGAGAATGCTCACTGCGGTCATTCCGTTCGAAGGCGTCAGCCCTGCGGGCGCAGAAACCGGGTCAGGAGAAGCCGCAGCATCGTGCCTTCGTGCTTCGGCTTGAAGCCGGGGTCGATAGCGACCCGGCTGAAGATGCCGTCGATGATTGCGGCAATCCATCGGGCAGCACCGTCCGCATCCACAGTCCGATCGATCTGATTTAGGCTAGCCGCACCCCGAAGCAGCGCTGCAAGGGCTCCCTGAAGCTCTGCGTCATTGGCGGCGGCGAGCGTACCGATCCGTTCGTCACGCATCGCTTCAGCGGCGATTTCGAGCGCGAGGCTCGAATAGGTCGGGTCGCCCGCAAGCTCGAGAACGGTGTCCATGAAACCGAGCAGAGCAGCAAAGAGGTCTTCGGCTTCACCCAATTTGCGGAAGATCTCCGCCGTTTCTTGACGTTCCTCCTCCACGATCGCCGCGATAATGGTGTGCTTGGTCGGAAAATAATGGAAGAGATTGCCCGGGCTCATGCCTGCCTCGGCACAGATTTCGGCAGTCGACGTGCCGTGGAAGCCCTTGCGCGCAAAACAGGTGATTGCCGCATCGAGGATCAGTCGACGTTTGGCGGCGTGTTTCTCGGGGTCGACCTTGCGCATCGCCAATTCTCCTTGCAGGGCAATCTCATTATTAGAGCGAGCACTCTAATTTCGTGGGGTGGTGCGCCGGTGTCAAGGTCGCCAGCCGACAGGAACTCCGCCATCTTCCCGCAATGATAGTATGTAATCTGCCCTACAATTGTCGCGTTTGATGGATCAAATTATTAGATTGACTAATCTAATAATTATTCGATGCAGATTGCCCGATCTCGAGGCCGGCAGCTTGGAGCGCCCGTGTTTGCGATCCGACTGGCCTCACCAATGGAAAGCCAATGAAATGAGACGTACAGTTGAGTTGAAAGTCATGCTTGCTGCGCTCATTGCGCTCGCCATGACGGGTGGTGTGGCGCACGCCTCCGGGGAGGCGGCCGCGTCCGTTCCTGTCGATAGCGCGGCTATCAGCCGTACGGTGTCGACACTCGTGGCCGACAGCCGCCCGCAGGAGTGGACCCGGTCCTTCGCCGGCATCTTCGTCGCTCGCGAGGAGATTGCGGTCGGCACGACCTTGACCGATCAGCGTATCGCCAAAGTCGAAGTCGAGATCGGCGACCGGGTTGCGGCCGGGCAGGTGATTGCCCGGCTCGAGACCGACATGCTGGAAAACCTTCTGCGCGAGGCGGAGGGCCGGGTGGCCCGTGCGGGTGCCACGATGGCGCGGGAGGCGGAAACGGTCACGCAGGAGCAGAGGAAGCTCGCCCGGGCCCGGCAATTGCGCCACCTTCAGGCCGAAACCATTCTCGAGGAGCGTGTCTCTGCGCTTGCGATCGCCGAACAGGCGGTGAAGGTCGCACGGGCCGACTACGAACAGGCGGAAGCACTCGAGGCCGAGGCATGCCGTAAACTCGAACGCGCCGTGATCGTGGCTCCCGCCGCAGGCATCGTCTCCGAGCGGCTCGCCCGTGCCGGTGCGCTTGCGGGCTCTGACCCGCTGGTCAAGCTGATCCGCGAGGGCGAGATCGAGTTTGCGGCCGAAGTTCCGGAAACGGAACTGCCGCTACTTGCCGTCGGCCAGGTCGTCAAGGTCAAGCTCTCCGGCCGCAGTGACTGGATCGAGGGCAAAGTGCGCGTGATCAATCCGAAGATCGACCGCGAAACCCGGCTCGGAACCGCGCAGGTCACGCTGAATACCAGCAAGCCGCCCTTTGCCGGCACCTTCGGCCGGGCGGAGATCGTGGTGGCCGAACGCAAGGCGATCATGGTCGACGATTCCGCGCTGCTTTACGGGGCTCCCGACGGCACGGTTTCGGTCTTCGTCGTCGATGCGGGCAAAGTGGCGCGCAAGACGGTTCAGCCGGGCATGCGCCAGGGTGGCAAGGTCGAGATCGTCTCCGGGCTTGCAGCCGGTGACCGGATTGTTCTCAAGGCCGGGGTGTCGCTGCGTGAAGGCGAAGCGGTCCTGGCGAAAGATGTCCAGCCGGCGCAGACGGGCAAGCAGCAATGACCAGCAACATTTCTGCCTGGGCGATCCGAAGGCCCGTTCCGACGATCGTTCTCTTCGTTGTCCTCACATTGATGGGCATCGCCTCGTTCCTGCGGCTGCCGGTCAACGCCAATCCGAGTGTGTCGTTTCCGGTCGTGACGGTGACGATCACGCAGCCGAGCGCCCAGCCGGCCGAAATGGAAACGCAGGTCACGCGCCGTGTCGAAGGCGTGGCCGCCGGCCTTGTCGGGGTCAGCCATATGCGCTCGACCATCACCAATGGCGTGTCGACGACCACGGTCGAATTCAAGATCGGCACCGATCCCGACCGTGCCGCCAACGACGTGCGCGAGGCCGTGGCGCAGATCCGCTCCGACCTGCCGCAGTCGATCCAGGAACCCATCGTCTCGCGCCTCGATGTGGATGGCAGCGCCATCGTCTATTACGCCGTACGCGCCCCCGACATGTCGCCCGTGGAGCTCTCCTGGTTCGTGGACGATACGATCAACAGCGAATTGCTGACGCTGCCCGGCGTGCAGAAGGTGCAGCGGCTCGGCGGCGTCAATCGCGAGGTCCGGGTATCGCTCGATCCCGAGCGTCTGCTGGCGGTTGGCGTGACGGCCGACCAGGTGAATACGGCACTGCGCGAGATCAACACCAATATCCCGAGCGGACGCGGGGAGATCGGCGGCCGCGAGCAGTCGATCCGCACGGTCGGCAGCGCCGGCTCGGTCGAGGAGCTCTCGCGCCTGTCGATCCCGCTGTCAGGTGGCCGCTGGGTGCAGCTCTCCGACATAGCGACGATCGAGGATACGTCGTCCGAGCCGCGCAACTTCGCGCGCGTCGACGGCGAGCCGGTCGTCAGCTTCTCGGTTTCGCGCAGCAAGGGATCGAGTGACACCGTCGTTGCCGACGCCGTTGCCGCGCGGTTGAAGGAGATCCGCGCACGTATGCCCGGCGTCGAATTCACGGAGCTGATCTCGCTCGTCGAATACACGCAAGAAAGCTACGACGCGGCTGTCACCGCCCTGATCGAAGGTGCGATCCTGACGGTCGTCGTTGTCTTCGCCTTCTTGCGCAACTGGCGAGCGACGCTGATTTCTGCACTTGCCATGCCGCTCTCCATCCTGCCGACCTTCGCGGTGATGGACCTGCTCGGCTTCACGCTCAACGGCATCAGCCTGCTGGCGCTGACGCTCGTCATCGGCATTCTCGTCGACGACGCGATCGTCGAGATCGAGAATATCGAACGCCACGTCGACATGGGCAAACGCCCGTTCATCGCGGCGATCGACGCGGCCGATGCGATCGGTCTTGCCATCGTCGCCACGACCCTGACGATCGTCGCGGTCTTTGCGCCGGTCAGCTTCATCGGCGGCGCCGTCGGGCAGTACTTCAAGCAGTTCGGCCTGACGGTCGCGATCGCCGTGCTGTTCTCGCTGGCGGTGGCACGCCTGCTGACGCCGTTGATGGCGGCCTACCTGCTGCGACCGAGGGGCGGCCATGGCCATGCCGGCAAGCCATCGCGTATCGCCAACGGCTATCGACGCTTGCTCGGTTGGACCCTGGATCATCGCAAGACGGCTTTGTCGCTGGTCGCGCTGATCTTCATCGGCTCGATCGGGCTCTTGACCATGCTGCCGACCGGCTTCCTACCGACGAGCGACAGCAACGTCTCGCAACTCAAGATCATCTTGCCCCCCGGCACGCGGCTCGAAGAAACCGCCCGCATTTCCGATGATCTGGTCGGCCAGATCAAGGCGCGGCCGGAGGTCGAAAACGTTCTGGCGACGGCGGAAAACCTCAACGAGGTCTCCCTGCGCATCAAGCTCAAGCCGCGCAAGGAGCGCGGGCCCGATCGCAAGTCCTTCGAGCTGTCGCTCCGCCCGCTGCTGGCTGCAACGCCCGATATCCAGGCAACGTTCTCGTCCGTCGAGGGAGCCAAGGATCTCTCGATCTATCTGACGAGTGACGATCCGGAAGCGCTGATGGCTTCGGTACGGCGTCTTGAAAAGGAGATGCGTGCGCTTCCGGGCTTGGTCAACGTCCAGTCCACCGAGCCGCTGCTTTCGCCGGAACTGCTGGTCAAGCCGCGCTTCGACGAGGCAGCAAGGCTCGGTGTCTCGGTGACCTCGATCGGCACCGTCGCCCGCATCGCCACGATGGGTGACAGCGAAAGCAATTCGGCGCGCTTCAACCTTGGCAACCGCCAGGTGCCGATCCGGGTCATGCTCGACCAGGCGGCCAGAGGTGACGTCGACACGCTACGCAATCTGAGGGTCGGCACGAATGCCGGCACGGTGGTGCCGCTGACCTCGGTCGCCGATATATCCTTCGGTGCGGAGGAAAGCAGCGTTGAACGTCTCGATCGCAAGCGTCTGATCGCCGTCGAGGCCAATCTCAACGGCATCACGCTCGGGACTGCGTTCGAGGCGATCTCGGCCCTACCGGCCATGACCGAACTGCCCCTGGGCGTGTCGCAGGCCAACTACGGCGAAGCCGAATATATGTCGGAGATGTTCCGCAACTTCGCGCTTGCACTGCTGGCCGGCATCCTGATGGTCGCGGCGGTTCTGGTGCTGCTCTTCAAGGACTTCCTGCAGCCGATTACCATCCTGGTGGCCCTGCCTCTGTCGATCGGCGGAGCGGCGCTCGCCATGCTGCTCTTCGGCGCTTCGCTCGATCTCTCGTCGACGATCGGCATCCTCATGCTGATGGGCATCGTCTGCAAGAACTCGATCCTGCTTGTCGACCATGCGATCGAGTGCCGCAACGAGGGTGCCGATCGGCGAACGGCCCTGCTGACGGCAGGCGTCACCCGCGCGCGACCGATCATCATGACGACCATCGCCATGGTGGCCGGCATGGTTCCCGCCGCGATCGGCGTCGGCGCCGATGCCGCCTTCCGGGCGCCGATGGCAATCGCGGTGATCGGAGGCCTGATCACCTCGACGATGCTGAGCCTCGTCTTCGTGCCCGTGATGTTCACCGTGATGGACGACATCAACACGAAGCTCGGCCGTCGGCTGAAGAGGCTCTCTTCGGTGACGGACGAGGATCATGCCGCGGATGCTGCGCGGATCGGCAAGGAGGGTGCGCGCGGCGTCGCCGGCTAGGGTGGCGAGCACAAGTGCTGGCTCAATCGATCAAGGCGCGTTGCACGGAATTTTCGTGCAGCGCGCTTTGCGTTCCCGACCTATTCGAAATAGTTGACCAGCCGCGTTTCGCCGACAGCGTGAACGCGGCAATCGACGTCGAAGATCGCCTGAAGGCGGGACGGCACGATCATGTCTTCCGGCGACCCCTCGAAGGCGAGGCGACCGGCCTGCATCGCGACGATGCGGTCGGAATAGGCGGAGGCGAAGTTGATATCGTGCAGGACGACGACCACGGTCTTGTCGAAGTCGTCGGCGAGGCGCCGCAACAGCTTCATCGTTTCGACTGCATGCTTGATGTCGAGATTGTTCAGCGGCTCGTCGAACAGCATGTAGTCGGTGTCCTGGCAGAGCACCATGGCAATGAAGGCACGCTGGCGCTGGCCGCCGGAGAGTTCGTCGAGAAAGCGGTTCTGATAGGGTTCAAGCCCGAGATAGGCGATCGAGCGCTCGATATGTTCGGCGTCGGCTGCCGTCAGCCGCCCCTTGGAATAGGGATAACGGCCAAAGGCGACGAGGTCGCGCACGCTGAGGCGGGCGGTGATGTGGTTGTCCTGGCGCATGATCGAGAGCCGCCGGGCAAGCACGTCGCCAGCCGTGCGGCTGACGTCGAGACCGTCGACCAGCACCTTGCCCGTATCCATCGGCATCAGCCGGCTGACGATCGACAGCAGCGTCGACTTGCCGGCACCGTTCGGACCGATGATCGAGGTCAGGCCGCCGGCGGGCAGCGTCAGCGACACCCGGTCGACCACCGCATTGCCACCGTAGGATTTCGTCACCTCTTGGATTTCGATCATCGGGCGGAACCTCGGACCAGCAGGAAGATGAAGACAAGGCCACCGAAGAATTCGATGACGATGCTGAGCGCCGTGTTGAAGGAAAACAGCCGCTCGAGGATGACCTGGCCGCCGACGAGCGTGGCGATCGCGATGCAAACGGCGACCGGCAGCACGTAGCGGTGGCTGGCGGTCGGCGTCAGCTGCCAGGCGAGACTTGCGACCAGCAGGCCGAAGAATGTCACCGGCCCGACGAGCGCAGTCGAGACCGACACCAGCACGGCGATCAGCACCAGCAGAAGGGTGACGACGCGCTGATGATCGACGCCGAGGCCGATCGACGCTTCTCGGCCAAGCGAGAGCACGTCGAAGGTCGGCGAAAGCCGCCACAGAACGAAGGTCACGGCCAGGGTAGCGACGGCGGCAATGCCGAGCAGATTGGCATCGATGCTGTTGAAGCTTGCAAACAGCCTGTCCTGCAGCACGACGAACTCATTGGGATCGAGGATGCGCTGCAGGAAAGACGACAGGCTGCGGAACAGGCCGCCCAGGATGACGCCGACCAGCATCAGAAGATGCAGGCTGCGGCCGGCGCCGGAAAACAGCGCCCGAAACAACAGCAGCGAAAGTCCGACCATCACCGCCGTTTCGACAAGGAACTGCAGCCGCGGATCGACGCTGCCGGCGCCCGCAGCACCCAGGAAAAACACCATGATCGTCTGAAGCAACGTATACATGGCATCGAAGCCGATGATCGATGGCGTCAGGATGCGGTTGCCGGAGATCGTCTGGAACAGGACCGTCGAGACGGCGATCGCATAGGCGACCAGCACCATGCCGAGCAGTTTCGTGCCGCGGAAGGAGAGAAGGAAGGACCAGCTCCCCTTGGCACCGATGGTCATGAAAGCGACCATCGACACGAGTGCAAGCGCGGCCGAAGCAAGCAGGATGGTGGACGGGGCGATCCTCTTGGCATCAGCCTGCATGGGAGCGCCTCGAAAGCAGGAGATGGAGAAAGATCAGGCTGCCGATGACGCCCATGACGGCTCCCACGGGGATCTCGTAGGGAGCGATCAGGAGCCGCCCGACGATATCGCAGGCGAGCACCAGGCCGGCGCCGGAGACGGCGACCACGGGCAGCGTGCGCCTGAGATTGTCGCCCATGATCAGGCTGACGATGTTTGGAACAACGAGACCGAGGAATGGGATCATGCCGACAGTGGCGACGACCGTTGCCGTGACCATGGAGACGATGGCGAGCCCGAGCGTTACGGCCCTGTCGTAGTTGAGGCCGACATTGCGTGCGATCGCCTCGCCCATGCCGATGACGGTGAAGCGCGCGGCGGTCGCATAGGCGACGAGGGTGAGCGCGAAACCGATCCACAACAGCTCGTAGCGACCGCGCAGCACCACCGAGAAGTCACCCGACATCCAGGCCCCCATCGACTGCATCAGGTCGTAGCGATAGGCGATGAAGGTGGTGATGGCGTTGACGACGCCGCCGAGCATGAGGCCGATGAGCGGAACCATCAGCGCCGAGCGCAAGGGAATGCGCCGCAGGATCTGCAGGAACAGGGCTGTGCCGGCAAGCGCTGTCAGCGCCGCGAAAACCATCTTGCCGGCGACCGGCAGGTTGGGGGCGATGAGCATGGCAAGCAGCATTCCGAGCGCGGCGGACTCGGCGGTTCCCGCCGTCGACGGCTCAACGAAACGGTTGCGCGCCAGCATCTGCATGATCGTACCGGAGACCGCGAGGCCGGCGCCTGCGAGCATCAGCGCAAGTGTGCGCGGCAGGCGGCTCTCGACCACCAGGAACCAGCCACGCCCGTCGTCGGCTGCGGCAAGGCTTCCGACGCCAGTGAAGACGCTGGCGGCGGCAAGCAGGAGGATGACGGGGATGGGAATCAGGGCCGGCTTCATCATACGGGCCTGCTCTGCCTGTTGTTCGTTTTGACCACCGCCTGCATGTCCCTTGCCCGTTTGCGCTCGACGCCCTCGTGGAAGGCTCAAGCTTGCCACCGCGCAGTGGCACTCCGCGGACGGTTCGCCTTAGTCTTATATATGATCGGCTTCGTCAAGTTTTCTGCGGCATCTTCGGCAAGCGGAAGCTGTGCATTGCCCTCGCCGGAAAATCGCGCTACGACGACCGATAAAAGATGAGGAAAACAGTCATGAATATATCTTCGATTTCTAATGGTCTGCGCAACCTCGTCATTGCGGCGGCATTCGCAGTCGCCGGCGCGCCGGCCGCCATGGCCGAGACGCTGAAGATCGAACACAGCAGCGGCGTCACCGACGTGGAGAAAAACCCGAAGACGGTGCTGGTTTACGACTTCGGCATGCTGGAGACGCTGGATATGCTCGGCATTCCCGTTGCCGGCGTTCCCGGCGCGGCAATCCCGCCTTCGCTCGAAAAATACAAGGCCGACAGCTATCCGAAGATCGGCACGCTGTTTGAGCCCGACTACGAAGCCATCAATGCCGCAGAGGCGGACCTGGTGATCGTCGGTGGTCGATCGCAGGCGAAATATGCCGATGTCGCCAAGATCGCGCCGACGATCGATCTGACCTCCGACGACAAGGATCTCATCGGCAGCGTCAAGAAGAATGCCGAGATTCTCGGCCAGATCTTCGGCAAGGAAGCGGAAATCAAAGCGAGCGTCGAAAAGCTCGATGCCTCGATCGAAAAGCTTCGCGGCATTGCGGCTGAGAAGGGCACCGGGCTGATCCTGCTCACCACCGGCGGCAAGATCAGCGCCTATGGCAAGGGATCGCGTTTCGGCGTGTTGCACGATGTCTTCGGCATCAAGCCGGCCGATGCGGAACTGCAGGTAGCGACCCACGGTCAGGCGGTTTCCTACGAGTACATTCTCGAGACCAATCCCGATTGGATCTTCGTCGTCGACCGCGATGCGGCAATCGGCCAGCAGGCGCAGCCCGCAGCGGCATTGCTCGACAACGAACTGGTGCGCCAGACGAAGGCCTGGAAGGACGGCCACGTCGTCTACCTCGACTCCGCCAAGCTCTATCTGACGGCCTCCGGCCTGAAGTCGCAGCAGGATATCGTCGACCAGCTCACGCAGGCACTCGAGAAGAAGTAGGGCTCGGGCGGCAGCGCTCGCTGAGTGCGATGTGATCGGACGGCCGCGAACATATCTCTCGCGGCCGTTTCATTGTTCAGGGAGACCCGACAGGAGGAGCAGATCATGCTGAAAGCGTCCAGCGGCTTCCTTTCGGGAAGAGCTCTCGACTGGAGTGAGAGCGAGAAGAGGGCTTGACGGGCGAGGAGCCGTTTCAAGGACGCTGAGACGGCGTTTTTGGGGTTAAAGTTAAAAGGGGAGCCAACACCAAATACCTTTAGATCTTACGGTATTTTTCTGGGTTGGCTCCGTTTTTGAGGAATAAACAATATTGTAACTTGATTTATATCGCTTTCATTAAAATACATTTCGAATTTTATGCTTTTTTTAAATGACAAAGCGGAACGAAATCCGCAATCAATCAATGTATTCTTTACGCTTACTCTGGTTTACGCTTACGCCACGCGCTGGGTTGAAGGGCATTAGCGGATTAAGATCCTCCGAAACCCAGGCTGTTTTCGTTCATACTCAGGAACGAAACGCCAATGTGACTCCAAACGCGGGCGCGCGGAAGCTACCAATTCTGGTTAGTGGTTTGTAATTATTGGCTGTTTGTGGCGTAATCCGCAGTCCCAAGCCGTTGTTATGGCGTCAAGATTCACGCGCACCAGCGCGACTGTGGGCACCAAACATGCGGTTGTGTGCCCCGCTTCCTCGCGCGAACGGTCGACCCGCTTCGCCCGAAGCGCAAGTTTACTAGCTCTAACGAAGTATTATTAGGTATATCGACCTCGCGAAATGAGTAGGCGATACCGGGAATACCTCGGCAGCTAATCCGTTTTCTCGTCTCGGAAGGGCTGCGCCTCGCGGAAATGGATGGCCCGTCGTGTGCGGCGGAACGGCGATCACTGCCATCTTGATGACGTTTTTCACGCCCCCAATAAGGGGGTCGATCGCAGTGTAACCCAAAGATGGTTCGATTTATAACGATTTAAGAACGCTTATGAAGCGCCTCTAATCCTTTTGGGTTGTTTCGTAATGAAGATCTTTACGTTACATTAGCTATCGCGAATTTTCCCGGGGCGGGAAGATATCGTGATGCATAGTGGTTCCGAATAAATTTTCTGAAAGTGTGGTGCACAGCGGGAAAAACGCAGCACCCATAAAAACAAATGGAAAAATCCTAGGAGGGCGTAATGTATCCGGGAAGCTCCAGCGTTGGTGATTTTGAAGAAAACAACAAGGCTTTATCGCAGAAAAAAAAGATTGTCATGCTTGCCAAGATCGATCTGTTTGCCGAGTGCCTGATGCAGGCGGTCGGCTCGCGGTTTCAGGGGCACGACATCGTCTGCTTTTCCGATCCGGACAATCTGTTGGACGGCAGTCTCGTCGACGTGACGTTGATCATGCTCTACCGGATGCCGGCCAAGTCCTTTCCAGCAATCTTGCGGACGATCCACGAGTTCCACCCCAAGACCTCGATCGGTCTGGTGGTGGAGAATGCCGACGAGCTCGATCCGTCGATTGCCGGCTTCGTTGAAGAGCGGTTGATCCATGGCGTTTTGCCGTTGAACCTGAACCTGGACGTCTGCCTTGCGGCCATCGATTTACTGATGAAGGGAGGCGAGCACTTCCCAGCCGCCTTACTGCGACGGCTTTCGCCCGAGCCCTTCGCCGCGAGCAGTCTCTATGGCCGGCGGGCAGAGCTGTCCGGATCCGGTCCGGCCGCAGGCGCAGGTCGGCGCAAGCGCGATGCCGGACCTGACGGACTGACGACCCGCGAAGTTCAGATCCTCGATCTGATCTGCAAGGGAACGCAAAACAAGATCATCGCGGATCGTCTTGGATTGTCGGAAAATACCGTCAAGGTTCATGTCCGCAACATCTACAAGAAGATGAACGTCCGCAACCGCACGGAGGCGGCGTCGCGTTACTTCACCAACGATGCGGCGGCCGAACGGGGTGGCGACACGCTTTCGTCGCGCTGGAAGAACTAGGCTCGAAGAACTAGGCTCGGCAGCGTCGGCCAAACACTTCATTTCTGTGCCTCGACGTGGTCGAGAGCGCAGATGTTGGTGTTTGGATATCGTCTGTGAGGCCCCGTTTGCCGCGTTCCCGTGATCTGGTCTGTGGCGAAGCGTGGTCGCCACGGCGGAACACGCGACCGGCATCCGCATGACGGTCTACTCCCCTGAGAATGGCAATGTTTCTTGAGCGATCCGATAGCCCGCTGTGACTTCAAGATGGTTAACAAGGTATTAGATGATTATGTTGATTGGATTATAATGTAACTATTCGTGATTATGTTTCCGATTATTTTATTCCTATTTCAGATTACATTATATCAATCCTTATTGTTTTAGTTGACGCGCTAATGGTTATTTGATAATTAACTAATATTGAAATTGAAGATAAGTAGATTTTCGGATGGATTGTAGAATTATAGTTCTGTCGGGTTGTGCGTGAATTTGTAATAAAGAACAAACTCCTTATTATATTTCCATTGGCAGCCCGTCTCCAATCACCATGAGAAATGGTGTGTACAATAATTGGAGGTGTGTATGCGAAAGGTCGTTCCGGGGCCGTTGTCTGTCGTCGGGCAACGGGAATTTCTAAAGAAGATTTCAGGAATACCAAGGAGAATTCTAGTAACAGGTGGAGGCGGGTTTCTTGGCTCTCATATTTGCGAAAGACTTCTTTCTCTAGGTCATACGGTTATTTGTCTCGACAATTTTTCAACCGGACGGCGTGAAAACCTCTCTCATTTGGTGCAGAACCCGCATTTCCACATCATCGATCATGACGTTCGCAAACCCTATCTGATTGACGCCGACGTCATCTTCAACTTTGCCTCTCCCGCATCGCCGCCCGACTATCAGGCCGATCCGGTTGGCACTCTCATGACGAACGTCCTTGGCGCGCTGCATGCACTCGAAAATGCGCGCGCCACCGGCGCCACGGTCATCCAGTCCTCGACTTCGGAAATCTACGGCGATCCGCTCCTCAGCCCGCAACGCGAGGTCTATTTCGGCAATGTCAATCCGATCGGCCCGCGTGCCTGCTACGATGAAGGAAAACGGTCGGCCGAAACCCTGTTCTTCGACTACCACCGATCCCATCGGGTCAAGATCAAGGTCGCGCGCATCTTCAATACCTACGGTCCGCGCATGCGTCCGGACGATGGCCGGGTGATCTCCAATTTCGTCGTTCAGGCCCTGCTCGGCAAGGACCTGACCATCTATGGCGACGGGCAGCAGACCCGGTCCTTCTGCTATGTCAACGACCTGATCGACGGCTTTCTCCGGCTTTCGGTCTCGGCGGATGACTGCATCGGCCCGATCAACCTTGGCAATCCTGGGGAGTTCACCGTTCTCGAACTTGCGCAGATGGTGCGGTCTCTGACCGGGTCGCGCTCGCGCATCGTTCACCAGGCGGCGGCCGTCGACGATCCTCGCCAGCGCCGTCCCGATATCTCGCAGGCGCTGACCGAACTCGCCTGGGAGCCGAAGGTCATCCTGCGCGACGGGCTTGAGCGCACTATCGCCTACTTCGAGGAGCGCCTCAGCGCGGCCGATCGCGCAACGGCGGGACAGGCGGTATGAGATGTCCCGCGTCGTACTCGTCACCGGCGGTGCCGGCTTCATAGGAAGCCACACCTGCAAACGCCTTGCCCAGCAGGGTTTCGTCCCCGTCGTCTATGACAACCTGTCGACGGGACATAGGGCCAACGTACGCTGGGGTCCCCTCGTTGAAGGCGATCTCGAGGATACGGAACGGCTGGCAACGGCCGTCCGGACGTTCCTGCCTGAATGCGTGATCCACTTTGCGGCTTCCGCCTATGTCGGGGAATCCGTCGAAGACCCGGGAAAATACTACCGCAACAACGTCGCAGGCAGCATCGCGCTGCTCGGAGCCTGCCGCGCGACCGGGCTGGCACGCATCGTGTTTTCCAGTTCCTGCGCCACCTATGGCGTGCCGCAGCGGCTTCCGATCACCGAGGATACGGAACAGTTTCCGATCAACCCCTATGGGCGCACGAAGCTGATGATCGAGCTGATGCTTGGCGACTATGCGCGCGCCTATGATTTCCGCTCCGTCGCGCTGCGCTACTTCAACGCCGCAGGCGCCGATCCGGAAGGACAGCTCACGGAACGGCACGATCCCGAGACGCATCTCATACCGCGTGCCCTGATGGCGGCGGCCGGCGGGATCGAACGGCTCGACATCTTCGGCGACGACTATGCGACGCCGGATGGAACCTGCATTCGCGACTACATTCACGTGACCGACCTTGCCGACGCCCATGTCGCGGCCGTCAACTATCTGAATGACGGCGGCGAGGTACTGCGCGCCAATCTCGGCTCCGGACATGGAACCTCGATCCGGGAGGTTCTCGAAGCGATCGATCGCGTTACCGGGCGGCAGGTTCCCGTGCAGATGTTGCCGCGTCGCCCGGGCGATCCGCCCGTGCTCTATGCCGACACCAGCCGGGCGCGGCAGCAACTGGGCTTCCGGCCGGCCTTCTCGGATATCGAAACCATCATCCGCACGGCGGCGCCGGGTTTCGGGCTGGAGGTGTGGCGATGAGCTGGGCAGCCACAGTCGATGGATTTCGGCGCTATGCCGATCTCGCGCGTGCGGGGCCCGTCAGGCCGCGTCTGACGACGCTGTTTTCCGGGCGCTTGCAGATACTGAACATGTTGGGGGTTACCGCGTGGTTCGCGGCCTTCACGTATTTCTGGTGGTGGTGGCTCGATCCGGCCCATGTTCTGGACTGGCCGTCCTACGTCCTTATCACCGTCGTCGTCGGGTGGATCACCCTGCTGCCGGTCTACTTCATCACGATCTTTTCCGGCGCGAAGGTGGCCACGGTGAGCACGGGGCCGGTGCCCCAGGGGCGGATCGCGATGGTCGTCACCAAGGCGCCGTCCGAGCCGTTTGCCGTTGTACGCAAGACGTTGCAGGCGATGCTGGACCAGACCGGCTGCGACTTCGATGTGTGGCTGGCGGACGAAGACCCGTCGCCGGAAACGGTTTCCTGGTGTGCGGCCCACGGGGTTTTCATCTCCACGCGAAAGGGTATCGCCGAATATCATCGCGCCGCCTGGCCGCGCCGCACGCGCTGCAAGGAAGGAAACCTTGCCTATTTCTACGATCACCACGGCTATGACCGCTACGATCTCGTGGCGCAATTCGACGCCGATCACGTGCCCGAAGCCACCTATCTCGTCGAGGTGCTGCGTCCCTTCAACGACCCGTCGGTCGGCTATGTCTCGGCGCCGAGCATATGCGACGCGAATGCCGCGGCAAGCTGGTCGGCTCGCGGGCGGCTTTACGCGGAGGCGAGCCTGCATGGCTCCCTTCAGGTCGGCTACAACAATGGCTGGGCGCCCCTATGCATCGGTTCCCACTACGCCGTGCGGACAAAGGCCCTGAAGCAGATCGGCGGATTGGGGCCGGAACTCGCCGAAGATCATTCGACCACGCTGATGATGAATGCCCATGGCTGGCGCGGCGTGCATGCCCTCAACGCCATAGCCCATGGCGACGGGCCGGCGAACTTTGCCGATCTCGTGGTTCAGGAGTTCCAGTGGTCTCGCAGCCTCGTCGCGATCCTGCTGAAATATTCGCCTTTGTATGTGCCGAAGCTGCGGCCGCGGCTGCAGTTCCAGTTCCTGTTTTCGCAACTCTGGTACCCGCTGTTTTCGTGCTTCATGGCGCTGATGTTCCTGATGCCGATCGTGGCGCTGTTGATGGGGCGGGCCTTCGTTGACGTCGACTATCCCGATTTTCTGCTGCATTTCGTGCCTTTGTCAGTGGTTCTGGTCGTGCTCGCCTATTTCTGGCGTTCGACCGGTACGTTCCGGCCGCACGACGCGCGGGTGCTGAGTTGGGAGACGGTCCTGTTCCTGTTCGCGCGGTGGCCCTGGTCGCTGCTCGGCTGTCTGGCGGCGGTGCGCGATCACCTGACCGGCTCGTTCGTCGATTTTCGCATCACGCCGAAAGGCGGCGGTGCCGCGGCTCCCCTGCCGCTTCGGATATTGATGCCCTATTTCGTGCTTTCCCTGATGTCGGCGCTCGCCGTCTGGCTGATTTCCGATGCCGGAACGGCACGCGGCTTCTACGTCTTCGCCGAGATCAACGCCCTCGTCTATGCCGGGCTCGTGGTGGTGATCCACGTTCGACACGCCCGCGAGAACGGGCTGCCGCTTATGCCGCGTTCGACGATGACCGCAATGACGGCCGGCTCTCTGGTGCTGGTTTCGGTGCTGTCGGCCCAATCGGCGGTGCGTCACGGCGCCGAGGCAACGGAGGCCCTGTCGCATGGCTTGGGTTTCGTGACCTTCACCGAGGCGAAATACACGGTCGCCGGCGCCGGACACGGTACGAAACTCAGGATCGTTCGCTTCCATTTGCAATGGAAAGGCTTTTCTCAGCCGCCCGAGAGCGGGGCGCGGATCGAACCTGCCGTATCACGGGCCACCTCTAACAATGCCGGAAGAAGGAGTGTCAGTGAAACGAAGTACCGGGAAACCAGGACGACAAAGAAGGTCGGCCGATACTACGTGCCGTCATGACGGCGGCGAACAGTCGAGTGTGTAATCTCCAATGTGAGGAGAAAGTGGATGAAAGGGTCGATAAAAGTCATGGTTCTGCCGCTGTTGCTGCCGGTTGCAGCCGCTGCGGTCTACTTGGGCGCCCAGCCGGTCAAGGCGAAGATGGAAGTCAAGCCGACGCCGCTCAGCGCTTACGAAGTCTATTCCCTCTACCGCAACAAGACCTGGCAATGGTCCACCGGCGGTGCACGCTTCACCGCGCATGACCGCAAACTCGTGGCCTTTGTCGACAAGGGCAACGGCAACCGATCCTTTGCCGAAGGCAATTGGTACGTCAGCGATCTCGGCATGATGTGCATGCAGGCCATCTGGACGACCGCGGCCGAGGCCGGCGATGCGCGGACCTGCTTCGGCCATGCCAAGATCGGCGACACGATCTATCAGCGGAAGGTGCCAAACGGCGAATGGTATGTCTTCAAGCATGCAAAACCCAAGCCCAATGACGCCTACTACAGCCTCGTCGCCCAGGACGACATCACAGCAAAGGCGTTGCGTCTCAAGGAACAGTTCTTGGCCAAAAAATAGACGCAGCAGGAGGATGAAATGAAACGCAAATTGGCATTCGCCCTATGCACTGCCCTGGCCCTGCAACTGGACTTCGGCAGCTTGGTATCCGCGTTGGCGCAGGAGCAAGCCAATCCTGCGGGCAATGCCGGTCAGACCCAGACCATGATCGACAAACGTCCCGTCATGCACCCTGGCGGAACGAGATTCGGCGCCTATGACCCGCATGGCGATTTCGGCGCCCAAAGCGATGTGACGACCGAAGCTCTGTTCCTGCCCTGGGAGGACGTCGATCTCGCATCCTTGCGCACCGCTGACGAGTATGCCCTTCAGCGGGGACGCAATCTGCTGATCACCATCGAGCCCTGGTCCTGGTCGCTCGACTGGAAATTGACGCCGGCGCAGCTCCGCGACCGGATGCTCAGGGGTGAATACGACGTCAACATGGAGGCGATCGCCGACATGATCGCCGAGCTGAAGAGCCCGGTCATCGTGCGCTGGGGCCAGGAGATGGAAGACACGTCCGGACGGTTCTCCTGGGCTGGCTGGGCGCCACAGGACTGGATCAAGGCCTACAAGCATGCGATGGACATCGTGCGCAAGAAGGCGCCGAAGGCGCAGATCATGTGGTCGCCAAAGGGTTTGCCGAACCTCGATGCCTATTATCCGGGTGACGATTACGTCGATCTCGTCGGGCTGTCGGTCTTCGGGCTCGAACCATTCGATCAGATCGAATATGGGACGCCAAGGACGTTCGCGCAGGCGCTCAAGCCCGGCTACGACCTGGTGGCCAAGTACAACAAGCCGATCTGGGTCGCCGAGCTCGGATGGGAAGGCAGCCCGGCCTATATGCAGCCCTGGATGAACACCGCGACACAACCGGACCCGCAGTTCCCCAACCTGGCCGAAGTCGTCTACTTCAACGACCGTGACGTCATCGAATGGCCGCACAATCTCGGCCGGCCGAACTGGCGCGTGGTCAACCAGACCACGAACTGACATTGCCGGCAGTAGCGCGCTCTGAACGGGCGCGCGAGAAAGCTCAAGCATCTCGTTTGGCTGGATGCCCTTACTTGCAGAAAAGCCCCTCGCTTGAGGCGAGAGGCTCGAGTTAGAAGTGCCGGCGTTGTCGGCTGCGATTTACTCGGCCGCCTGCGGCCCCAGTTCGCCGCGACGGATCTGGTCGGCTTCGATCGATTCGAACAGGGCGCGGAAGTTGCCCTCGCCAAAGCCTTCGTCGCCCTTGCGCTGGATGAACTCGAAGAAGATCGGGCCGATCACTGTCTTCGAGAAGATCTGCAGCAGGATCTTCGTCATGCCGCCGTTCACCACACCTTCGCCGTCGATGAGGATGCCGTGCTTCTTCATCCGGTCGATCGGTTCGTCATGGCCGTGAACACGGTCATGCGACATGTCGTAATAGGTCTCCGGCGGGCCTGGCATGAATTTCAGGCCATTGTCCGCCAGCTTGTCAGTGGCGTCGTAGATGCCTTCGGTGCCGACGGCGATGTGCTGGATGCCTTCGCCCTTGTATTTGCGCAGATACTCCTCGATCTGGCTCGTATCGTCCTTGGACTCGTTCAAGGGAATGCGGATCTTGCCGCAGGGCGAGGTGATCGCCCGGCTGACGAGGCCGGTGATGCGGCCGTCGATGTCGAAGAAGTGGATCTGGGTGAAATTGAACAGCTCGCGGTAGAAGGCCCACCACTTGTCCATATTGCCGCGATAGACGTTGTGCGTCAGGTGGTCGAGATAATAGAATCCGACGCCCTCGGGCCTCGGATTGCGCTCGCCGGTCCACTCGAATTCGGTCTCATAGGCAGAGCCCTTGGCGCCGTAGGTCTCGACGAAATAGAGCAGCGAACCGCCGATGCCGACAATCGCCGGAACATCGAGGCACTTGTCCTTGCCTTCATAGGGGATCGCGCCCTTCGAAACCGCATGGTCGAAGGCGTGCTTTGCGTCGACGACGCGCCAGGCCATGGACGGGGCGCAGGGGCCGTGCTCATCGACGAAGCGCATGGCATGCGAGCCGGGTTCGGCGTTCAGAATGTAGTTGATGTCGCCCTGCCGCCAGACCGTGATGTTCTTGGTCTTGTGCTTGGCAACCGGGCTGTAACCCATGCGAGCAAAAAGCTCGGCGAGCTTCTCCGGTTCCGGATGGGCGAATTCGACGAATTCGAAGCCGTCGGTGCCAGCGGGGTTTTCAGCGGTAATCGTTGCCGGCGGGGCGTCATGCGGGAAGGGGCCCATCGGAAGTCTCCTCTTGTTCTTCCAAACTTTGCTGGAGTATGACGCAATTCCCATGCATGATGCTTGTATTCTTGCGCGGTTTAGACAGGATGGCGCACGGAACATGCATAATAGTGAATTAGGATGCAGGAATGGAGCAGCTTGACGGGTTCGATCTCAAGATCCTCAGCGAATTGCAGCGCGACGGACATCTGACCAATAATGAGCTGTCGGAGCGCATCGCACTTTCGCCGTCACAATGCTCACGGCGGCGTAGCCGGCTCGAAGCCGAAGGCTACATCACCGGCTATCAGGCACAGATCGACCGGCAGAAGCTCGGCCTCGATCTGATGGTGGTGATCTCGGTGACGCTCGCCACCCACAACCGCGACAATGCCAAGCGCTTCGGCAAGCTCATTTCGAGTTTGCCCGAGGTGTTGGAGGCCTATGCGCTGACCGGTGAGATGGACTATCACCTGCGGGTGGTGACGCCTGACCTCGCGGGGCTGTCGCGCTTCGTCAACGACGTGCTTTTGCCGCATGACAGCGTGCAGCACGTGAAGACGTCGATCGTGCTCGAAACGCTGAAGAGTTTTGAAGGTGTGCCGATTCCGGAGCGGATGAAGGGCTGACGTTTCACCCCTCGCGGCGAGGACGTTTCTCCACTTTGCCGATGGCGCGTTCAATCGCCTCGAGACCAGCCGTCAGCGCCTGCATTCCGGCGGCTCCAACCAAAGCGTCGAGTTCAGCCTGGTAGCTGGCCGCAAGCGCCGTCAGTTCGACATAGGCACGCAGGCCCGCCTTCGTCAGCTGGAGATGTTCGAGGCGGCGATCGCCTTCGTTTTCATTGCGCGTCAGCCAGCGCCGCTCTTCGAGTGCTGCGACCGCACGGCTCACCTTGGTCTTGTGCATGGCGGAATGCGCGCCCACTTCCGTTGCCGTCATTGGACGACGGGTGCTGCCGAGGGCTGCCAGCGTTCGCCATTCCGGGCGAGTGAGCTGGTAGCGCGCCTTGTATTGTGCGGCAAAGCGCAGGGCGACGAATTCGGCCGCGCGGTTCAGCCGGTAGGGCAGGAAGGCATTGAGCTCGAAGCCGTCGGCGGTCATCGGTGTTTCCTTGATAGTTACAAAATCGATAGTTACGATTGCAACTAATATGCCGAAGGCGAGGCTCGCGTCCACCATGGATGGGGCCGTTGCGGGCGGTGTTTGGGATTGCGCTGGCCCCGCTGCGAGAGCTGGAGCCGGATGCTCAAGGGAGGAGGATAGAACCATGCTCGACAAGGCAGGAAAACAGGCCGAGGCACGGACTGACGCAGCCGAGGCGCTCAACTACATGCCGGGTTTCGGCAATGATTTCGAGACCGAAAGCCTGCCGGGAGCTCTACCGCAGGGCCAGAACAGTCCACAGAAATGCGCCTACGGGCTCTATGCCGAGCAGCTCTCCGGCTCGCCCTTTACCGCGCCGCGCGGCACCAACGAGCGCTCCTGGCTCTACCGCATCCGCCCGAGCGTCCGCCACACCGGGCGGTTTTCCAAGATCGACTATCCGCACTGGAAGACGGCGCCGCATGTGGCCGAGCATTCCCTGGCGCTCGGCCAGTTGCGCTGGAACCCGTTGCCGGCGCCCTCGGAAAAACTGAACTTCCTTGAGGGCATCCGCACCATGACGACGGCGGGCGATGCGCCGACGCAGACCGGAATGGCGGCCCATGCCTATGCCTTCAACGCCGACATGGTGGACGACTATTTCTTCAATGCCGACGGCGAACTCTTGATCGTTCCGGAAGCGGGCGCGATCCAGGTCTTCACGGAACTCGGCAAGATGGATGTGGAGCCCTCGGAAATCTGCATCGTGCCGCGCGGCACCATGTTCAAGGTGACGCGGCTTGGTGAAGAGAAGGTCTGGCGCGGCTATATCTGCGAGAACTATGGCGCCAAGTTCACATTGCCGGATCGCGGCCCGATCGGCGCCAACTGCCTTGCCAATCCGCGCGACTTCAAGACGCCGGTCGCCGCCTTCGAGGAGAAGGAGACGCCTTGCCGCGTGCATGTGAAGTGGTGCGGCGGCTTCCATGTGACCGAGATCGGCCATTCACCGCTCGACGTCGTCGCCTGGCACGGCAACTACGCGCCCTACAAATACGACCTCAAGACCTACTCGCCGGTTGGCGCCATCCTCTTCGATCATCCGGACCCGTCGATCTTCACGGTGCTGACGGCACCCTCGGGCGAAGAGGGTACGGCGAACATCGATTTCGTCATCTTCCCGCCGCGTTGGCTGGTGGCCGAGCACACCTTCCGGCCGCCCTGGTACCACCGCAACATCATGAGCGAGTTCATGGGGCTGATCTACGGCCGCTATGACGCCAAGGAAGAGGGCTTCGTGCCCGGCGGCATGAGCCTGCACAACATGATGCTGGCACATGGGCCGGATGCGTCGGGCTACGACAAGGCGACAAACAGTGAGTTGAAACCGGTGAAGCTCGACCATACGATGGCCTTCATGTTCGAGACCCGCTTCCCACAGCAGCTGACCCGCTTCGCCGCCGAACTGGAGACGTTGCAGGACAACTACATCGACTGCTGGACGGATCTCAAGAAGCGCTTCAACGGGACGCCGGAAGGCGATTGGTCTTGAGTTCACGCCTCGTTTTGCTTGGCAGCAAGGGTGGTCCGGCGATCCGGCCGGGCGGCCCGTGGCCGACCTCGTCATTGCTTCAAATCGGCGGCCGTTCGATCGTGGTCGATTGCGGCCTTGGCGTTACCCGCGGAGTAACGGATGCCGGCGTGCCGCTGAAGGCGCTGGACCTGATCGTCATCACCCACCTGCATTCGGATCATGTGCTTGAGCTTGGTCCGTTGATCCACACGGCCTGGACCGCGGGGCTCGCGCATCCAGTGCGCGTCTTCGGCCCCGCCGGGACACGTGCCTATTGGCAGGGCTTCCTTCAGGCGATGGCCTTCGACATCGACATTCGCATCGTCGACGAAGGCCGGCCGGACCTGTGCGCTCTTGTCGACGTCGTCGAGTTTTCCGAGGGCGCGGTCTTTTCGGAGAACGGCCTGACCGTGTCGGCGCTACGCGTCGATCATCCGCCAGTCACCGACTGTTTCGCGCTGCGGTTCGATCATGCGGAGGGCTCGGTCGTCTTTTCCGCTGATACGGCCTATTTTCCGCCGCTCGCCGATTTCGCCCGAGGGGCTGACATTCTCGTGCACGAAGCGATGCTCGCCGAAGGCGTCGACCGGCTGGTGGCGCGCACCGGCAACGGCGCGCGATTGAAGGAGCACCTGCTTGCGAGCCACACATTCGCCGAACAGGCGGCCGCGATCGCAACGTCCGCCGGCGTCGGTCGGCTGGTGCTGCACCACCTCATTCCGGCCGATGATCCCGAGATAACGCAAGGCCATTGGATTGCGGCGACCCGCAAAAGCTGGGCAGGCGCCTTGACGATCGCCGCCGACGGCCTTGTTGTGAGACTTGCGGACGATTCGCCCGCTTAAAACAACTCCGCGAAGGCCGCGCAGCGGCTTTCGGTCCGGAACAATGAGAAGATTGAGAGGGAGGACTGCATGAAACTGGCGACACTCAAGGACAGTACGCGCGACGGAAAGCTCGTGGTCGTCTCTCGCGATCTCACCCGCTGCTCCGAGGTCGGGCATATCGCCCGTACGCTGCAGGCAGCGCTCGACGACTGGGAACACGCAGGCCCGCGGCTTGCCCGCGTGGCCGAGGGGATCGAGACCGGCTCGCAGCCGACGATCCGGTTCCATGAACACGACGCCCTGTCGCCGTTGCCGCGCGCTTACCAATGGGCCGACGGCTCGGCCTACGTCAATCACGTCGAGCTCGTCCGCAAGGCCCGCAATGCCGAAATGCCGGCAAGCTTCTGGACCGACCCGCTGATGTATCAAGGCGGCTCCGACAGCTTCATCGCGCCGCGCGATCCGATCCCGCTTGCCGACGAAAGCTGGGGCGTCGACATGGAGGGCGAGGTCGCCGTCATCGTCGACGACGTGCCGATGGGCGCTACCAATGACGAGGCGCGCGCTGCGATCCGCCTGGTGATGCTGGTCAACGACGTATCGTTGCGTGGCCTCATCCCGGCCGAGCTTGCCAAGGGTTTCGGCTTCTTCCAGTCAAAGCCGTCTTCTGCCTTTTCGCCGGTCGCCGTTTCCCCGGATGAATTGGGTGAGGCCTGGGACGGCGGCAAGCTGCATCTGCCGCTCTGCGTCGACATCAACGGCAAGCCCTTCGGCCGAGCCAATGCCGGCATCGACATGACCTTCGATTTCGCCCAACTGGTCGCGCATGCGGCCAAGACCCGGCCGCTTTCTGCCGGCACGATTATCGGCTCGGGCACGGTCTCCAACAAGCTTGACGGCGGACCGGGCAAGCCGGTCGCAGAGGGCGGTGCCGGTTATTCCTGCATCGCGGAGCTGCGCATGATCGAAACCATCGTCGGTGGTGCGGCGAAGACGCATTTCCTGAGGGTCGGTGACGTCGTGCGCATCGAGATGAAGGACAAGACCGGCCATTCGATCTTCGGCGCTATCGAACAGACCGTCGAAGCCTACAACAAGGCCTAAACGGCTGAACGACAAGAACGGGCAAAGGCATGAGCGAGACCGTCCTTTACGACTACTGGCGTTCGTCGGCGAGCTATCGGGTGCGTATCGCGCTCAACAGCCTCGGCGAAAGCTATCGTTCGGTGCCGGTCGATCTGCTCGCCAAGGCGCACAAGGCGCCGGAGCATCTGGCGCGCAATCCGCAGGGGCTCGTGCCCGTTCTCGACATCGATGGCGAGCGGTTCACGCAATCGCTCGCCACCATCGAATATCTCGCCGAGACACGCAGCAATGCCGGTTTCCTGCCTGACGATGCCGTCGGGCGCCAGCGGGTGCGCATGCTCTCCCACGCGATCGCGATGGACATCCATCCCGTCTGCAATCTCGACGTGATCTCCTATGTCATGGCCAATGCCGAGGACGGTGAGGCGGCGCGGCGCAACTGGATGCGCAAGTTCATCGGCGAGGGACTTGCCGCCTTCGAACAGCTGCTCGACCATCCCGCAACCGGCCGGTTCTGCCATGGCGACAGCCCGTCGATGGCGGATTTCTGCCTCGTGCCGCAGGTCTACAATGCCCGCCGCTGGGAGGTGGATCTCAGCGCTTGCCCACGGCTTGTCGCGATCGATCAGAATTGTTCGGAGATCGAGGCATTCGCCCGCGCTCACCCGGATCGCACGCCGCGCTGACCGGTGCGGTTGTCCGTTCTGTTCCTTCAGACATCATCTGACTGAAGCTGCCTTGTGCTGACCGGCCTCATCTGGCCGGTTCCGTCAAACGGATGTCGCGAATGGATCGACGGCCGGGCCAAGGCCGCGCTAGTTTTTGTGTGACTGGCCGTATAAGGGGGGCCGGAAAAACCTCTGGAGCGAGAGATCTACCGATGAAAAGCTATGTGCTGAACGTCAGCTGCAAGACCACCCGTGGCATCGTTGCCGCCATCACCGGCTATCTCGCCGAAAAGGGCTGTTACATTTCGGACAGTTCGCAGTTCGATGACCTCGAAACCGGCCTGTTCTTCATGCGCCTCACGTTCATCAGCCAGGAGGGCGCCACGCTCGACGAGCTGAAAGCGGGCTTCGAGCCGGTGGTCAAGCGCTTCGACATGAATGCGGAGATCCGCGACAGCGAAGAGCGCATGAAGGTGCTGCTGATGGTGTCGCGTTTCGGCCATTGCCTCAACGACCTGCTCTACCGCTGGAAGATCGGCGCGCTGCCGATCGATATCGTCGGGGTCGTCTCCAACCACTTCGACTATCAGAAGGTGGTGGTCAACCACGACATTCCCTTCCACTACATCAAGGTGACGAAGGAGAACAAGCCGAAGGCGGAAGCCCAGCTCCTAGAGCTCGTCGAACAGACCGGCGCCGACCTGATCGTGCTCGCCCGCTATATGCAGGTTCTGTCCGATGCGCTCTGCAAGAAGATGTCGGGCCGCATCATCAACATCCACCACTCCTTCCTGCCGTCGTTCAAGGGCGCCAACCCCTACAAGCAGGCCTATGAGCGCGGCGTGAAGCTGATCGGCGCGACGGCGCACTATGTCACCGCCGATCTCGACGAGGGCCCGATCATCGAGCAGGATATCGCCCGCATCACCCATGCCCAGAGCGCGGAAGACTATGTCTCGATCGGCCGCGACGTCGAGAGCCAGGTGTTGGCCCGTGCGGTACACGCCCATATCCACAACCGCTGCTTCATCAACGGCAACCGCGTCGTCGTCTTCCCGCCGAGCCCGGGTTCCTACGCTTCCGAGCGCATGGGCTGAGGTATGGGAAATCCGGCCCTCTCGCCGCCAAGCGGGTGAGAGGCTCGGGGGACAAATCGTCCGCTGAAAATGAGAAGCGCCACCCGTTTCGACCGGTGGCGCTCATTTGTTAGTGCAACAGTTCCAGTCCGACCGCCGTCGCCTCGCCGCCGCCGATGCAGAGCGAGGCAATGCCGCGCTTGACGCCCTTCGCGCGCATGGCGTGCAAGAGCGTCACGATGATGCGGGCGCCGGATGCGCCGATCGGGTGGCCGAGCGCGCAGGCGCCGCCGTTAATGTTGACGATATCGTCGGAGAGGCCGAGATCGCGGATCGCGGCCATCGCCACCACGGCGAAGGCCTCGTTGATTTCGTAGAGGCCGACGCTGCCCTTCTCCCAGGCGAGCTTGGCCATCAGCTTGTCGATCGCGCCGATCGGCGCGGTGGTAAACCAGGCCGGTTCCTGCGCATGGCCGGCATGGCCAGCGACGATGGCAAGGGGCGTGAGCCCGCGCTTTTCCGCCTCGCTTGCGCGCATCAAGATCAGCGCCGCTGCACCGTCGGAGATCGACGACGAATTGGCCGCCGTCACGCTGCCGCCGTCACGGAAGGCGGCTTTCAGCTTCGGGATCTTTGCCGGATCCGATTTGGTCGGCTGCTCGTCGCGATCAAGGTTGGCGGTCTGGCGTTTGCCGGCGCCGCTAACCGCCACTATTTCCTCGGCAAAGGAACCATCCTCAGCCGCCCGGTTGGCGCGCTCCAGCGAGCGAAGCGCAAACGCGTCCTGATCGGTGCGCGAGAACTGGTAGTGTTCGGCCGTATCCTCGGCATAGGTGCCCATCAGCCGACCGGAGTAGGCGTCTTCGAGGCCGTCGAGGAACATATGATCCTTGACCTCACCATGCCCCAGGCGGAAACCGCCACGCGCCTTCGGCAGCAGATACGGGGCGTTGGTCATCGACTCCATGCCGCCGACGGCAAGCACCGACGCGCTGCCCGAAAGGAGCGCGTCGTGGCCGAGCATCAGCGCTTTCATGCCGGAACCGCAGACCTTGGAGATGGTCGTCGACGGCGTTTCCTTGCCGAGGCCCGCGCCAAGAGCGGCCTGGCGCGCCGGGTTCTGGCCAATGCCGGCCGGCAGCACATTGCCCATCAGCACCTCGTCGACGGCATCAAGGCCGGCGCGATCAAGTGCTGCCTTCAGCGCGACGGCGCCGATTTCCGGCGCAGTCAGATCCTTGAGGCTGCCCTGAAAGGCGCCCATCGGGGTGCGGGCCGCCGAAACGATGACGATAGGGTCAATTCTGCTCATGTCTTTCTCCCATACGGCAATGGTTGGCGCTAGTGGGTGGCCACCGTCAGATATGCAGCGCGTGCCCCAGTGCCTTCAGCGCGGACTCCTGGAAGGCCTCCGATTGTGTCGGGTGGGCATGGATCGTGCCGGCGATGTCTTCGAGCCGCGCGCCCATCTCAATCGCCAGGCTGAAGCTTGCCGAGAGTTCCGAGACGCCGTGGCCGACGGCCTGGATGCCGAGCACCAGGTGGTTGTCGGCGCGGGCAACGATGCGGACAAAACCGTCTTCCGCAAGCGTCGTCATCGCCCGGCCGTTCGCCTGGAAGGGGAACTGGCCGATCTTGATCTCGATGCCGCTCGCGCGCGCCTCGTCGGGTGAGAGCCCTGATGTGACGATCTCGGGATCGGTGAAGCAGACGGCGGGGATGCAGCGCTTGTCCCAACTGCGCTTGTGGCCGGCGACGATCTCCGCCACCATTTCGCCTTGCGCCATGGCGCGGTGCGCCAGCATCGGCTCGCCGGTGACGTCGCCGATCGCGTAGATGCCGCGCATGGACGTCCGGCACTGGTCGTCGATGCGGATGAAGCGGCCGGTACGGTCGAGGTCGATCTCCTCCAGGCCGAAGCCTTCGGTCACCGGCTTGCGGCCGACGGTGACGAGCACCTTTTCGGCGGCGACATCGATGGCGCGACCGTTGTGCTCGGCATGCAGGCTGCCGGTCTCGGCGGAGTAGCTCTTGGCAACCGTCTGGGTGAAGACTTCGATGCCGAGCTCGCCGAGGCGCTTGGCGATCGGCTTCGTCAGATCCGCGTCGTACTGCGGCAGGATGCGCGTCAGCGCCTCGACGATGGTGACATGGCTGCCGAGCTTGGCGAAGGCGGTGCCCAGTTCCAGACCGATATAGCCGCCGCCGATGACGGCGAGGCTCTTCGGCACGCTCTTCAGCGACAAGGCTTCCGTCGAGGAAATGATCGGCCCGCCGAAGGGCAGGTCCGGCAGTTCGACCGGCGCCGAGCCCGTGGCAATGACGATCGCTTCGGCGCGGATGCGCTGCAGCCCGATTTCGGTCTCGACATCGACGGTCTTGCCATCGACGAAGCGGGCGGCGCCGATCACGGCCTTGACGCCGGCCTTTTTCAGAAGCCCGGTGACGCCGCCGTTCAGCCGGCCGACGATGCCGTCCTTCCAGGCGACGGTATGGGCGAGGTCGATCGACGGATTGGCCAGAGAGAGGCCGAGCGGGTTGCGGCCGGAGGCGGCCGCGCGCAGCTTGTGAAACTCTTCGGCCGCGTGGATCAGGGCCTTGGAGGGAATGCAACCGACATTGAGGCAGGTGCCGCCGGCCTTGGCCTTTTCGACGATGACCGTGTCGATGCCGAGCTGGCCGGCGCGGATGGCTGCGATGTAGCCGCCGGGGCCGGCGCCGATCACGAGCAGCTTGCAGGAAATTTCCTTCATGATCGCCTCAGGCCTCCACGAATATAAGCGCCGGCGTTTCGAGCAGGGTCTTCAGCCGCTGCACGAAGACGGCCGCATCCCAGCCGTCGATGACGCGGTGATCGAAGCTCGAGGACAGGTTCATGATCTTGCGCGGCACGAACTGCGTGCCGTCCCAGACGGGCCGGATCGCAAGCTTGTTGACGCCGACGATCGCCACTTCCGGATGGTTGATGACCGGGGTGGTGACGATGCCGCCGAGCGCGCCGAGCGACGAGATGGTGATCGTCGACCCGGTCAACTCGTCGCGGGTGGCCGTGCCGGTGCGGGCCGCTTCCGCCAGGCGGTTGAGTTCGGTGGCGCAGTCCCAGATGCCGCGTGCCTCGGCATGGCGCACGACCGGGACGGTGAGGCCGGCGGGTGTCTGGGTGGCGATGCCGATGTGGACGGCGTGATGGCGGTGGATGATGCCGGGACCGTCGTCGAAGATCGCGTTGACGGCGGGCTGATCGGCAATGGTGCGGACCAGCGCGCGCATCAGATAGGGCAGGATCGTCAGCTTCGGCTGGTCCGGCTTGCGGTCGCGGTTCATCGTCGTCCGCAGGTCCTCGAGCGCTGTCATATCCACTTCTTCCACATAGGTGATGTGGGGAATGCGCGAGGTCGAAAGCGACATCTTCTCGGCGATGCGGCGGCGAAGGCCGGTCATCTTGATCTCGTCGACCGCGGTCTTGCGCTGCAGGCCGGCGGGCGCCGGCGCCGGCTGGGCGCCGCGGGCGATGAACTGGTCGAGATCATCATGAGTGATGCGGCCGGCCGGACCGGTGCCGGCCACCTGGCGCAGGTCGACGCCGCTTTCCTTGGCGCGCAGGCGCACGGCCGGCGAGGCCAGTGCTTTTTCCAGCCGCTCGCCGGTCACGTGGCCATTCGCGATCGGTGCCTTCGCCTCGACTTTGACGGGTTGCGTAGGCTTGGCGACAGGGGCGGGCGCCTCGGCCTTTACGGCGGGTTTCTCTTCCGCCTTTGCTGTCAGCTTGTCGTCAACAGCCGGTGCCGCCGCTTCCCCTTCGCCGGCGATCTCGATGCGCACCAGCGGCGCCTTCACCGCGACGGTGTCACCCACTTCGGCACCGAGCCAGAGCACGGTTCCGGTGACGGGCGAGGGGATTTCGACGGTCGCCTTGTCGGTCATGACGGCGGCGAGCACCATGTCCTCGCGAACGGGATCGCCAGGCTTCACGTGCCATTCCACGAGTTCGGCCTCAGCCACGCCTTCGCCGACATCGGGCATCTTGATTACGAATTCGCCCATGTCAGGCCTCCATCACTTCGACGAGCGCGCGTCCGACGCGCGCGGGGCCGGGGAAATAGTCCCATTCCTGGGCGTGTGGGTAGGGCGTGTCCCAGCCGGCAACGCGCACGACGGGCGCTTCGAGATGGTAGAAGCAATGCTCCTGGACGAGCGAGGCCACTTCGCCGCCGAAGCCTGACGTGAGCGTGGCCTCATGCACAACGACGCAGCGACCGGTCTTTTCCACCGACTTCACGATCGTATCGAGATCGAGTGGCAGCAAGCTGCGCAGGTCGATCACCTCGGCGTCGATGCCGGTTTCCTCGGCCGCTGCAAGCGCCACGTGCACCATGGTGCCATAGGCGACGACGGTGACGGCGGAGCCCTGACGGCGGATCTCCGCCTTGCCGATCGGGATGGTGTAGTGGCCTTCGGGTACCTCGCCGAGATCGTGTTTCGACCAGGGAATGACGGGTCGGTCGTGATGGCCGTCGAAGGGGCCGTTATAGAGCCGCTTCGGCTCCAGGAACATCACCGGATCGGGATCTTCGATCGAAGCGATCAGCAGGCCCTTGGCGTCATAGGGATTGGAGGGCACCACGACCTTGAGGCCGCAGACATGGGTGAAGAGCGCTTCCGGGCTCTGGCTGTGGGTCTGGCCGCCGAAGATGCCGCCGCCGGTCGGCATGCGCAGCACGATCGGGCAGGTGAAATCGCCGTTGGAGCGGTAGCGGATGCGGGCCGCTTCCTGGGTGATCTGGTCGTAGGCCGGGTACATGTAGTCGGCGAACTGGATCTCGACGCAGGGCTTCAGCCCATAGGCCGCCATGCCGATCGCCGTGCCGACGATGCCGCTTTCGCTGATCGGCGCGTCGAAACAGCGGGTCTTGCCGTACTTCGCCTGGAGCCCTTGCGTGCAGCGGAAGACGCCGCCGAAATAGCCGACGTCCTCGCCGAAGACGACGACATTGTCGTCGCGCTCCATGGAGACGTCCATGGCGCTGCGCACGGCTTCGATCATTGTCATTCTGGCCATGTCAGTATCCTGCCTTCTGCCGCTGGCGGCGAATGTGCGGCGGCATCTCGGCATAGACGCCCTCGAAGATGTCGCGCACCGACGGCTTGCCGCCGGCATGCAAGGTGCCGTGGCCTTCGGCCTGTTTCTGTGCCTGGATTACCGCATCGACGATTTCGGCTTCCGCCTGGGTGTGGCGCTCTTCGGACCAGGCGCCGCGCAGGATCAGGTGCTTTTTCAGCCGGAGGACGGGATCGCCGAGCGGCCAGGCCTCCGATTCCGTCTTCGGTCGGTAGGCGCTCGGGTCGTCGGAGGTCGAATGCGCGCCGACGCGATAGGTGACGTATTCGATCAGCGTCGGCCCGAGATTGCGCCTTGCGCGCTCGGCCGCCCATTTGGCGACGGCGTAAACGGCGAGATAGTCGTTGCCGTCGACGCGCAGCGCCGGAATGCCGAAGCCGAGGCCGCGGGCGGCAAAGGTGCCGGAGCCGCCGCGCGCGATGCCCTGGAATGTGGAGATCGCCCACTGATTGTTGACGATGTTGAGGATGACAGGCGCCTTGTAGGTGGAGGCAAAGACCAGCGCCGAGTGGAAGTCCGATTCCGCCGTCGAGCCGTCACCGATCCAGGCCGCGGCGATCTTGGTGTCGCGCTTGATCGCCGACGCCATCGCCCAGCCGACAGCCTGCACATATTGGGTTGCGAGGTTGCCGGAGATGGTGAAGAAGCCATGCTCCTTGGAGGAATACATGATCGGCAGCTGCCGGCCGCGCAAGGGATCGCTCTCGTTCGAGAAGATCTGGTTCATCATCTCGACCATGGGATAGCCGTCGGCGATCAGAAGACCGGCCTGGCGATAGGTCGGGAAGTTCATGTCACCCTTCACCAACGCCTTGCGGAAGGCGCAGCTAACGGCCTCTTCGCCCAGGTGCTGCATGTAGAACGAGGTCTTGCCCTGACGCTGCGCCATCACCATGCGCGCGTCGAAGGCGCGCAGCGTCATCATGTGCTTGAGACCAGCCAGAAGCTCGTCGTCGGACAGCAGACCGGCCCAGGGGCCGACCGCTTCGCCGTCACGGTTCAAGACGCGAATGATCGAATAGGCGAGATCGCGCATCTCTTCCGGCGCGACGTCCACCTCCGGGCGCGGAACGGAGCCGGCCTTCGGGATCTTGACGTTGGAGAAATCCGGCTGGCCACCGGGCCGAACGGCGGGTTCGGGGACATGCAGGCTAAGTCGATCGAGATCGCTCATGCAGTTTCCGGCCTCCTCCGGAGTGCGCAGCGCACCAAATCAAAGATCGGTTCCAATTGAACCGCTCTTCATCTCTGTTTTCACGCATTTCCGGACGCAAAACCGCTACGCAGTTTTGCTGGAAATGCTCTAAATCGGGAAAACGATCGGACTGACATATGCGAAGACGTACGTTCCGACCTCACACGGCTCCTCTGCCTGAGGTCTGCGTACACTCCTCCTAAGCCCCGCTCTCCCGACGGGAATACTCACAGACTGCCACGAGTTCCGGGGCTTATGAAGGTCTTTCCGTGTTGCGGGGCAGGGGCAGACGAAGAAAGATAGAATCCTGCCGGGAGTGCGCTCACGCGTTGTGTTGCGCATGGCCTTGCCGGTCGCTGCTTGTAATTTTCTTTCGCGGGCGTTTCGCCGTACGGCGATCAAACCGGCGGGGCGATCGTAATCGGTGTCCCGTCGAGGAAGCGCGAGAGCCGGAATGGGGTGGGGTCGACGACCGGTTTATCTCCGGTCACGAGATCCGCAACGAGGTGCCCGGCGCCCGGTCCGATGCCGAAACCGTGGCCCGAAAATCCGGTCGCGATGATCAGTCCCGGAACGCCTTCTGCCGCTGAAATCACCGGAACGGCATCCGGCGTCACGTCGATCAGGCCGGCCCAGATCTGCTGCACCTTGGCCTCACGCAGAAACGGGAAGGCTTTTGCGGCGGCGTCGAGAGCATGAAGTGCGCGGCGGGAATCCGGGTTGGGATCAAGCACGCGGTGGCGCTCGAAGGCGCCCGGGCGATCGAGCGGGACGGCGCCGATTTGGAACAGCTCGTTCCAGCTCTGGGCGCTGAGGCCGACCTGCACGGCCTCGCCTTCCGCCTTTCGCGCCGGCTGGAAATCGCGGAAGAACGCGAAGCTGTCGGGCACGATCGCGTGCAGATTGGCCGCGCCGTCGGCAATCGTGTAGCCGCCGTCGAGCCGCTTGCGGTAGGCGTAAGTTGCGGTTGCGCCGGCGCCTTCCGGTCCCCCGGAAGCCGGGCCGGTTCTCACGACCGTGTTGCGCACTTTCAGTTGCGGCAGGCGGATGCCAAGGCTCTTGAGGAACAGTCGCGACCAGGCACCGCCGGCGACGACGACCGTCGAAGTTTCGATGCGACCCTTCTCGGTCACAACCGCGGAGATCCGCCCGGCCGCCCGCTCGACGCCACGCACGGCGCAGCCGGTCAAGATGCGCGCTCCGGCGCGGCGGGCGCCGGCAACGATCGCAGGCACGGCCTTTTGCGGTTCTGCCCGGCCGTCGCTTGGGGTGAAGAGCGCACCTTCATAGCGAAGGGCGGCGCTCGGCATCGCCGCCGCGGTCGCATCAGCGCCAAGCTGCCGACTGTCGACGCCATAGGGTTTGGCCATCGCGAGCCAGGCATCGCGGTTGGCGGCATCACGTTCATTCTCGGAGATGTAGAGAATGCCGCTGCGGCGAAAGCCGGTCTCGCCGCCGACACGGGTGTCGAGTGTATCCCAGATCTTCAACGCCTCGATCGCCAGCGGGATCTCGCGCTCGTCGCGGCCCATGACGCGCACCCAGCCCCAGTTGCGGCTCGACTGCTCCGCTCCCGGCATGCCTTTTTCGCAAAGCACGACATCGATGCCGCGTTCGGCGAGGAAGAGGGCCGTGCTGACGCCGATGATACCGCCACCGACGATCACGACGTCGGCCTTGGCGGGCAGGGCGGTATCGGTGGCGATGGGATCAAGCGTGGGACCGGGCATGGGGGGACTTTCGGGCAGGACGTGTCGCGGTCATCGGTGCATGCCGCCGCCGCGAGATCAAGACCTGCTATCTGGCCATTGCTCGAAAGCTTGGGTTTGCCGGCTCACTTTGTTTGGGAAAGCTGGTCCGCCTCGCCATCGGGCGGACTTCCGGTTTGCCCGGGGAGCTTCTATGCTCGCCCGCATGAGTGAGAGCCGCCCCGATCTTCGCCCCGTCCTGCGCATCGATTTTCCGCCCGCCGCCCGGCTCGGCCGCGGCAAGATCATGCTGTTGGAGTTGATCCGCGAGACCGGGTCGATCTCTGCGGCCGGCCGGGCGATGGACATGTCCTATCGGCGCGCCTGGCTGCTGGTCGATGCTTTGAACCGGATGTTCTCCGAGCCTTCGGTCGAGTCGCAGCGCGGCGGCAAACAGGGTGGCGGGGCGCAGGTGACACCTTTCGGCGAAACGTTGATCCGGCGCTACCGCGAGATGGAGGAAAAAACGCAAGCCGCGATCGCCGAGGATCTTGCCTGGCTCGAATCCGTTCGCGGCAGCGATCCGCCAGCAGGCGCTGGCGAGGTCGTTCCGGGCAAAGCTCAGTGATCGATCGCCACCGATTTTATGATGGCGTAGACCGTCTTGCCGGGAACAAGCGCAAGCGCGTCGCGTGAAAAGCGGGTGATGCGGGCGGCAATCGTCGCATCGCCGCAAGTCACCCTGACATCGACGCTGCCGTCTTCCTCCGTCGTGATCGCAAGGATGCGCCCTTCCAGCACGTTGAGCGCGCTGATCTCCACAGGTCTTGATGTCGCCAGCATGACGTCGCGCGCGGCGACGTGCAGGCGAAGCCTGCTGCCGGGTGCCGCGCTGACACCCGCAATGCGCAGCCGTTCCCGTCCGACCCGGACCGTCGTCAGTTCGTGGGACGGATCGGTTCCCTCGACCACGCCTTCCAGCAGGACGCCGGCCTCGCGCCTGCCGGTGGCGAGCATGGCGGCCGGCGCGCTCAAGACCTCGGCGGCCGCGCCCGATGCGGTGACCCGGCCGTTTTCGAGGACGACGACGCGGCGCGCCAGCCGGGCGACTTCGCCGACGGAATGGCTGACATAGACGATCGGGACGCCGGCATCGTCACGCAGCCGTTCGAGATAGGGCAGAATCTCGGCCTTGCGGGCCTCGTCGAGTGCGGCGAGCGGCTCATCCATCAGGAGCAGGCGCGGTGCGGTGAGCAACGCACGGCCGATCGCGACGCGCTGCCGTTCGCCACCGGACAGGGCTGAAGGGTTGCGTTCCAGCAGATGGCCGATCCCGAGCATCTCGACAATGCGCGCAAAGTCGCCACCGGAGCCGCTCTTGCCGGCGAACCAGCGGCCATAGGAAAGATTGCGGCGCACGCTCAAATGCGGAAAGAGGCGTGCTTCCTGGAAGACATAGCCGAAGCGGCGGCGATGCACCGGGGTAAAAATCCGGCGCTCGCTGTCGGCGATGACGTCGCCATCGAGCACAACGCGACCGCTTTGCGGCTTCAACAACCCGGCGATGATATTGATCAGCGAGGTCTTGCCGGAGCCGGAGCGACCGAACAGCGCGGTAACGCCGCCGTCCGAGGTGAAGGCGGCATCGAGCGAGAAACTGCCGAACTGGTGGCGGGCTTCGACGGTGAGGCTCATTGGGCCGCCACCCGACGGGCGGCGAATGTCGCCAGCAGTTCGGAGAAGATGAGCGCGGCCATGGAAATGACGATTGAAATGATCGTCAGTCGCATGGCACCGGCGTCGCCACCCGGCACCTGGGTGAAGGTGTAGATCGCAGACGACAGCGTCTGTGTCTCGCCGGGAATGTTGGAGACGAAGGTGATCGTCGCGCCGAACTCGCCCATCGCCTTGGCAAAGGCGATGATCATGCCGGCGATGATGCCGGGGATGATCAGCGGCAGGGTGACGGTGGCAAAGACCCAGGGCGGGCTGGCGCCGAGCGTGGTCGCTGCGTCCTCGAGCTTGCGGTCGATTGCTTCGATCGACAGGCGGATGCTGCGCACCATCAGCGGAAAGGCCATGACCGCGCTGGCGAGCGCCGCGCCCGTCCAGCGGAAGGAGAAGACCAAACCGAAGTAGTCGGCAAAGAAGGCGCCGAGCGGTCCGCGGCGCCCGAAGAGCAGGAGCAGCAGGAAGCCGGTAACGACCGGCGGCAGGATCAGCGGCAGGTGAACGAGACCATTCAGCAGCGTCTTGCCCCAGAAACGGCCGCGCGCGAGCAGCATGGCGATGGCGAGCGCGAAGGGCAGGCTGCAGATCATCGCGACGGTTGCGACGCGCAGGCTCAAAAGGATCGCCGTCCATTCCGCATCGCTTACTGCAAGCCAGTCCAACAGATGTCGCTCCCCGATACGAGGCCGGTGGGATGTGGCTGTCCGCCTGCGTCCGCCCCCCGCCTCTGACAAATGATCGCGTCGCCCGCGTTTGGGCGCGGGCGACACGTGACGATAGATGCTTCGCCTGCCTCTGGACAGCCGAGATCCACCGCCTTTTCAGGCCGATTACTTAAGGACGGTGAAGCCCTGCTTTTCGAAGAGGGCGGCTGCCTTCGCCGACTTGACGAAGTCGACATAGGCGGCGGCATCCGGGCTCTTGCTCTCGGCGGTAATCGCAATCGGATAGATGATCGGCGGATGGCTGTCTTCCGGGAAGGTACCGACGACCTTCACGCCCGGGTCGGCGGCCGCGTCGGTCTGGTAGACGATGCCATAGGGTGCTTCGCCGCGCGAGACGAGGAGGAGTGCCGCGCGCACGCTTTCGGCGCCGGCGACCTTGGGCTCTACGGCCTTCCAGGCGCCGAGCTTTTCGAGCGCCGCCTTGCCGTATTTGCCGGCCGGAACGGAATCGACGGCACCCATGGCGAGGCGACCGTCGCCGAGCATGGCTGCCAGGTCGAAGCCCTGCTTGATATCGACGGCTGCTGCGTCGGCCTTGCCGGAAACGAGTACGATGCGGTTGCCGAGCAGGTTGGAGCGGGTGTCGTCCTTGATCAACTTCTTGTCCGTGAGATAGTCCATCCAGGCAAGATCGGCAGAGATGAAGACATCGGCTGGGGCGGCCTGTTCGATCTGCTTGGCGAGTGCCGAGCTTGCCGCGTAGGAAACGGTCGTTTCCTTGCCGCTTTCCTTCTGCCACTCGGCATTGATCGCATCGAGCGCGTTCTTGAGGCTAGCGGCCGCAAAGACCGTTACCTTCTCTTCGGCCTGCGCCGATGCCGGCATGACGGTGGTACCGGCCCAGGCGAGGCAGAGTGTCAACACCAGGCCCTTCAGCCAGTCTCTTCTCTTGATCATCGATTTCCTCCAACGAAGCGTGATATCTCTTAGGATACAACGATATCGCTTCCTGATTAGCGTTGTATCCATTGAAATACAATGCTCTTGTAGACGGCTAGCGCGGCGTCCGGCGCGCCCATCCGCTCCAGGCAAAAGCCGTGCAACATCCGCGATGGGGCTTGCGATGGCGGTCGGGCGGCCTAAATTGCTGGCCTCAAAGCCAATTGATGGACCGGAGGTGCGATGGAAACGGCGGTGAAGCTCGAAGAGAGCTGGAAGGCAGCGCTGGCGCCGGAATTTTCCAGCGCCTATATGGCCGAGCTCAAGCAGTTCCTGCTCGCCCAAAGGAACGAAGGCAGACAGATTTTTCCGCGGGGACCTGAATACTTCCGCGCGCTCGACCTGACGCCGCTCGACAAAGTGCGCGTCGTCATCCTCGGCCAGGACCCCTATCACGGCGACGGCCAGGCGCACGGGCTCTGCTTCAGCGTGCGCCCCGGTATCCGAACACCGCCCTCGCTCGTCAACATCTATAAGGAACTGAATACAGATCTCGGCATTCCGCCGGCGCGACACGGCTTCCTCGAAAGCTGGGCGAAGCAAGGTGTGCTGCTCTTAAACAGCGTGCTGACGGTGGAGCGCGGCAATGCGGCGTCACACCAGGGGCGCGGTTGGGAGAAGTTCACGGACGCAATCATCCGCGCGGTCAACGAGGCGGATCATCCCGTCGTCTTCATGCTCTGGGGTTCCTACGCGCAGAAGAAGGCGGCCTTCGTCGACCGGTCGCGCCATCTGGTGCTGCGCGCGCCGCATCCTTCGCCCTTGTCGGCCCATTCCGGTTTTCTCGGCTGCCGGCATTTCTCCCAGGCCAATGCCTTCCTGGAATCCAAGGGTTTTGATCCGATCGACTGGCGGCTGCCCGAAGATCCGGCTGTCGCCGAAATGAACTGAGGTCGGCGTTGACGTTTCCGCTGTCGCGGTGAGGTCTTGCGCCGGAGACGGCGATCCGCCAAACACGCCGAGAGAAGGCAGGCGGAGGCGAGGACATGCGCAAAATTCTGATCATCGGCATCGGTTCGGGCAATTCGGAGCATATGACGGTACAGGCGATCAATGCGCTGAACCGCGCCGACGTGCTGTTCATCCCGACCAAGGGGGCGAAGAAGACCGAGCTGGCCGAAGTGCGCCGCGACATCTGCGCCCGCTACGTGACGCGCGGCGACAGCCGCACGGTCGAATTCGCTGTGCCGGTGCGCCGCACCGAGGGCGTCAGCTACGACGGCAGCGTCGACGACTGGCACGCCCAGATTGCCGCGATCTACGAGGGGTTGCTGGCGAAGGAATTGGGCGAGGATGGAACCGGCGCGTTTCTCGTCTGGGGCGATCCGATGCTCTATGACAGCACCATCCGCATCGTCGAGCGGGTCAAGGCGCGCGGGCAGGTTGCCTTCGACTATGACGTCGTTCCGGGGATCACCAGCCTGCAGGCGCTCTGCGCCAGCCACCGCATTCCGCTGAACCTCGTCGGCAAGCCGGTGGAGATCACCACCGGGCGCCGGTTGCACGAGAGCTTTCCGGAAAAGAGCCAGACTTCCGTCGTGATGCTCGACGGGGAGCAGGCGTTTCAGCGGATCGACGATCCCGACGCGGAAATCTTCTGGGGCGCCTATCTTGGTACGCCGGATGAGATCGTCATATCCGGTCGCCTTGCCGAGGTGAGGGACCGGATCCTCGAAACGCGGGCGGCAGCGCGCGAGAGAATGGGCTGGATCATGGACATCTACCTGTTACGCAAGGGCGCCGACTTCGAGGAGTGAGGACGCCGGACAGACCGCGCCGTGATTGATCTCACTCAAGGTTTGCGGCTGTGTTATAGCGTCTTAAGGGGCTTCTTCAGGGAGGAGAACCTCGAGCGATGACGGATTTGATGAGCACCTGTGCCCTTCCATCGACTGGAGAACCCGGTGCCAGCGCCTCGATGCGGCGCGGCGCCTGTCCGTCGCTCGCCGCACCGATGCAGACCGGCGACGGGCTGCTCGTGCGGCTCAGGCCCGATGACGGCAGCCTGACCATTCCCAAGGTCATCGCGCTTGCGGCCGCCGCCGAGACCTTCGGCAACGGCATCATCGAGATCACCGCGCGCGGAAACCTGCAGTTGCGCGGCCTGAGCGAGGCGACGGTGCCGGCGCTGGCGCAGGCGATCGGGGATGCCGAGATCATGATCGCCGAGGGCCTTGCGATTGAGGTGCCGCCATTGGCCGGTATCGATCCGACAGAGATCGCCGATCCCCGATCGATCGCGGCAGGGCTTCGGGAAGCCTTGCAGGCGCGCCGGCCGATGCTGAGGCTTGCGCCCAAACTGTCGGTCGTCATCGACGGTGGCGGACGCTTTGGTCTTAATGCTGTGGTTGCCGACATTCGCCTTCGGGCGCTTTCGACGCCCGACGGCTCTGGATGGCTGCTGTCGCTGGGCGGGACGGCAGCGAAGGGATCGATCATCGGGACGTTTGTCGGCAACGCGGTCGTGCCGGCCTTGATCACCATTCTCGAAAAACTGGCGAGCCTCGGCACGACGGCGCGCGGGCGCGATCTGGACCCGGCAGAAATCCGCGCCCTTTGTCGGTGCGAGGCATTGTCCGAATGTCCGGCAGTTCTGAGTTCGGCCTCGATTCCCGGCAGTCATGACCTCGGTGACGCCGGGGTCGTTCTTGGTCTCGGCCTTGCCTTTGCCCAGGTGGAAGCCTCCGCGCTGGCGGCCTTCCTCCATCAGGTCCAGGAGCTTGGCGCCACTGCGATCCGGCTTGCGCCGGGGCACGCCTTCTTCGTGCTTGGCCTCAGCCACGAGACCGCGGCTGTCGCCCAGAGCCTGGCAGCGGCGCATGGTTTTCGCATCGTCGAAGACGACCCGCGCAACGCGATCGCCACCTGCGCCGGCAGCAAGGGCTGTGCCTCCGCCTGGATGGAGACCAAGGGCATGGCACAAAGCCTTGTCGAGATGGCGCCCGAGCTGCTCGACGGCTCGCTTACCGTCCATCTGTCCGGCTGCGCCAAGGGCTGTGCCCGACCGAGGCGGTCGGAGCTGACGCTGGCCGGTGCGCCATCAGGATACGGGCTTGTCGTAAATGGGGCTGCGAACGGCTTGCCAAGCGCCTACACCGATGAGAATGGAGTGAAATCCGCGCTCGCCCGGCTCGGCCGGCTGGTGCGGCAAAACAAAGACGCTGGCGAATCGGCGCAGTCCTGTCTTACACGGCTCGGAGCTGCGCGCGTCTCGGCAGCGTTCGAACAGGAATAGACATGCCTGAGTATGATTACATCCGCGATGGCAACGCCATCTACGAGCGTTCCTTCGCCATCATCCGCGCCGAGGCCGACCTTTCCGGTTTCTCTGAGGAGGAAGCGGATCTGGCGGTGCGCATGGTGCATGCCTGCGGCTCGGTCGAAGCGACCAAGCAGTTCGTCTTCTCTCCCGATTTCGTGACCTCGGCCCGCGCGGCGCTCAAGGCCGGCGCACCGATCCTCTGCGATGCCGAGATGGTCGCTCACGGTGTTACCCGCGCACGGCTGCCGGCCGGCAACGAGGTGATCTGCACGCTGCGCGATCCGCGCACGCCTGAGATTGCCGCCGAGATCGGAAACACCCGCTCTGCCGCGGCGCTCAAACTCTGGAGCGAGCGTCTGGCCGGTTCGGTCGTGGCGATCGGCAACGCGCCGACGGCCCTGTTTTTCCTGCTCGAAATGCTGCGGGACGGAGCGCCGAAGCCGGCGGCAATCCTCGGCATGCCCGTCGGTTTCGTCGGCGCGGCGGAATCGAAGGATGCGCTCGCCGAGAATTCCTACGGCGTTCCCTTCGCCATCGTGCGCGGTCGCCTCGGCGGCAGCGCCATGACCGCTGCGGCGCTGAATTCGCTCGCGAGGCCGGGCCTGTGAGCGGCGCCGGCGTGGGGCGCCTGATCGGCGTTGGAACCGGCCCCGGCGATCCGGAGCTCTTGACGGTCAAGGCGGTGAAGGCACTGGGCGAGGCCGATGTGCTTGCCTATTTCGCCAAGGCCGGGCGCAGCGGCAACGGCCGCGCCGTGGTCGAAGGTCTGCTGAAGCCCGATCTCCTGGAGCTGCCGCTCTACTATCCGGTGACGACCGAAATCGACAAGGACGACGGCGCCTACAAGAGCCAGATCACCGATTTCTACAATGCATCCGCCGAAGCCGTGGCGACGCATCTTCTTGCCGGGCGCACGGTCGCGGTCCTCAGCGAAGGCGATCCGCTGTTCTATGGCTCCTACATGCACCTGCATGTGCGGCTCGCCAACCGCTTCCCGGTTGAGGTGATCCCCGGCATTACCGCCATGTCCGGCTGCTGGTCGCTTGCCGGCCTGCCGCTGGTGCAGGGCGACGACGTGCTTTCGGTGCTTCCGGGCACCATGGCCGAGGCCGAACTCGGCCGGCGGCTTGGGGATACCGAAGCGGCCGTCATCATGAAGGTCGGGCGCAATCTGCCGAAGATCCGCCGGGCGCTTGCCGCTTCCGGCCGTCTCGACCAGGCCGTCTATGTCGAGCGCGGCACGATGAAGAACGCGGCGATGACGGCGCTTGCCGAGAAGGCCGACGACGAGGCGCCCTATTTCTCGCTGGTGCTCGTGCCCGGCTGGAAGGACAGGCCATGACCGGTACACTCTATGTGGTCGGCACCGGCCCGGGCAGCCCGAAGCAGATGACGCCGGAGACGGTGGAAGCCGTTGCGGCGGCGGAAGAGTTTTACGGCTATTTTCCCTATCTCGATCGGCTGAACCTGCGTCCCGACCAGCTGCGCGTCGCCTCCGACAATCGCGAGGAGCTCGACCGGGCACAGGTGGCGCTGACACGGGCTGCTGCCGGCGCCAAGGTCTGCATGGTCTCCGGCGGCGATCCCGGCGTCTTTGCGATGGCGGCCGCCGTCTGCGAGGCGATCGACAAGGGGCCCAAGGAATGGAAATCGGTCGAACTGGTGATCACGCCCGGCGTGACGGCCATGCTCGCCGTTGCCGCCCGTATCGGCGCGCCGCTCGGTCATGATTTCTGCGCGATGTCTCTCTCCGACAACCTGAAGCCATGGGAGGTCATCACCCGGCGGCTCAGGCTGGCGGCGGAAGCGGGGCTCGTCATTGCGCTCTACAATCCGATCAGCAAGGCGCGACCGTGGCAGCTCGGCGAAGCCTTCGAGATCCTGCGCGGTGTGCTGCCGGCAACGGTGCCGGTCATCTTCGGCCGCGCGGCCGGACGGCCGGACGAGCGGATCGCGGTGATGCCGCTTAGCGAAGCCGATGCCAATCGCGCCGACATGGCGACCTGCGTCATCATCGGCTCTCCGGAAACCCGCATCGTCGAGCGGGATGGGCAGCCCGATCTCGTCTACACGCCGCGCTTCTATGCGGGGGCGAGCCAGTGAGCGATGCGGTCGAGTGCCTCGCCGCAACTGCTAACGGCGGGCACGTCCGTCGGTTTGCGCCGCTCGACCATGATCACCTCGATGCCCAGCCGGCGCGCCGCGGCAATCTTGCCATAGGTGGCGCTGCCGCCGCTGTTCTTGGCGACGATCACGTCGATCTTCCGGGTCTCAAGCAGCGCGGCTTCATCGGCTTCCTTGAAGGGGCCGGTCGCCAGGACCGCCTCCTGGTCGGGCAGGTTAAGCGGCGGAGTGACCGGATCGACGCTGCGGATAACGTAGCTGTGCTGCGGTGCGACCTCGAAGTGGAACGCCTCCTGCCGGCCGATGGCGAGGAAGACGCGCCGGCGGCGATCGCCAAGCGCGCTCACCGCTTCGACAACGCTGTCGACGGTGGTCCAGCGATCGCCGGGCAGGGGCAGCCATTCCGGTCGGCGAAGGGCAAGCAGCGGAATTCCGGTTCGTTGCGCCGCTTCCGCGGCATTGTGCGATATGCGCGCGGCAAAGGGATGCGTGGCGTCGACCAGCAGGGCGATGTTTTCGTCGCGCAGGAAGTGCGCCAGCCCATCGGCGCCGCCGAAACCGCCGATGCGGGTCTTGACCGGCTGCGGCCGCGGGTCGGCGGTACGACCGGCAAGCGAGATGGTGGTGTCATAGTGGGCGTCTTCGGCCAATCGGCTCGCCAGTTCGCGCGCCTCGGTGGTGCCGCCCAATATCAGAATGCGAGGTTTTTCCATGGCTGACGTGTCGAACAGCGAACCCGCCATCGTCTCCCCCTGGCTGACCGTCATCGGTATCGGTGAAGATGGTGTAGCGGGTCTCGGCGACGAGGCCAAGCGGTTGATCGCCGAGGCACCCGTCGTCTATGGCGGTCATCGCCACCTGGAGCTCGCCGCTTCCCTTATTACAGGCGAGGCTCATCATTGGCAGAGCCCGCTCGAGCGCTCGGTGGTGGAAATCGTCCGTCGCCGTAGCACACCTGTCGTGGTGCTTGCCTCGGGCGACCCATTCTTCTTCGGCGTCGGCGTGACGCTGGCGCGCCGTGTCGCGTCTGCCGAGATCCGCACGCTCCCCGCACCGTCCTCGATCAGCCTTGCCGCCTCACGGCTAGGCTGGGCCTTGCAGGATGCGACGCTCGTCTCAGTGCATGGACGTCCGCTCGATCTGGTGCGGCCGCACCTGCATCCGGGCGCGCGCGTGCTGACGCTGACATCGGACGGGGCCGGCCCGCGGGACCTGGCCGAGCTGCTGGTCGCCAGCGGCTTCGGTCAGTCCCGGCTGACGGTTCTGGAGGCGCTCGGCGGCGCCGGCGAACGGGTGACGACGCAGATCGCCTCGCGTTTCATGCTCGGCCTCGTGCACCCCTTGAATGTCTGCGCCATAGAGGTGACGGCCGACGAGGGCGCACGCATCCTGCCGCTTGCGGCCGGCCGCGACGACGCGCTGTTCGAGCATGACGGGCAGATCACCAAGCGCGAGGTCAGGGCTTTGACGCTGTCAGCACTGGCGCCGCGCAAGGGCGAACTGCTCTGGGATATCGGCGGCGGCTCCGGCTCGATCGGTATCGAATGGATGCTGGCCGACCCGACCATGCGCGCGATCTCCATCGAAGTGTCGCCGGAGCGTGCGGTCCGCATCGGCCGCAACGCGACGATGTTCGGTGTGCCGGGGTTGACAGTGGTCGAAGGTGAAGCACCGGCCGCCCTTGCCGGCCTGCCGCAGCCCGATGCGATCTTCATCGGCGGCGGCGGCAGCGAAGCCGGCGTGATGGAGGCCGCGATCGCGGCGCTCGGGCCTGGTGGACGTCTGGTCGCCAACGCGGTGACAACGGATATGGAAGCGGTGCTGCTTGATCATCACGTGCGGCTCGGTGGCACGCTGATCCGAATCGATATCGCACGAGCCGGTCCCGTTGGCGCGATGACCGGATGGCGGCCTGCCATGCCGGTGACGCAGTGGTCCTGGGCGAAGAGCTAGAACAATACCAGCAGTGCGAAGCGGTTTTGCGTCCGGAAATGCGGAAGAAAAGTGAGCAAAACCAGCAGGAGCGTGAAGCGGTTTTGCGTCCGCAACTGCGTGAAACAAAGAGAGAGCTAGATATGACGGTACATTTCATCGGCGCCGGCCCGGGGGCTGCGGATCTGATCACGGTGCGCGGCCGCGACCTGATCGGACGTTGCCCGGTCTGCCTCTATGCCGGCTCGATCGTTTCGCCGGACCTCCTGCAGTATTGCCCGCCGGGTGCGCGCATCGTCGATACCGCGCCGATGTCGCTGGACGAAATCGAGGCGGAATACTTGAAGGCGGCTGCCGACGGTCTCGACGTGGCGCGGCTTCATTCTGGCGACCTCTCGGTCTGGAGTGCGGTGGCCGAGCAGATCCGCCGGCTGGAGAAGCACGGCATCGCCTACACGATGACGCCGGGCGTGCCATCTTTTGCGGCGGCGGCCGCAGCGCTTGGGCGCGAATTGACCATTCCGGCGGTGGCTCAAAGCTTGGTGCTGACCCGCGTCTCCGGTCGCGCCTCGCCGATGCCGAACAGTGAGACGCTCGCCGCCTTCGGCGCCACCGGCGCGACGCTGGCGATCCATCTCGCCATCCACGCGCTCCAGCAGGTGGTCGAGGAACTGACGCCGCTTTATGGCGCCGATTGCCCTGTTGCTATCGTCGTCAAAGCCTCCTGGCCGGACGAGCGGGTGGTGCGTGGCACGCTCGGGGACATCGCCGCCAAGGTGGCGGAAGAGCCGATCGAGCGCACCGCGCTGATCTTCGTCGGCCCGGGGCTCGAAGCCTCCGATTTCCGCGAGAGTTCGCTCTACGATCCCGCCTATCAGCGACGGTTCAGGGGCCGCGGCGAATAGGCCGGGTCGCTTCAGGTCCCTGTCGCCGGCTTTCCCTGTCGTTGCGCAGGCTGAAACCTACTCTGCCGGTTCTTCGCGCGGCGGACGCTGCTTGAGCGGCACGCCGTGTTTTTCTTCCACGCGGTCGCGATAGAGTGCGGCCTGCCCGAGCAGCATCAGCGTCATCGGTGTGGTGACGAGAACGAAGACGATGATCAGGATTTCGTGGAACACCCAGCGGCTCTGCAGCACGGCGAAGCAGATGATCGAGGCTGTGCAGATCAGCAGCACGCCGCCGCTGGTTGCCAGCGTCGGCGCATGCAGCCGCTCGTAAAAGCTGGTAAACCGCAGCAGGCCGACCGAGCCGATCAGCGCTATGGCAGCGCCCAGAACCGTGAGCCCGCAGACCAGAATGGCCGCCCAGACGGGAAGGTCGGTGACATGGCTCATTCGATGATCTCCCCGCGCATCAGGAACTTGCCGAAGGCGATCGACGAAACGAAACCGATCAGCGCGACGATCAACGCCGATTCGAAATAGATCGAGTTTGCCGTGCGGATGCCGAAGGTGAGCAGCATCAGCATGGCGTTGATGTAGAGCGTGTCGAGGCCGAGGATGCGATCCTGCGCGCGCGGTCCTCTCACCATGCGGTAGAAGGCGAAGGCCATCGCCAGGCCGAGCATGATCTGGGCAATCAGGATCGACCAGATGATCGTGAGTTCCATCATCCGAATATCTCCTTCAAGGCGGCCTCGTAGCGCTTGACCGTATCGATCCAAACGCGCTCGTTCTCCATGTCGAGCACATGGAAGAGCAGGGATTTGCGCAGGCGGTCGTATTCGAGCCAGGCCGTTCCCGGGGTCGCCGTCATGACGCAGGCGAGCAGCGCCAGGGCATTTTCGTCATCGAGATCGATATCGACGGTCAGGAAGCCGGAATTCGGCGGTCTGCGTCGGCCCCTTAGAATGACGGCAGCGACGGCCAGGTTGGATCGGATGATGTCGAGCGCAATGGTAAAGCCGAAACGCAGCATCAGCAGGACCCGCCGCGGGTGCGAACGGGCGAGGCCGAGCTTGAGCGTCACCCAGCCGAGACCGGTGGCAAGCACGGAACCCATGAGGATCGTGCCGGGGGCGACCGACTGATTGAGCAGCAGCCAGATGGCGAGCAAACCGGCCGAAAGAAGCGGGTAGGGAAACCAGGTGCGCATCGGCTATTGCCCTCCCGCCCGAGGTGCGGTGAGTACGCGTTCTGCATAGCCCGCCGGGTTCAGAAGCGAGTCCGCCGTCGCCTGCATGTAGCGCATCGTCGGGCCGGCCTGCACGCTGAGGTATATGCAGGTGGCGAGCAACACGACGACGGGTGTGATCTCGATGACGACCACCCGCGGCACGGTGTTTTCAATCGACGCCCAGAAGGTGCGGATGCCGACACGGTTCATGGCGATCATCGCCGCCAGACCGGAGACGATCAAGAGGGTGACATAGGTCCAGTCGGCTGCGGAAATCGCCGGAGCGGCTTCGGCTCCCGACAGGCCGAAAAGACCGCCGAGGATCGCGAATTTGGCGACGAAGCCGGAAAGCGGCGGCAGGCCGGCAAGCAGCAGGGCGCAAAGGCAGAAGCAGAGGCCGAGGATCGCCATGGTGCCGGGGATCGCGGCGCCGACCACTTCTTCCTCCTCGTCCTCGTCGGCATCGCCGTAGGCTTCCATCGTCACCGCCAGAACGTCGGCGCCGGCGTCGCGGCCACGCTCGACCAGTTCGATCAAGAGGAAGAAGGCGGAGATCGTCAGTGTCGAACTGACGAGATAGAACAGCGCGCCGGCAATCATGCTCGGATGGCCGAGGCCGATTGCCGCGAGCAGGGTGCCGGAAGAAACCAGCACCGAATAGGCGGCCAGACGGCCCATGGCCTGGGAGGCCAGCACGCCGATCGCGCCGAAGGCGATTGTCAGCAGGCCACCCAGAAGCAGGATCGGTTGGCCGAAGCCCGCCGAGGCGCCGGCGCTGGCGCCGAAGACCAACAGCGAAAGCCTGAGGATGACATAAATGCCGACCTTGGTCAGGATCGCGAAGACGGCGGCGACCGGCGGTGTCGCGGCCGAATAGGCTGTCGGCAGCCAGAAGCTCAACGGCCACATGCCGGCCTTCACCAGGAAGGCGACACCGAGCACGCCCGCTCCGACCTCAACCATCTGGCGGTCATCCGGCGAGAGCGTCACCAGTTTCATCGAGAGATCGGCCATATTGAGCGTGCCGGTCGCGCCATAGATCAGGCTGACGCCGATCAGGAAGAGCGACGAGGCAGCGAGGTTGATAGCAACGTAATGCAGGCCCGCCTTGACGCGGAGCGGCCCGGAGCCGTGCAGCAGCAGGCCGTAGGATGCCGCCAGCATCATCTCGAAGAAGACGAAGAGGTTGAAGAGGTCGCCGGTCAGGAACGAGCCGTTGAGACCGGCGATCAGCAGCTGGAACAGCGAATGGAAGTGATGGCCGGCCGTGTGCCAGCGCGCGATCGAATAGGCCTGGGCGGCAAGCGCCAGTCCGCTCGTCAGGCACAGCATCAGCGCCGACAGGCGGTCGAGCACCAGCACGATGCCGAAGGGCGCCGGCCAGTTGCCGAGTTGATAGACGCCGCTGCCGGCGGGGGCGCCGTCCATCGAGGCGATGCGCATCAGCACCATCGAGAGGATGAAAAGCGCGAGCGTCGAGACGAAGCCCATCACGCCCTTCACCATGCGGTTGCGCTCGTCGATCGGGATCATCGCGGCACCGACCATCAGTGGCAGCAAGATCGGCAGAATCAGCAGGTGGTGCACCCAGTTAGTCATGGCGCTGCTCCCGGCCGTCGACGTGGTCGGTGCCCGTGAAGCCGCGCGAGGCGAGCAGCACGACGAGAAAGAGCGCGGTCATCGCAAAGCCGATGACGATGGCGGTCAGGACGAGCGCCTGCGGCACCGGATCGGTGAAGCGGCTGAGGTCGCCGACACCGCCGGGTTCCAGCACCGGCGGCGCGTTCACGCGAAGGCGCCCCATGCCGAAGATGAAGAGGTTGACGGCATAGGAGAGCAGCGAGAGGCCGATGATCACCTGATAGGTCCGCGGACGCAGCAGCAGGTAGACGCCCGATGCGGTCAGCACGCCGATCGCGACAGAGAGGATGATCTCCATTAGCGGGCCTCCTTTCCGCTCCGCGTGGCGCGGGCATGGGCACGCGGCGCACGGATCGACTGGTGGGCAAGGGCGATGAGGATCAGCACCGTTGCGCCCAGCACCAGCGAGAAGACGCCGAGATCGAAGAATAGCGCACTCGCAAGCGGGAACTTCCCGACGATCGGCAGCGTCACGTATTGCGCGTGCGAGGTGAGGAACGGATAACCGAAGAGCCAGGAGCCGATGCCGGTGGTCGCGGCGACCAGCAGACCGATGCTCATCCAGCGCAGCGGATGGATGCGCAGCCGTTCCTCGACCCAGCGGGTGCCGCCGGACATGTATTGCAGGATAAAGCCGATGGACATGGCGATGCCGGCCGCAAAGCCGCCGCCCGGCAGGTCATGGCCGCGCAGGAACAGATAGGCGGCGAGCATGCCGATGACCGGGAACATCCAGCGCATGATCACAGAAGGCACGAACAGGTACTCGGCGACGCTGTCGCCCTTGCTGCGATCCGGGTGGTCGTCGTCGAAGGCGTTCTGGACGCGCTGCTGTTCCGGTGCCTCCAGGCTGTCGGCCTGCGGGCGGAAGCGCAGGAGCAGAGCGAAGACCGTGAGCGCGACGATTGCCAGAACGGCGATTTCGCCGAGCGTGTCGAAGCCGCGGAAGTCGACGAGGATGACGTTGACGACGTTGGTGCCGCCGCCCTCCTTGTAGGCGCGCTCAAGGAAGTAGCTGGCGATCGTCTCGGGCATGGGCCGGGTCATCATCGTATAGGCGATGAGCGCCACGCCGCCGCCGGCGGCGATCGCCAGCAGGAAGTCGCGCAGACGGCGGAAGCGGACCCGCAATGACAGCAGCTCCGATTCCTGCGTATCCTCGATACGCTTCGGCAGCCAGCGAAGACCGAGCAGGATGAGGACCGTCGTGACGATCTCGACGAGCAGCTGAGTCACGGCAAGGTCCGGCGCCGAAAGCCAGACGAAGGTCAGGCAGGTGGTGAGACCGGCGCCGCCAAGCAGCACGAGTGCGGCGAGCCGGTGGAATTTTGCCAGCAGCGCCGCGCCGATCGCGCAGGCGATGCCGACCGCCCAGAGCAGCGCGAAGGCCGGATCGATGCTGCGAACGAGAAGCGGCGGCAGCTCGTATTTGCTTAGAAGCAGCGGCAGCGCACCGGCGGCGACGGCGATGAAGACGAGGAAGCGCATCTGCGGCTGCAGCCGCCGGGTGCCGAGCCGTTGTTCGAGCGAACGTGCCCATTTCCAGGAGAGCGTCACGAGCACGCGCTCGAAGATGCGCTGGCCGTGCAGCAGGCGGAAGATCGGCGGCCCCTCGATGCTGGTCGCAAGATAATTGCGCATCAGGAAATAGAGGCCGACGCCGCCCGCCAGTGCCACGAAGCTCATGATCAGCGGCAGGTTCCAGCCATGCCAGACGGAGAGGCTGTAGTATGGCGTGCTGGCACCCAGGATCGATACGACCGCCGTGTGCAGGAACGGACCGATGGTGACCGCCGGAATGATGCCGACGACCAGGCAGGCGAGCACCAGGAACTCGATCGGCACGCGCATCCAGCGCGGCGGCTCGTGCGGCACCTTCGGCAGATCCTCCGGCGTCTTGCCGAAGAAGACGCTGTGTATGAAGCGCAGCGAATAGGTGACCGCGAACATGCCGGCGAGCGTCGCGACGTAGGGCGTCATCGTGTCGAGGATGTTGGCCTGGTGCGTTTCGATCGCCTCGGCGAAGAACATTTCCTTCGAAATGAAGCCGTTCAGAAGCGGAACACCAGCCATGGCAGCGCTCGCGACCATGGCGAGCACCGCCGTTCCCGGCATGTAGCGGATCAGCCCGCCGAGCTTGCGCATGTCACGCGTGCCGGTCTCGTGGTCGATGATGCCCGCCGCCATGAACAGCGACGCCTTGAAGGTGGCGTGGTTGACGATGTGGAAGACCGCGGCGACGGCGGCAAGCGGGCTGCCGAGGCTCAACAGCACCGTGATCAGGCCGAGATGGCTGATGGTGGAATAGGCCAGCAGGCCTTTGAGGTCCTGCTGGAAGATGGCGAAATAGGCGCCGAGCAGCAGGGTGGAGAGCCCGGCAAGGCCGACGATCCAGAACCAGGCCTCGGTACCGGCCATCACAGGCCACAGGCGCACAAGCAGGAAGACGCCTGCCTTCACCATGGTTGCGGAGTGCAGGTAGGCGGAGACCGGCGTCGGTGCCGACATCGCGTGCGGCAGCCAGAAGTGGAACGGGAACTGCGCGCTTTTCGTCAATGCGCCGAGCAGGACCAGGATCAGGACAGGCATATAGAGCGGCGAGTTGCGGATCAGATCGCCCGACGCCAGCACGACGTCGAGGTCGTAGCTGCCGACGATGCGGCCCATCAGCAGGAGGCCGACGAGCATGCAGAGGCCGCCCGTGCCGGTCACGGTCAACGCCATGCGGGCGCCGTCGCGGGCATGGGCATTGTGGTGCCAGTAGCCGATCAGGAGGAACGAAACGATGCTCGTCAGTTCCCAGAAGACCGCAAGCAGGATGAGATTGCCTGAAAGCACGACGCCGAGCATCGAGCCCATGAAGGCAAGAAACAGCGCCAGGAAGCGCGGCACCGGGTCTTCCGCGGCCATGTAATAGCGGGCGTAAATCACGACGAGTACGCCGATCGCTGTCACCAGCACCGTGAAGAGCCAGGCGAAGCCGTCCATCCTGAGCGTGAAATTGAGGCCGAGTTCAGGGAGCCAGGCGATGTCGTAGCGCAGCACGCCGCCCGAGGTGACGAAGGGATAGAGGCTGGCGGCGACGAGGAAACACAGGAGCGCGATCGTTCCTGCGAACCAGGCTGTCGCACCGCGTTGATCGGGCGGAAAGAAGATTGCAAGGAGGCTTCCCGCAAATGGGGCGAGAATGAAGACAGAAAGCAATTTTCCCGCGTATTCGATCGTACCGTTCCCTTCGTTCGGGTTTCATGGAGAGCGGGCACCAGAGCGCCGTGCTTTCAAAAGAACGCACAGGGGACGCACCAGGATGTTGAATCTAGAGCATCTTTTCCGCTTCAGTGGGTTGCCCTTGAAGCGGGACGCCCTAGAGGCCCGAAAGGGCGGTCGCATCAGCGACTGCCGCAGGTGATGCCGCCGATCCCAAGACGTGGAGGCAGGCAATTGTTTTTATGGCGATTCGCGGCAAAGCTGCCAAGCCTTACCGGTGCGAAAAATGCACGCACCGTGTTTTTTGCAGCAGGCCGGCGTGCTTCTCAGGCCGCAAGCCAGCGGCGCTCGAAGGCGAAGGTCGCGAGGTCGTTGGCGTTCATCGGCCGCGCGAAGGCATAGCCTTGCAGCCCGTGGCAGCCGAGTTCCTTCAGGATATGGGCGTGTTCCAGCGTCTCGACGCCTTCGGCGATCACTTCGATGCCGAGCGACGTGCCGATATCGATGATCGATTCGACGAGGCGCTTTTCGGCGGGCGAGTCGAGGATCGGCAGGACGAGCTGGCGATCGATCTTCAGCCGCCGCGGGGTCAGCTTCAGAAGGCTCAGGATCGAGGCATAGCCGGTGCCGAAATCGTCGATCTCGATGTCGATGCCGAGCTCCTTGATCCTGCGGATGTTGGAAAGCACCGTCACGTCGCCCTCGTCGAAGGAGATCGATTCCAGTAGTTCGAAGGACAGGCGGCCCGCCGGAATTTGCAATTGTTCGAGGCGATCGATCAGGTTTTCATCGTGAAGCCGTGCATAGGACAGATTGACCGAGACCTTGGGAATATGGATGCCGCCCGCCTCCCAGCGGTAGATCTGGAACAGCGCCTGTTCCAGGATTGCCTGGTCGATCGACGCGACCACGTTGATGTCTTCCGCCGTCTTCAGGAAGGTATGCGGGCCGAGCAGTCCCTTGGATGGATGATCCCAGCGCGCCAGTGCCTCGACACCTGTTATGTCGAGGGATCGCGGGCAGAACTGCGGCTGGAAATGGGCGATGAACTCGTTGTGCTCCAGCCCGCGAAGGATCTCGTCGGCCGTTTGCTTGGTCTTGAAAACGGCCGTCTTCAGCTCACCGGTAAAGGTCTCGTGCCGGTTGCGGCCGCGGCGCTTGGCTTCGTAGAGCGCAATATCGGCATTGACCAGCACGTGCGACAGATCATCCGTTGCCTTGGCCTGGGCAGCAATGCCGATGCTGACGCCGATGCGGCACTCCTGGTCCTTGTAGCGGACGGGCACGCTCATCGCCTCAATGATGCGGGACGCGAGTGTGGCGTCCGGTTCCATCCCGCCATCCTGGCGAACGATGACGAACTCATCGCCGCCGATGCGAGCAACGAAGTCCCTGGCATCCGCATTGCCCCGGAGCAGCTCGGCGGCATGGCGCAGGATTTCGTCGCCGGCGGCGTGGCCGAGCGTATCGTTGATCTGCTTGAACCGGTCGAGGTCCATGTGGAATATGCTGAGCCGGGCTTCCGGCGCGAAATGCCTGTTGCGCTCGGCCAGGACCTGATCGAGGAACCGGCGGTTCGGCAGGCCGGTCAGCGGATCGTGCAGGGCATTGAATTCCATGCGATGGCGCGCCGCCTCGAGCTCGACGCTGTGCGCCTCGGCCATGCGCTTGGCTTCGAACAGGGTTTCGCGGGTCTCGAAGTCGGCGGTGACGTCCCAGTTGACCCCGACGACCTTCCGCATGCCATCGGCGCCGATATAGGCAGAGCCGATCGCGCGAATGTGACGCAAACTGCCGTCTGGGAGGCAGATGCGGAAGTCCGAGTTGTAGGCGTCGCCCGTCTCGAGCGCTTCTGCGAACTCGGCCTCGGCGCGCTGGAGATCGTCGGAATAAAGGGCGCTTCTCCAGTCCTCATAGGTCTCGCGGGTGGAGCCGGCGCGACCGTAGAGTTCGCGCATCCGGTCGTCCCAAAGCAACTTGCCGCTCGCAATATCCAGCTCCCAAATGCCGATCTGCGACGAGTCCAGCGCGATCTTCAGGCGATGGGAGAGCTCCTGCAGCTGCGCCTTGCTGTGCCTCAGCGCGCGGATGTTCATCTGCCGCTCGCTCATCAGGCGACCGGTCAGCACCATCGGCAGGATGATCATCAGGCCGCCGAGAACGATCAATCCGCGGATGAACCAGGCATTGCCGGCCGTCGTCGGCCAGCCGCCCCTGGGAACGGCTGCGATACGCCAGGAGCCGCCCGGCAACAGCACGGTCATCGCGACCGGCGAATGCTTGAAGACCGCGGGGTCGCCAAAGAAGACCTGCCCTTCCGCGCCGGTGCCGTCGCGCCCGGCTATGGCGATATCTATGCCGGGCTGTTCGGAAAGGAGGCCGCTGTCACGATAGAGGCGGTCGATGTCGATGATGGCGGAGACGATGCCCCAGAAGCGATTGCTGCCGCCGCCGGCGTCGATCATTACCGGGAAGCGGCCGATCAGCCCACGCCCGCCCTGGACGAGATCCACCGGGCCGGCAAGCACCATCTGCCTGGTGTTCTTGACGCGCATGACGGCAGCGCGCTGCAACTCGTTCTTGCGGTAATCGAGCCCCAGCGCCTTCTCATTTCCTTTGAGCGGGTAGACGAGCGAGACGACGAGGTTCGGCGCGGCAGCGATGCTGCGCAGTTGCGAGCGTTCGGTAAAGATGCTGCGCGAAAGGGCGGCGAAGCGCTTCTGATCCATGCCCGGCTCGGTGACGAGCGTGCCGATCAAGCCGCGCACGAGCTGGATATTGCCGTTGACGTTGGCTTCGAGCTTGGAGCGGATGGGATTGAGCTCTTCGGCGACCCGTGCGCGCAAGCGCGCCTCGGCCACCACCTGGTTCTGATTGTCCGCCAGGATGCCGGCCACCAGGACCACGAAAGCCGCGATGACCGCCGGAAGGTAGCTTGGCGTTAAAACCCTGGAGAGCCTCTTCATTCCGAGGTTGAAAGCATGTCTGGCAGGCACAAATCACCCCGGCGGCACGCGAATGGCTGTGTATCGACCGGGATGATCCCAAAAGGGTCTTAATAATTCTTGTTTTAGTCGGCTCTTTTATACGAGGTTTCGCATTCAGCCACCCTTGCGCTCGGGTAGCTTCTTGCGCTTGGTCTCGGCGAGTTCCTTGAGTTCGCCTTCCGTCATGGATTTTTCCATCTCGCGGGAGGCGCCCTTGAGACTGGACTTCTTGGTCTCTCCGCGTTTTGCGGCCAGGGCCGCACCGGCTGCCTTCTGCTGAGCCTTCGATTTGGCTGGCATGGAACACCACCTTTCGGTTGATAGCCCCTCCCAACGCTCAGCGGTCGCCGGTGTTCCGAGATTTCCGGATGAATAGCGCGATGCTACGCGCCTTCCCGGGCTTCGATCATGGCTTGCAGTGTCTCCAGGCGATCGGCGTCGCGCGGCAGCTTGTCCTGTCGCAGGCGGGCAATGCGGGGGAAACGCATCGCGACGCCGGATTTGTGCCGGGTCGAGCGGTTGATGCCTTCGAAGGCGACCTCGACGACGAAACCGAAATCGGGTTCGGCCCTGACGGCACGGACGGGTCCGAAACGGTCGGTTGTGTTGTCCCTGACGAAACGGTCGAGAAGCTCCAGCTCGGCGTCGGTGAAGCCGAAATAGGCCTTGCCGACCGGTACCAGCGTTTCCTTCCCGTCGATGACAGTCCAGACGCCGAAGGTGTAATCGGAGTAGTAGCTCGATCGCTTGCCGTGACCGCGCTGTGCATACATCAGCACCGCGTCGATATTAAAGGGCGCACGCTTCCACTTGAACCAGGGCCCTTTGACACGGCCGGGCGTATAGGGCGAATCGAGCCGTTTCAGCATGATGCCTTCGATGACCGGGTCGGGCGGGTCGGCGCGCAGCCGGTCAAGCTCTTCCCAGGACGAGAACGGCACCAGCGGCGACAGGTCGAAATGCTGTGGTGCAGCGCTTTCCACGAGATCGGCAAGCATTGCCCTTCTTGTGACAAAGCCTTGCGGGCGAACGTCCTCTTCGCCCGAAAAGAGAATGTCATAGGCGCGGATGAAGGCGGGGTAGGCATCGAGAAGCTTGTGGCTGACGGTCTTGCGGTTCAGGCGCTGTTGCAGGTCGGCGAAGCTTCGGGTTGCGCGATTGGTGCGTGCCGTGCCGCCGACGAGCAGTTCGCCGTCGATGACGCCGGTGAAGTCGGCGGCTTCGAGTACATCGGGAAAGGCGCCGGAAATCTCGTCGCCGCTGCGGGAGTAAAGACGTTTGACGCCGCCTATATTGGCAAGCTGTACGCGGATCCCGTCCCACTTCCATTCGGCCGCGAAATCCCTGGGGTCGAGCGCGTCGAGATCGCCCTCACCGACGGGATTGGCGAGCATGACCGAGTGGAAGACCGCCGGCGTCGAAAGCTCGGGCTTCTCCGCCTCGCCCAAGAGCCAGCGGAAGAGCGGCAGATAGGGCGGTGACAGGCCGTGCCAGAGCGTCTCGATTTCGGCGACATCCTTGCCGCCCATGTCGGCAAGCGCCTGTTTGGCGAGCTTCGCCGATACACCGATGCGCAGGCCTCCGGTCACCAGCTTGAGGAAGGCGAAGCGCGCCGAGGTGTCCAGGTGGTCGAGCATGTCGCGCACGACGCTGCGCACGTCGGCGCGCCCGGTCATCTGCAGGCGCTCGATGGCGGCACCCAGCGGGATGTCCGATTGAACCGTACCAACCGGGGGTTCCCAGACGAGCGAGACCGTTTCGGCGAGGTCGCCGACATAGTCGTAGGAGTACTGGAAGAGCACCGCGTCCATGCGTTCGAGGAGCAGGTCCCGGATCATCGCCGGCTTGACCGTGTTCAGCGACAGCGTACCGGCGATCGCCGCGAGCGCGTAGCCGCGGCTCGGATCCGGCGCCGTCCGGAAGTAATCGGCAAGCAGGCGGATCTTGGCGTTGCGCTGCGGGCTCAGGACGAGGCGATCGAGCAGTTCGGCGAAGGCGTGCATCCCGTCACTCTCCCTCGTCGTCGTAACCGACGAGGTGCAGCGGGCGGGCGGCGATGCCTTGCAGCTCGCACCAGCGCACCAGTGCTTCCTCGCGGCCGTGCGTGACCCAGACTTCGCCGGGAGCGATCTCGGTGATCGTCTCAGTCAGCTCAGCCCAGTCGCAATGGTCGGAAATGACCAAGGGCAGTTCGACGCCGCGCTGTTTCGCTCTTTGGCGGATCAGCATCCAGCCGGAGGCGAAGATGGCGATCGGATCGGTGAAGCGCCGCGACCAGCGGTCGGCGAAGGCGGCGGGCGGGCCGATCACGATGGTCCCTCTGAAATCCTGCTTTTCGTCGGCGGCAAGTGTTGCCGGACGAAGTTCGCCGAGATCGATGCCCTGGCTCTGGTAGTAGTCGCAGAGCCGCTGCAGGGCGCCGTGGATGAAGATCGGTTGGTGGTAGCCCTCTTCGCGCAGGAGCGCGATGACGCGCTGAGCCTTGCCGAGCGCATAGGCGCCGACCACGTGGGTCCGTTCGGGAAACTGGGTAAGCGAGGTGAGCAGCTTGCGCGTCTCGGCCCGGTCGTCCGGGTGGTGGAAGACCGGCAGACCGAAGGTGGCCTCGGTGATGAACACGTCGCAGGCAACCGGTTCGAAACCCGTGCAGGTCGGATCCCGTCGCCGTTTGTAGTCGCCGGAGACGACGATGCGGATACCGTTGGCATGCACTGAGATCTGTGCCGAGCCAAGCACGTGGCCGGCGGGATGGAAGCCCACCTCGACACCGTTCAGCGTCAGCCTTTCCCCGAGTTCGACCGCCTGGCTCGTGCCGCAGAATCCATCTCCGTAACGAATGCGCATGATGTCGAGGGTTTCGCGGGTGGCGAGCACCTGGCCGTGGCCGGCGCGGGCATGGTCGGAATGGCCATGGGTAATGAGCGCCCTTTCGACCGGCTGCACCGGGTCGATGTAGAAATCGCCAATCTGGCAGTAGAGACCCTTGGGGGCGGGATAGAGCAGGGCGTCCGGTTTCATGGACATAAAGATAGCCGGCGAACGCGCGTCCGCCAGCCATCTTGTTCAAGTTTTTCAAGGCGCAACATCGGTCGCGCCTCGATCAGGTTCAGTCGTTCAAGACAAGCGTGTCGCTGATCAGCTTCAGCGTGCGGGCCGCATCGATGTCGATGCAGGCCTTCTGGCTTGGCAGATTGTCCCACGGGCTCGGCGGGAAGAGCCTGTTGTCGGGGCTCTGGATCGTCTGGCCGTCGGCAATGCCGCCGCAGACGACACGGATCGATCCGCTTCTGACGGTGAAGAGATCGGGCGCCACGACATAGGCGCAGGCGCAGCTGTCATGCACGACCATGCCATCGGGAACATGCTGCTCGTAGAAGGTGACGTAGAACTTCGAGATGTCAGCAAGCAGCTTGCCGGCCTCGCCGCCGCGCTCGGCTATGTCGGCGATCATCGCCTTGGTCATCACGGTCTGGGTGGTGACGTCGAGGCCGACGACGGTGACCGGCCACGCGGCCGTCATCACCACGTCAGCGGCTTCCGGGTCGCCGTGGATATTGGCTTCGGCAGCGGGTGTGATGTTGCCGTTGACGTCGAAGGCGCCGCCCATGATGACGACTTCGCGCACGAGTGCGGCAAAATCCGGATCCTCGCGCAGCGCCAGCGCCAGGTTGGTCATGCGGCCGACGGCGATCAGCGTCACTTCGCCCGGATGGGCGCGGACCGTATCGATGATGAAGCGGTGCGCCGGGCGCGGGTCGATCGGCAGGTCGACAGTCTCCGGGACATCGATGTTGCCGAGGCCGTCGTCGCCGTGGATGAAGGTCGGCCAGCCAACATGCGGACGGTCGGGGTCGAAGGTCTTGTCGAGGCCCTTGGCAACCGGTGCATCGATGCCCCATTGCTGCTTCAGGAACAGCGCATTGCGGGTGGTGGTTTCGACCGAGGCATTACCGAAGACAGTGGTGATGCCGATCAGGTTGATAGCCGGATGACGATGCAGGAAAAGCAGCGCCATCGCATCGTCGATGCCCGGGTCCGTATCAAAGATGACTTTGTGCATTGCGTTCTTCTTTTCTTGTTCTTGTGTTTGACGGCCCGCAATGGAGGCAAGATGGCTGTGAAAGTCAATCTCCCTCGCGGGCGCCTGGGCCGAGACTGAGCGCCTTCCTGGCCGGTTTCCGTTGGAACATCGCTGCACCGGCAGACATGGCGGGCTCCCTCGCAGCAGCTTAAACTTTCCGAAAGGGTGGCGCGCCTAATGTTGAGGCGCGCCCTTTCGGGCTTTTCTGCAATTCCTGGATATGACGGCGGAGTCACCCTCGTGAAGGCTATCCTCGGCAAGTTTCGGCCATCGAAGAGGCTGCTCGTCATCCTCGCGGCCGCCTTCGGCGTGTCGGCCGCATCCGGCGGGGCCGCTGTCTATGTCAGCCGGGACGCACTGATGGCGGGGCTTTCCAAGCCGAATACATCGGGTCTCGAATGCACGATGCTGCGGACCCTCAAGCTCAGCCATAACGGCCAGCGCTGGATCCGCATGCACGTCAAGACCGATCGCGCCGATGGCGAGGCACGCATGCGCACGGCCCTGCGTGTGGTCGGCGCGCTGGCGAAGGCCGAGAGCGCCGATCTCTATCAGGTCGTCGTGCTCGACGCGGCCGGCCCGGAGGATCGGGCGCAGGTTCGCGGAGCCGCAATCGGGGCGGAAGTGCTTTTCGCTCCGGGCCCGCAGAGCGTGCCTGGAATGAGCGAAACGTTCCGCGCTTCCTATAATGCCGGTACGGCGAATTCCGTCGGCGTCTTTCATGGCAAGACGGTCGATCTCTCGATGGATGATATCCGCATGATGATGGCAGCGATGGACGACCACTCGTCGTGCATCGATCCGTCCGCGGATCCGGCCGAAGCCAAGACCGCCGAAGCAGGCGGTGCCGAACATGCGGCCGAACCGGAGGAGACGGCCGAGGCGCCGGCCGGTCACTGAGACCACGCTGCGTCCGAGACGTCGGATCATCATCAGAAAATAAAAGGCCCGACGCTGGTGCGGCGGGCCTTCGTGTTCGTGGCAATGCGACCTTGATCAGTCGGCCTTCTGGCGGCGTGCCGGGAAGAGGATGACGTCGCGGATCGACGGCGCATTGGTCAGAAGCATGATCAGGCGGTCGACGCCGATGCCGAGGCCACCGGCCGGCGGCATGCCCTGGTCGATGGCATCGAGGAACTCGTCGTCGAGCTGCTTGGCCTTTTCGCCGCGAGCATGCGCCTGTTCGAGTTGCTCGACCATGCGGGCGCGCTGCTCTTCCGGGTCGTTGAGTTCCGAGAAGGCGTTGCCGAGTTCCCAGGCGTTGCAATAGGTCTCGAAACGCTCGACCAGGCGCGGTTCGCCCGGCACTTCCTTGGCGAAGGGCGAGATGTCCTTCGGGAAATGCGTGACGTGGGCCGGCTGGATCAGCGTTCCTTCAACCTTTTCTTCAAAGATGAAGGCGAGGCACTCGCCCCAGGTCCAGTCCTTCTCGACTTCGAAGCCGGCAGCCTTGGCGGCCGCGCGGGCTTCCTCGTCGGTCTTCATCGCCAGGAAGTCGATGCCTGTCGCTTCCTTGACGGCGTCGGGCATCGGCACGCGGCGGAACGGACCCTTGAAGGAGATTTCCTTGTCGCCGTAGGCAAATTCGGTCGAACCGTGGATCGCCATCGCCAGCTCGGCGAACAGCCGCTCGACGAGGTCCATGATGTCCTCGTAGTCGGCATAGGCCCAGTAGCATTCCATCATGGTGAATTCCGGATTGTGCCGGGTGGAGACGCCTTCGTTGCGGAAGTTGCGGTTGATCTCGAAGACCTTGTCGGTGAGACCCGAAACCAGCGTGCGCTTCAGGTACAGTTCCGGCGCGATGCGCAGGAACATGTCGAGCTTCAGCGTGTTGTGATGCGTCTTGAACGGCTCGGCGGTGGCGCCGCCATAGACCGAATGCAGCATCGGCGTCTCGACTTCCATGAAGCCGTCGTTTTCCATGAAGCGGCGGATGCCGGAAACGATGCGGCTGCGGCTCTGAAAGCGCAGCTTCGATTCCTCGTTGGTCATGATGTCGAGGTGACGCTTGCGGTAGCGAATTTCGATGTCGGAGAGGCCGTGCCACTTCTCGGGCATCGGCAGCAGCGACTTCGTGAGCATGGTGATCGCCTGGGCGTTGATCGTCAGCTCGCCGCGCTTGGTACGGCGCACGACGCCGGTGACGCCGATGATGTCGCCGATGTCGATCATCGGCAGCAGGCCGCGGGCCTCTTCGCTCGTCACGTCCTTGTGGCTGAAGATCTGGATCTTGCCGGAGGCGTCATGGATGTCCATGAACATGCCGGAGTTGCGCGAGGAATAGACGCGGCCGGCAACGGTCACGACATCCTGCGTCTCGGTGTCCGGTTCTAGGCCCTCGTACTTGGCAGTGAGTTCGGCATTGCTCATCGTCCGGTGGAAATGCGCCGGATAGACGTCGCCGATCTGTTCGCGCAGCAGCTTCAGCTTCTGTGCGCGGACTTCAGTTGCGTCGGAGGAGAGGCCAGTGGTCTCGGTCTTGTCGTTCATCGTGCTCTCCTTACTTTCCGCTGCCGACCATGGAGGCGACCACCTGGGCGGCAACCTTCAGGCGCTGGCGTACCACGGCGCGGCCCAGGATTTCCATGCTGTCGAACAGCGGCAACGAGCGCTGAGAGCCGGAAACCGCCACAAAGAGCGGCGCCACGATGACCTTCAGCTTCTTGCCCATGCGCTCGGCGACCGCACGCAGTTCCGCTTCGATCGACTCCTTGTTCCACTCCAGGATCTTTTCGAGATCCGGCTGAACGGTGTTGAGGACCTCGAGCAGTTCCTCGGGCGTCGACTTGACGCCGGCGAAGGCAGCCGGCTGCAAGCCGAGATCGGACTTGAACAGGAAGCTTGCGAGATCCGGCAGTTCGCCGAGCTTCGAGATGCGCGACTGGCTGAGCTTCAGGCCCTGCTTCAGGCGGTCGTTTTCCATCGCCCAGGCAAGCACACGGGCAGCGAACTCGTCTTCCGAGAGCTTCTCGCGGATCCAGCGCGCGTTCAGCCAGTCGAGCTTCTGGATGTCGAAGATCGCGCCGGCCTTGGAAAGGTTTTCCGGATCGAACTTTGCCGCCAGTTCCTCGATCGTCAGCAGCTCCTCGCCTTCGGCGATCTGGATGAAGAACAGGCCGAGGAAGTTCATCAGCGCTTCCGGCAGGTAGCCGAGGGCGGTGTAATAGGAGATCGACGTCGGGTTCTTGCGCTTCGACAGTTTCGACTTGTCGGCATTGCGCATCAGCGACAGGTGCATGAATTTGGGCGGCTCGAGGCCGAGATACTGGTAGATCAGGATGTGCTTCGGCACGGAAGCCAGCCACTCCTCGCCGCGGGCGACGTGGGTGATCTTCATCAGATGGTCGTCGACGACGTTTGCCATGTGGTAGGTCGGCATGCCGTCGGCCTTCAAGAGCACCTGCATGTCGACGGCGTCCCACGGGATTTCGACGTCGCCATAGACGCCGTCGTTAAACTTGCACGAGCCCTCGGTCGGGATCTTCATGCGCACGACATGCGGCTCGCCGGCGGCAACGCGCGACGTCACTTCTTCGGCCGTAAGGTTGAGGCAAAGGCCGTCATACTTCGAGGGCTTGCCGGCGGCGCGCTGGCTCTCGCGCATCTGCTCCAGTCGCTCGGGCGTGCAGAAACAGCGGAAGCCGTGACCGTTCTCGACGATCTTCTCGACATAGGGACGGTACATGTCCTTGCGGTCGCTCTGGCGATAGGGGCCATAGGGACCACCGACATCAGGACCTTCAGACCATTCGAGCCCGCACCATTTCAGCGCGTCCAGCACCTTCTGTTCGAACTCCGGCGTCGAGCGGGTCGCATCGGTGTCTTCAATGCGCAGGATGAACTCGCCGCCGTGCTTCTTCGCAAAGAGGTAGTTGAACAGAGCGATATAGGCCGTGCCGACATGCGGCTCGCCGGTGGGGGAGGGTGCGATGCGTACCCGGACTGCTGAATTTGCCATGGTCTTTGCCCGTCTGACGTGCTTTTCGCCCCTTGCCGGAAAAGAAATCCGACCGCTGGGGCGCGCATTTTATGGGAAGGAAAGGCCCGCAAGGGTGCCGCAACAGCGGTATCGGCAGGCTATTCCAGTCGGCTCGCGTGAGACCATAGAACACCGATCATGTCAACGGAAAGTGGATCACGCCGGTTTTTGTTGACACTGCCTGCCCTGGGCGATAATGAACCGAAAGGTTATTTAACTGAAAGGTTTTTTAGAAAATGCCGGAAGATCGCTTGTCGACGACGCTCTCAGCCCTGGCCGACCCAACGCGAAGGGCGATCCTCGCTCGCCTCGCTCTCGGAGAGGCCTCGGTCGGCGAACTGGCGGAACCCTTCGCAATGAGCCTGCCGGCAGTGTCCAAGCATCTCAAGGTTCTCGAGCGCGCCGGGCTGATCAGCCGCGGCCGCGAAGCGCAATGGCGCCCGTGCCGGCTCGAGGCCGCGCCGCTGAAGGACGTCAACAGCTGGCTCGACAGCTATCGGCGCTTCTGGGAACAGAAGTTCGATCGTCTCGACGCCTATCTGCAGGAACTCCAGCACATCGATCCGGACGCCGGAAAGAACTGATCGCCATTCCATCTTCCGTGTCCGGCTTTTCTGCTGTAAGCAGGACGCGTCGAAAAAGGCAGGACCGGATAAGGTAAGCCCGGTCCCTTCGGTTTTCTAACGAAGCTCTGCTCGAACGTCCCGTTCGAACCCACGACGTGGTTCCGATGCCATCGCATCGGTCCGCGGCGGGGTATGCACATCGGCGCAGTCCGCCGCGTTTCTCGAACACGGAGACTGTGAACATGCGACTGAATCATATCGACCTCTATAGCCCCGTCGTTGCCGAAACGGCTTCCTTCCTCATCGACCATTTCGGCCTGACGCTGGTCGAAAAGCGCGGCAAGGACGCCTTCTATCGCTTGACGGACGGTTTCGGCCTCGTGCTCGTCGTCAGCCCGCCGATCACGGCACTCGGCGGTGGTGACCAGGTGAACCTCGGCGCCCAGACCTATCATGTCGGCTTCCTGCTGCCGGCGCGGGCTGAGGTCGACGACGCCTACCGGCGGGTGCGTGGATCCGGCGCCCAGGTGATCGCACCGGAGGACCGGCACGGCGCCTACGTCTTCTATGTGGTCATTCCCGGCAACATTCTGGTCGAAGTCGGTCATCGCGCAGACGTATGAACCGGACCGGAGGTCAGCGGAACGTTTCCTCGGGAGACGCGTTGTCCAATCAGAAGGCGCGGAGCCGGGCTACCGGCATGGCTCAGCGAAAGAGGAGGAGCGATCCTGCTTTTCGCTGAAGGCTCGCGGTTGACGGCCGGTCGGTTCGGTCCCGCCTCTTCGTGAACTCCCACAAACAAGAAGGCCCGCATCGGCGATGCGGGCCTTTTCGCGATGAGGCCGTCGTGGGCGCAACTCGTCAGTTGAGCTTGCCTGCCTTCCGGAGCCGCGCATTGCGCGCGACCATGTTGAGGATTTCGACAAGGGCCGAGAAGGCCATGGCGGCGTAGATGTAACCCTTCGGCACATGCAGGCCCATGCCTTCGGCAATCAGCGTCGTTCCGATCATCAGGAGGAAGGCGAGCGCCAGCATGACGATCGTCGGGTTCTTCTCGATGAAGTTGGCGAGCGGATTGGCGGCGACGAGCATCACGGTCACGGCGGCAATCACGGCGATGACCATGATCGGCAGGTGCGGCGTCATGCCGACGGCGGTGATGATGCTGTCGACCGAAAAGACGAGGTCGAGCAACAGGATCTGAGCGATCGCAGCGCCGAAGCTGTTGATCGCCGAAGACGCGATGAAGTCCTCGCCATGATCGGCCGGATCGACATTGTGGTGGATTTCCTTGGTCGCCTTCCAGACGAGGAACAGGCCGCCGGCAATCAGGATCATGTCCTTCCAGGAGAAGCCGTGGCCGAAGGCCTCGAACACCGGCGTCGTCAGCTTGACGATCCAGGCGACAGTGCCGAGAAGCGCAAGGCGCATGACGAGGGCGAGGCCGATGCCGATGCGGCGGGCCTTTTCGCGGTGCTCGAGCGGCAGCTTGTTGGTGAGGATCGAGATGAAGATCAGGTTGTCGATGCCGAGAACCACCTCCATGACGACAAGGGTGACGAGGGCGACCCAGGCGGCGGGGTCTTGGGCAAGCAACAGGATATCCTGCATCGGCGATCTTCCTTTGTGGGTGGCGCGTCGTCGCGCAAGAATCGCCGAAAGTATTTAAGAAACATCGCGGAGGTGACAAGCGCCGCCGCTATTTGCGGCGGCGCTTTACCGTTTACGATTTGATTGGAATCCAAAGTTCGACGACGCCCATGCCCGAATGCGGGTCGAAGCGCTCGTCGTAGCGTTCGATGAGATCAGGCGTTTCGCCGTGCTGAAGTCCGGACTCGGGCAACCAAGTGCCGAAGACATGGTCCGCGGTCTTGGCGATCGCGGAGATGTGGCCGCGGTGCAGGAAGACGGCATAACGCTGCTTCGGCAGCTTCAGCGTCGAAAAGCCCTCCGGCAGGTCGTCGATTTCGCTGACATCCGCGGCTGCCATGTAACGGAAGGTTCCGGCCTCGCCATTGCTTTGGGTGCAGACGCCGTAGGCGATGTCGCCCTTCTGGCCGGCTATGTTGCCGAAGTGGCGGTTGAACCGCTGCCAGAGCGAAGGGATGCCCTCGGTGCGGCTGTAGGCACAGGTTTCCGCTAGGCCCGCCAGAAGCAGGGGCGGGCTGTCTTCGAAGCGCGGCGGGTCGATCTTGAGAAGGCGGGTATCGTCCATTCTTAAAGGCTCCATCAGTTCGATGTTTCGAACGTGCCTTTGCTTGCGCACCGTCTCGGGCGTCACGCCGAACTGGTCGCGAAAGGCGCGGGTGAAAGCCTCGTGCGAGTTGTAGCCCGCTTCGAGGGCTACCGAAAGAATGCTGAGGGAACCATCGGCCAGGGCGTAAGCGGCATCGCTGAGGCGCCGGCCGCGAATATAGGCGCTGATCGAACGGCCCGTGACCAGCCCGAAAACGCGCGAGAGATGGAAGCGCGAGAGGCCAGCGGCCCCGGCGATCTCATCCAGCGATATGTCCCTTGCGAAATGGCTCTCGATGAACCAGACCGCGCGTCCGATGGCACTCATCATCACTCCTTTGGCAGCGCCCTGGTGATAGGGTCTTGCCGGAAGGCGCGCTTGATCGCAATTGCTGGATTGTAACGCCGGAGGGGTCGGATGAGTTCGGCGCCAGCCGTCCTATTTCTTCGGTCCGTAGGCGGACATGAAGACGCGGACGGCGGCGGTCACCGTCGCCTCGATCTGTTCCTTCGGCGGTGCGGTGCACATGCCGCCGAACAGGCGGTGCTTGAAGAGCCCGGCCTGCGCCATTTCGATGAACTGGCGGGCGGCCATCTCGGTGTTGTCGATATCCAGAGTACCGGCAGGAACCTGCCGGTCGAGATAGGCCTTGAGCACGGTATAACCGTTTTCCGGCGCCTCGCTGAAGAAGCGCTCGGCCAGATGCGGCATGCGATCGATCACGCCGATCACCATGCGCATGGAGCGGATCGTTTCTTCGGCCGTCATGCTGGTCGTCAGCGTCACGCCGAAATCGTAGAGCGATTCCTCGACGTCGTCGTGATCGTTGAGCGCGTGCTTGGCGGTCTGGACCACCCGGGTCTTGCCCTTGATGATCAGAGCCTTGAACAGGTCTTCCTTGTTCTCGAAATAGACGTAGAGCGTACCCTTGGAGACGCCGGCCTCGCGGGTGATGTCGTTCATGCTGGCAGCGTCGAAACCCTGGCTCAGAAAGGCGCGCCGGGCACCTTCGAGGATCTGCTCGCGCTTGGCGGGGTCCTCGCCGGCGGCGTGGCGGCCGCCCATCGAAAAGAGATCTTCGTCCTGGCCGACATTCGGCTGGATCATGTCCTGGGTTCCGGTCTTCACCGTGCTCATGGTGGTCGCTTGTTTCCGTCCTGCTTGCATTAAATTTCAGTCATCGAACCGCGTGGTTCGATTTCCTCTTGATATGCGACCAGAAAGGGCCTATGTCAAGCTCGATCGAACCGAACGGTTCAGTTCGTTCAGCAATCTTTAACCAGGCCGGTGCCCAATGTCCGCATCCAACACATCCAGCGCTGCTCGCGTCCGTCCAGTCGACGAGAATTTTGAAGTGCAGCAGGAAACCGCGCTTGAGGCAAAGGCGCCTGCGGCGGAGCAGGCCGCTGTCCAGGCTCCCGCAGAAGCGGCGCAGCCGCCGAAGAAGGCGCGCAAGCCCATCGTTCCGGTGCTCGGTCTGGCGCTTCTCGCCGCCGGCGCCTGGTTCGGCTACGACTGGTGGACCAATGGCCGCTTCATGGTCTCGACCGATGACGCCTATATCGAAGGCGACATCGCGACGATTTCGCCGAAGGTTTCGGGATACGTCGCCAAGGTCGATGCCGTCGCCAACCAGAAGGTGAAGGCCGGCGATCCTCTCGTTACCCTCGACGATGGCGATTATCGTATCGCTGCCGAGCAGGCCGAGGCAAAGATTGCCACCCAGAAACTTGCACTCAGCCGTTTCGATGCGCAGATTGCCGGTGCCAAGGCGAGCCTGGCCCAGACCGAAGCGCAGAAGAAGGCTCTCGAAGCGACGGTGCGCGGCGCCGAGCTTGCGCAGAAGCGCGCAAGCGACCTCCAGTCCAAGGCCGTTGGCACCGTCGCTTCGCTTGACAACGCCGATGTGGCGCTCGACCAGGCACGGGCGAACCTTGCCGGCGCCGATGCCAACATCGCCGCTGCCAATGCGAGCATCACGGTTCTCGAAGCCCAGCGCACCGAAGCCGAAAGCGAGATCCGCTCGCTCGAGCTTGCGCGCGACAAGGCCAATCGCGACCTCGGCTTCACCGTCTTGAAGGCGCCCTATGACGGCATCGTCGGCAACGTGGCGGTTCAGGTTGGCGATCTCGTTTCAGCCGGCCAGCGGCTCGCTGCCCTCGTTCCGGTCGACCAGCTCTACATCGACGCCAATTTCAAGGAGACCCAGATCGCCCATCTGGTGCCGGGCTCCAAGGTCAAGGTCCATGTCGACGCCTATGAGGATCACGCGATCGAAGGCACCGTTGCCTCGATTTCGCCAGCCTCCGGTTCGGTCTTCTCGTTGCTGCCGGCCGAAAACGCCACCGGCAACTTCACCAAGGTGATCCAGCGCGTGCCGGTGCGCATCACGCTCCCGGCCGACGTGCTGGCCGAAGGACACCTGCGCGCGGGCCTGAGTGTCGTCGTCGACGTCGACACGCGCACGGCGCCGGATCAGACCAAGGTCGCCGCCACCAAGTAATCAGGCCCAAACGCCGGCGCGCCTCAAGGCGCGCCTTTGCAAGGAGTGGCTGAGATGGCCGCAACGGCAACAGCAGGTTCGGTGGCGGCCGCCGCACCGAAGGTCGAGGAACATATGGATCCGAAGAGGCTGATCGCCTTCTTCGCCATGGTCGTCGGCATGTTCATGGCCATCCTCGACATCCAGATCGTCTCGGCCTCGCTCGCCGAAATCCAGGCGGGCCTGTCGGCCGGCTCGGACGAGATCGGCTGGGTGCAGACCTCCTATCTCATCGCCGAAGTCATCATGATCCCGCTGTCGGGAACGCTGGCGCGCATCGTCTCGACGCGCGTGCTGTTCTCGGTTTCGGCCGCCGGCTTCACCGCGGCGAGCGCGCTTGCGGCAACGGCGACGAACATCGACCAGATGATTGTCTATCGCGCCATCCAGGGCTTCATCGGCGGCGGCATGATCCCATCGGTGTTTGCGGCGGCCTTCACCATCTTCCCGCCGTCCAAGCGCAACATCGTCTCGCCGATCATCGGCCTGATCGCGACGCTGGCGCCGACGATCGGGCCGACGGTCGGCGGCTATCTCAGCCACGCTTTCTCCTGGCACTGGCTGTTTCTGGTCAACGTCATCCCTGGCATCATCGTCGCCACGCTCACCTGGACCTTCATCGATTTCGACAAGCCGGAGCTCGGCCTGTTCAAGAAGTTCGACTGGTGGGGCCTGGCCTCGATGGCGATTTTCCTCGGCGCGCTGGAGTACGTGCTGGAAGAAGGCAACACCAACGACTGGTTCAATGACGAGCACATCGTGATGGGCGCAGTCGCTTCGGCAATCGCCGCCATCGTGTTCTTCTATCGGGCCTTCAAGGTGGAGTTCCCGGTCGTCGACCTCAGGGCCTTTGCCAACCGCAACTTCGCCTTCGGCTCGATGTTCTCCTTCGTCATGGGCATCGGGCTCTATGGCCTCACCTATCTCTATCCGCTCTATCTCGGTCGCATCCGCGGCTACGATTCGCTGATGATCGGCGAGACCATGTTCGTCTCGGGCCTTGCGATGTTCTTCACGGCGCCGGTCGCCGGCATCCTTTCGGGAAAGCTCGATCCGCGTGTGCTGATGACGATTGGTTTTACCAGCTTTGCCGCCGGCACCTGGATCATGGGCCATCTCACCGCCGACTGGGACTTCTACGAGCTGTTCATCCCGCAGATTCTGCGCGGCGTCGGGCTGATGCTCTGCATGGTGCCGATCAACAACATCGCGCTCGGCACCATGCCGCCGGCGCGCATGCGCGGCGCTTCTGGTCTTTTCAACCTCACCCGAAACCTCGGCGGTGCGGTGGGGCTCGCGGTGATCAACACGATCCTGACCCAGCGCCAGGACTTCCACTATGCGCGCCTTGCCGAGCATGTTCAGTGGGGCAATCCGGAGGCGATGGAGCGGTTCAACAACATGGCCGCCAACTTCAACGCCCATGGTCTCGACGGCACGACGATCGCCGTCAAGCAGCTTGCCGCCATGGCGCAGAAGCAGGCAGTCATCCTGTCCTTCGGCGATATCTTCGTGCTTTTGACGGTGCTGTTCCTGTCGCTGATCTTCGGTGTGATGATGATCAAGAAGCCGCAGGGCGCCGGCCCCAGCGGCGGCGGTCACTAGAACGCCTCGTTTAGGGCGTGGCTCTCGGTTTACGGGAACCACGCCTTGCGGCACACTCCCGTCCGTGCAAGGTGGGGGCGGTGGCATGCGGCAATGGGTTTCGGCCGGCATTTCGAGGCGATCTTTCATGGTAGGCCTGGGCGGTCTCGCGGCGGCGCTTGCGGCCCCTCGCGCCCGCGCCGCCATTCCAGCCATCGATGCGACCTTCCTGTTTTCCAACGACATCCATGCCTGCCTCGTCTCGATCGAGGGGCTCGCGCCGAACTGCGCGGCGGAAGGCAAGACCGACGCGAACCTGCTGCGCCATGTGGCGGCGCTGAACGCCGTGCATGCCATGCGCTGGCCGGAAACGGTCGCGGGCAAGCCGAGCGGTCTCGCAAGTGCCGGACGGCAGATCGGCAAGCCACTCGGCCTGGTGCTTGGCGGTGACATCACCGACGACGGCGGCGGCCAGGTACGCCAGCCGCGGGAAGGGCGGCAGCTGCAGCAGTTCTCCAGCCGCTATCAGGAAGGGGCAGGGAGCGATCGCGTCCACATGCCCGTATTCGTCGGGCTCGGCAATCATGACCTCGACCAGGACGGCCCGCCGCCGCATATCGACTGGTATCGCCGCGAGCTGCGCGATTATGTCGAGCTCAATCATCGCCAGACGGTCTTCTACAAGCCGCCGGTGCCGGTGACCAACTACGACCCGCTTTCGGACTGCTACTCCTGGGATTGGGGCGGGTTGCACCTTGTGCAGCTGCAGCGCTTCGGCGGCGATGAGACGAAAGGCGCGGTGAATGCGCTGCCCTGGCTGAAACAGGATCTGGCTGCCTATGCCGGCGATGGCCGGCCCGTCATACTGTTCCAGCACTATGGCTGGGACGCGTTTTCGACGGAGGTCTGGGATGCCAACTTGAAGACTTTTGACGACACCGGTGACGGCGCGCCGCACTGGTGGAGTGTCGGCCAGCGCCAGGCACTGCTCGATATCCTCAAAGGCTACAACGTCATCGGCCTGTTCCACGGACACCAGCACGAAACCGCAATGATCTACCGGCAGGGCGGGCTCGACCTCATCAAGCCGAAGGCGGCCTATATGGGCGGTTTTGCGATCGTGCGTGTCACGGACGGTTTCATGGATGTTGTGTTGGCCGAGGCTGGTTCCGCGCACGGAGAGGTCACGTTTACTGCGGCTTTCAGCAAGCGGCTCGCCTAATATCTGGCAAGTGTCACAACATTCGTTAAATCGATCAGAATCAATCGTTTAAAGTGACAGCGTGCCGTCTTTCCGCCGGCGCACGGACGCCTGTTTTCGCCGCTTTGAAGATTCCTGATTTACGTACATCAGAAATTCCTCTAAAGGCAGAACCCGGAGGAAAACATGCGTCCGACAGTTCACGATATCGCTGCAGAAGCGGGGGTCAGCCTCGCCACCGTCGACCGGGTTTTGAACAACCGCCCGGGCGTGCGTGGCGTCACCCGCGACAAGGTCGAACGCGCCATAACGACGCTCGGTTATGTGCGCGACGTCGCCGCCGCCAATCTTGCCAAGAGCCGCATTTACCCGCTGGTCTTCATTCTGCCCGAGGGCGACAACACCTTCATGCGCGGCCTTGCGGCCGAGGTGGAAGCGGCGAAAGTGCGGTCTGCGGTCGAGCGCACCGCAATCACCGTGCTCTCCGTGCCGGCCTTCGATAGGGCGGCCCTGGCCGCGGCACTGGAAAAGGCGCGGACACTCGCCCCTGCCGGCGTCGCCGTGGTTGCGATCGATGCGCCCGAGGTCGTTGCGGCTGTCGACCGGCTGCGCGAAGACGGCATTGCTGTGGTGACGCTGGTCTCCGATCTGCCGGGATCGTCGCGTGATCACTTTGCCGGCGTCGACAACATCGCCGCCGGCCGGACCGCAGGCACCTTGATGGGGCGTTTCCTCAGCGGTCGCGAAGGATCGGTCGCGATCGTCGCCGGCGCGATGCTGGTGCGCGACCATCGTGATCGCCTCGAAGGTTTCAGCGCGGCGATGGCCGAAAGCGCCCCGGGCCGCCGGCTTCTGCCCGTCGTCGAGGGTCATGACGATCCCGCCGAAGTCGAAAACCTCGTCTCGGGGCTTGTCGCCGATCATGCGGACCTCGCCGGCATCTACAGTCTCGGCGCCGGCAATCGCGGCCTGATCGCGGCACTCGAAAAGGCCGGGCGTCAGGCTGATATTTGCGCCATCGCGCACGAGCTGACACCGCATAGTCGCGCGGCACTCGCCTCCGGCACCTTGGACGCGCTCCTCAACCAGGATGCCGGCCATGAGGTGCGCAGCGCCATCCGCGTGCTGAAGGCCCGTGCGGATGGTCTATCGGTGATCGGGGCGCAGGAGCGCATCCGTATCGAGATTTTCCTTAGGGATAACCTGCCGGTCGAGCCGGCGTAACGATTTGGAACTGCGCAGTTCCAGACGGCAAACCGGTCTGGAATTGCTCAATGGAGGCAAGCATGTATCTCGGACTGGATCTCGGTACCTCGGGCGTCAAGGCAATGCTGATCGATGGCGACCAGCGCATCATCGGTTCGGCCTCCGGCGCGCTCGACGTTTCGCGGCCACATCCCGGCTGGTCGGAGCAGGACCCGGCGGACTGGGTGCGGGCGACCGAGGAGGCGATTGCCGGGCTGAAAGCGACCCACCCGGCGGAGCTTGCGGCGGTGCGCGGCATTGGCCTCTCCGGCCAGATGCACGGCGCGACACTGCTGGACGCCGACGACCGGGTGCTTCGGCCCTGCATTCTCTGGAACGACACCCGCAGCTTCCGCGAGGCGGCAGCACTCGACGCGGACCCGCAGTTCCGCGCGATTACCGGCAATATCGTTTTCCCGGGCTTCACCGCGCCGAAGCTTGCCTGGGTGCGGGCCAACGAGCCCGAGATCTTCGCCAAAGTGCGCTGGGTGCTGCTGCCCAAGGACTATCTGCGCCTGTGGCTGACCGGCGAGCACATGTCGGAAATGTCGGACTCGGCCGGCACCGCCTGGCTCGACACCGGCAAGCGCCGTTGGTCGGAGAGCCTGCTTTCCGCCACCGGCATGGACGAGAAGCAGATGCCGAGCCTGGTCGAAGGCACCGAGGCGGCTGGCGGGCTGCGTTCGGAACTCGCGGCCCGCTGGGGCATTGCCGGCGACGTCGTGGTTGCCGGCGGTGCCGGTGACAATGCGGCGTCTGCCTGCGGCATGGGCACCGTCGGCGAGGGACATGCCTTTGTCTCGCTCGGCACCTCAGGGGTGCTCTTTGCCGCGAATGCGAGCTACCTGCCCAATCCGGAAAGCGCCGTACACGCCTTTTGCCATGCGCTGCCGAACACCTGGCACCAGATGGGCGTCATCCTGTCGGCGACCGATGCGCTCAACTGGTACTCGGGCATCGCCGGTCTCAGTGCTGCCGATTTGAGCGCCGAGCTTGGTGATGACCTGAAGGCGCCGACCGGCGTCACCTTCCTTCCCTATCTCTCGGGCGAGCGCACGCCGCACAACGATGCGGCGATCCGCGGCGCCTTCGTCGGGCTAGGGCATGAAAGCAGCCGCGTGGTGCTGGCCCAGGCGGTGATGGAAGGCGTGTCCTTCGCCATTCGCGATAGCCTGGAGGCCCTTCGCGCCGCCGGCACGACGCTGTCGCGGGTAACCGCGATCGGCGGCGGCTCGCGCTCACGCTACTGGCTGAAGTCGATCGCCACGGCACTCGACCTGCCGGTCGATCTGCCTGCCGACGGCGATTTCGGTGCCGCCTTCGGGGCAGCCCGCCTGGGCCTGATTGCCGCTACGGGTGCAGATCCCGTCGCCACCTGCTATGCGCCGCTCACTGCCGAAACCATCGCGCCCGAGGCGTCGCTGGTTTCGGTCTACGAGGAGACCTATCAGCGTTATCGCCGGCTCTATCCGGCGATCAAGGGTGCGGCGTCGTGACGACGCTGCACCGCAGATCCGGTTCGGGTGCCGGCCGCTCAGCGGGCGGGGACCTTGTCGAGAAAGCCGGTGATCGTCTTCAGGCGGCCGTTCTCGATCTGGCAGACATCCGTGCCTTCGATAACCGAGGCAACGCCCTCCGGGCCGAGCGCCCAGGAAAAGCGGATCGTGTCGGCATAACCGTCCGCAGCCCCCTTCAGCGTGAAGCGGAAGCCGGGGAACTGGCCGTGGACGCCGGCGATCAGCGCATCGATGCCGGCGTGGCCGTCGCCTTGCATGATCGGGTCGCGGTAGGCGACGTCGGCGGTGAACGCCTTCTCGATCAGCGCAGAGCGGGCGGCGGCGTCGGTTGTGTTCCAGGCGGCAATGTAGGCTTCGGCGATGGCGTTGAAGTCGTGCATCGAAGTGTTCCTTTCGTTTGGCGTTTCGATGCCCCAGCTATCGCCGGACGAGGGAATGAAACCAATTACCTTCCACGTAATGGCCGCGCCTATCGAACGGGCGACGCCGGCCGAAATCCATCCCATTCGCATCATCCTTGAGAGGAGCCAAACCCATGAGCACAGGATTTTTCGGCGATATCGCCAAGATCAAGTATGAAGGCCCTGATAGCGCCAACCCGCTTGCCTTCCGTCATTACAACAAGGACGAGGTTGTTCTCGGCAAGCGCATGGAAGATCACCTGCGCTTTGCCGTCGCCTACTGGCACACCTTCGTCTGGCCGGGCGGCGATCCCTTCGGCGGCCAGACCTTCGAGCGCCCCTGGTTCAAGGACACCATGGACGCGGCGAAGCTGAAGGCCGACGTCGCCTTCGAATTCTTCAACCTGCTCGGCGTGCCCTTCTACTGCTTCCATGACGCCGACGTGCGCCCGGAAGGCAGGAGCTTTGCGGAGAACACGAAGAACCTCAACGATATCGTCGATCACTTCGAGAAGAAGCAGGCCGAGACCGGCGTCAATCTGCTCTGGGGCACCGCCAACCTTTTCTCCAACCGGCGCTACATGTCGGGTGCCGCGACAAATCCGGACCCGGATGTCTTTGCCTTTGGCGCGGCAACGGTGAAGACCTGCCTCGACGCAACCAAGCGCCTCGGCGGCCAGAACTATGTGCTGTGGGGCGGGCGCGAAGGCTACGAGACGCTGCTCAACACCGACATGAAGCGCGAACTCGACCAGCTCGGCCGCTTCGTCAATCTCGTCGTCGAGTACAAGCACAAGATCGGCTTCAAGGGCGCGATCCTGATCGAGCCGAAGCCGCAGGAGCCAACAAAGCACCAGTACGACTACGACGTCGCGACCGTCTACGGCTTCCTGAAGAACTACGGTCTGGAAAACGAGGTCAAGGTCAATATCGAACAGGGCCACGCGATCCTCGCCGGCCACTCCTTCGAGCACGAGCTGGCGCTTGCCAATGCGCTTGGCATCTTCGGTTCGATCGACATGAACCGCAACGACTACCAGTCCGGCTGGGACACCGACCAGTTCCCGAACAACGTGCCGGAGATGGCGCTCGCCTACTACCAGGTTCTCGCAGGCGGCGGCTTCAAGACCGGCGGCACCAACTTCGATGCCAAGCTGCGCCGCCAGTCGATCGACCCGGAAGACCTGCTGATCGGTCACATCGGCGGCATGGATTGCTGCGCCCGTGGTCTGAAGGCAGCGGCAAAGATGATCGAGGACAAGGCGCTCTCGGCACCGCTTAATCAGCGCTATGCCGGCTGGCAGGTGCCGGAAGCCAAGAAGATGCTCGACGGCGGCTTCTCGCTGGAGGAGATCGAAGCCTGGGTGCTGAAATCGGATCTCAACCCGCAGCCGAAGTCCGGCAAGCAGGAACTGCTCGAAAACGTCGTCAACCGCTACGTCTGAGCACTCTCGCGAGGTTGCTCGCGGCGGCCCGGTCTCTCCGGGCCGCCGGTTTGCGGCGACTGCGGGTGTCGGCGACGCAGGTGGGCTGCAATATGAAATCGATTACAAATCTCTCGGGAATCTGCGCCTTCGCCAGTTGCCCCCTGTTAAAAATCTGCTAGCTTTGGCGCCTGCAACGTTTCAGGTCCGCCAGTTGTGGCGAAAACAAGGTGCCATTGTACCTCCTTGTCGCCGACTGACCGGATAGGCCGACATCATCAATGGCCGTTTCATCGGGAGGAAAATCGGGATGAAGACGATCAAGGGTCCAGGGCTCTTTCTTGCGCAATTTGCCGGCGATGCGGCACCGTTCAATTCCTGGGACGCGATCACCAAATGGGCGGCCGACTGCGGCTACAAAGGCGTGCAGGTCCCGAGCTGGGACGCGCGGCTGATCGATCTTCAGAAGGCAGCGACCTCGAAGACCTATTGTGACGAGTTTGCCGGCACGGCGCGCGACAACGGTGTCGAGGTGACGGAGCTTTCGACCCATCTGCAGGGCCAGCTCGTCGCCGTGCACCCGGCCTATGACGAGGCCTTCGATGGTTTTGCCGCACCCGAGGTGCGCGGCAATCCTGGGGCAAGGCAGCAATGGGCGGTGGAACAGGCGAAGCTGGCGCTGACGGCGTCGAAGAACCTCGGGCTCAATGCGATGGCAAGCTTTTCCGGCGCGCTTGCCTGGCCCTTCGTCTATCCCTGGCCGCAGCGGCCGGCCGGCCTCGTCGAGACCGCCTTTGACGAACTGGCGAAGCGCTGGAAACCGATCCTCGACCATGCCGAGGACTGTGGTGTCGACGTCTGCTACGAGATCCATCCGGGCGAGGACCTGCACGACGGCATCACCTACGAGATGTTCCTGGAGCGCACCGGCAACCACGCCCGCGCCTGCATGCTCTACGACCCCTCGCACTACGTGCTGCAGTGCCTCGACTATCTCGACAACATCGACATCTACAAGGACCGCATCCGCATGTTCCACGTCAAGGATGCGGAGTTCAACCCGACCGGACGCCAGGGCGTCTATGGCGGCTACCAGGGCTGGGTCAACCGGGCCGGGCGGTTCCGGTCACTCGGCGACGGCCAGGTGGATTTCGGCGCGGTGTTTTCGAAGATGGCGGCCAATGATTTTGCGGGCTGGGCCGTGGTCGAATGGGAATGCGCGCTGAAACATCCCGAGGATGGCGCGCGCGAGGGTGCCGACTTCGTCAAGCACCACATCATCCGCGTCACCGAAAAGGCCTTCGACGATTTCGCCGGCGGCGGTACCGACGAGGCCGCCAACCGGCGCATGCTGGGGATTTGAGGATTTCCCCTCGCTCGGCTTTTGGCTTGCCCCTCACCCTAACCCTCTCCCCGCAGGCGGGGAGAGGGGACGTGCACGACGCTGGCCGTTACTCCTACGGTTCATGTTGCCAAGGTCTGTGTGGCGAGCGGGTGCGGCATCTCCCTTCTCCCCGCGTGCGGGGAGAAGGTGCCGGCAGGCGGATGAGGGGCAGGCCCACACCGCGCGAATGAGGAGGGCCTCACCGGGATGACGGGCAATGCTCGCGAACGGTCACGCGAAACACACAAACGACACACGAACGGAAACAGGGGAGAAACCAAATGGCAATCGAAGGAACGAGCGAGAAGCGCGAGCGCCGCATCCGGCTCGGCATGGTGGGGGGCGGCTCCGGCGCCTTTATCGGTGCGGTGCATCGTATCGCGGCACGGCTCGACGATCACTTTGAACTGGTGGCGGGCGCCTTGTCGTCGACGCCGGAAAAGGCGGAAAGCTCGGGCCGCGAGCTCGGGCTCGACCCGTCGCGCGTCTATTCCGACTTCAAGCAGATGGCGATCCGCGAGGCGAAGCTGAAGGACGGCATCGAGGCGGTGGCCATCGTCACGCCGAACCACGTTCACTACGCCGCTGCCAAGGAGTTTCTGAAGCGCGGCATCCACGTGATCTGCGACAAGCCGCTGACCTCGACGCTTGCCGACGCCAAGAAGCTGAAAAAGGCGGCCGAGGACAGCGATGCCTTGTTCGTGCTGACGCACAACTACACCGGCTATCCGATGGTGCGGCAGGCGCGCGAGATGGTGGCCAATGGCGAGATCGGTGCGGTGCGGCTGGTGCAGATGGAATATCCGCAGGACTGGCTGACCGAAAATATCGAGCAGTCCGGCCAGAAGCAGGCGGCCTGGCGCACCGATCCGGCGCGCTCGGGCGCCGGCGGCTCGACCGGCGATATCGGCACGCACGCCTATAATCTCGGCGCCTTCGTCTCCGGCCTCGAGCTGGAGGAGCTTTCGGCCGATCTCGACAGCTTCGTTCCCGGTCGTCAGCTCGACGACAATGCACATGTGATGATGCGCTTCAAGGCAAAGGACGGTGAGCGCGCCAAGGGGCTGCTCTGGTGCAGCCAGGTCGCGCCCGGCCACGAGAACGGCCTGATGGTGCGCGTCTACGGCACCAAGGGCGGGCTCGAATGGACACAGAAGGACCCGAACTATCTCTGGCACACGCCGTTCGGCGAGCCGAAGCGACTGCTCACCCGGGCAGGTGCCGGGGCGGGTGCTGCGGCAAACCGCGTCAGCCGGATCCCGTCCGGTCATCCGGAAGGTTACCTCGAAGGCTTCGCCAATATCTACACCGAAGCGGCACGCGCCATTTTCGCCAAGCGCAAGGGCGAAAAGGTCGATCCGGCCGTCACCTATCCGACCATCGATGATGGCATGAAGGGCATGGTCTTCGTCGACGCCTGCGTCCAGTCATCCAAACGAAATGGTGCGTGGGTAAAGGTGTAGCGGAGCACAAGAACCGGCGAAAGGGTGGGGCATTCCCGCCCTTTTTCGCGAGTTGACATTTGCCAGCACGGCTTTAGGTCGGCCGCGATACAAAAGAAAACAACATGGTCCCGTTTCCGGCGGGGCCGGAACAAGACGAGGCAGAGAGATGACCGATCCCAAGATCCTGGCCCAGCGCTTCCCGGGCGACTTCGTATTCGGGGTGGCGACCGCCTCCTTCCAGATCGAAGGTGCCACCAAGGCCGATGGCCGGAAGCCGTCGATCTGGGACGCGTTTTCCAACATGCCGGGCCGTGTCTTCGGGCGGCACAATGGCGATGTCGCCTGCGACCACTACAACCGGCTGGACGAGGATCTGGACCTGATCAAGAGCCTCGGCGTCGAGGCTTACCGCTTCTCGATCGCCTGGCCGCGCATCATTCCGGAAGGCACCGGCCCGATCAACGAAAAGGGGCTCGATTTCTACGACCGTCTCGTCGACGGGCTTAAGGCCCGCAACATTAGGGCATTCGCCACGCTCTACCATTGGGATCTGCCGCTGGCGCTGATGGGCGAGGGAGGCTGGACGGCGCGCACGACGGCCTACGCCTTCCAGCGTTACGCCAAGACGGTGATCGCCCGTCTCGGCGATCGTCTCGACGCGGTTACGACCTTCAACGAGCCGTGGTGTTCGGTGTGGCTGAGCCATCTCTACGGCATCCATGCGCCGGGCGAGCGCAACATGGATGCAGCCCTTCACGCGCTGCACTTCACCAATCTGGCGCACGGGCTCGGCGTCGATGCCATCCGCTCGGAGCGGCCGAACCTGCCTGCCGGCATCGTCATCAATGCGCACTCCGTGTATCCGGGCAGCGACCGCAAGGCCGACATGGCAGCGGCCGAACGGGCCTTCGACTTCCACAATGGTGTCTTCTTCGGCCCCATCTTTAGAGGCGAATACCCCGAGAGCTTCATGAGCGCGCTCGGCCACCGCATGCCCACGATCGAAGACGGCGACATGGAGACGATCTCCCGGCCGCTCGACTGGTGGGGGCTCAACTACTACACGCCGATGCGGGTCAGCGCCGACCCGGCGAAGAGTGCGGAGTACCCGGCGACGATCAACGCCAAGGCGGTGAGCGAGACCAAGACGGATATCGGCTGGGAGGTCTACGCACCGGCGCTCGGTAGCCTGGTCAGGACGCTCAACGCGACCTACCAGCTGCCCGACTGCTACATCACCGAGAACGGCGCCTGCTACAACATGGGTGTCGAAAACGGCATCGTCGACGACCAGCCGCGACTCGACTACATCGCCGACCATCTGTCTGTCACGGCCGACCTGATTGCCGAGGGTTACCCGATGCGCGGCTACTTCGCCTGGAGCCTGATGGACAATTTCGAATGGGCCGAAGGCTACAAGATGCGTTTCGGCATCGTCCATGTCGACTACGATACCCAGGTGCGCACCATCAAGAAGAGTGGTCACTGGTACCAGGCGCTCGCCGAAGAGTTCCCGAAGGGCAACCACGCCTGACAATTGGGCGCGTGGTTTCAGCCGACCCGCATCAAGCACAGCTCCGGGAAGAACGCGAAACGGTTCTCCCGGATTTGCGTTACCCCAAGATCACCACCGGACCGGCAGGACCTCGAGGCTCTGCCGGTCGAGCTGGGCCAGCACTTCCTTGAAACCGTAGCGCGGCTTCCAATCGAGCTTCTCGATTGCGGCGCTCGGGTCGTAGACCCGGTCGATCGTGGCGGGCAGCGGCCAGCCGCGATCCGCAAAAGCCTGCGACAGTTTTGGCGCGCGTTCGCGCAACAGGCTTGCGGCGTCCTCTGCCAGACGGCGGCAATCGGTCGGAAGCAGCGGCGTTTCGCCAGAGATGATGTAACGCTGGAAGAAAGGGCCGCCGTTGTCGAGTGCCGCCGCATGCGCCGCCGCAACGTCGCGCACATCGATGCCACGGTGCAAGCGATAGCTCGCGACGCGGTCGGCCGCCTCCGGGAAACAGCGCGACATGCGCAATACCCGCACATGCAGGGCACGGTCGGCGGCATTTTCAAGTAGGGCTTCGGCCGCAAGCTTGGTGTGGTGATAAATGGTGTGCGGCTTTGGCGGTGTCTCCTCGGTGATCCAGGCGCAGCCTCCGGCGGTGACCGCGTGGCCGTAAAGAGCCGTCGTGCTGGTAAAGACGATACGGCCGACACCCGTCGCCTGGGCGGCAGCGATCACCAGATGCGTGCCCATCACATTGACGCGTTCGAATTCCTGGTCGGCGAGCATGTCCACATGCGGCGCATGCAGTGCTGCCGTATGGATCACGGCATCCGCCCCCTCCATGGCCCGCTCCAGCAATTCGCCGTCGACGAGATCGCCAACTATCGCGGTCGTGCCGAAAGGCGTGCGGTCGATGCCGATGACATCATGGTCTGCGGCGAGCGCGTTATAGATCGCCCGGCCGATGCGGCCCGAGCTTCCGGTCAAGACGATGCGCATTTCTTACCTCGTAACCCTGTTCCTGCCCGTTAGCATGAAATGCGGTCGGGTGCAGTCCGTTCAAACAAGGATTTCCAAGATGGCGATCTGCGGGATGCGGCACCCAGTGCAGCAAAAGAGCATGGTTTTGCCGATCTCCTTCCTATTGCGGAAAATCATGTCTGTGAAATCCAGCGGCAGTTCTCCATAAGAGCCGTAGATTATGTCGCATGCGGGCCATGCGGCGCCAAAGTTGAACTGACTGGTTTCTTGATGCTAGAGAAGTGCTCCCTGTTCCGAATGCGTTGTCGAATGTCGGCCTGACCGGACGCGCCTTCCATCCCGACTTTGCCGGGATCACGAGTTTTGAACATCCGAGAGCACCTAATGTATCCGCACATTCCGACTGCGCCTCTTTCGGGGATCTCCGAACGATGAGCGTTTCCGCCTTGAAAGCCACGTCACCGGCTGACGCAGCCGTCGTCTTCGACGGCGTTTCCAAGCATTTCCCCGCCTCCGGCCAAAGCGGCGCCTTCACCGCGCTCGACAACGTCTCGCTGACGGTCGATCGCGGTTCAATCACCGGCATTATCGGTCGTTCCGGCGCCGGCAAATCGACGCTGATCCGGCTGGTCAACGGGTTGGAGAAGCCGAGCAGCGGGAAGGTGCTGGTCGACGGCGTCGATGTCGGCGGGCTCGACGATGCGGCGCTGCGCACGCTTCGCCGCAACGTCGGCATGATCTTCCAGCATTTCAACCTGCTCTCCTCGCGCACCGTTTTCGGCAATGTCGCGCTGCCGCTCGAGATATCAGGCATGGACAAGCGCGCGATCGATCAGCGCGTGCGGCCGCTGCTTGATCTCGTCGGCCTTGCCGACAAGCACGGGCGCTACCCGGCCGAACTCTCCGGTGGCCAGAAGCAGCGAATCGGCATCGCCCGCGCGCTTGCGACCGAGCCGAAGCTGCTGCTCTCCGACGAAGCGACCTCGGCCCTCGACCCGGAGACGACACAGTCGATCCTGGACCTGTTGAAGCGGATCAATGCCGAGCTTGGCCTGACCGTGCTGCTCATCACCCATGAGATGGAAGTGGTGAAGGCGGTGACCTCGGATGTTGCCGTCATCGATCACGGCCGCATCGTCGAGCGCGGCCACACCTTCGACGTCTTCACGCATCCGAAACACGAGACGACGCGCGCGCTGCTTTCGGGCTTGCCGGGCTCCAAGCTTCCGGACGCGGTGGCCCGGGCGCTCAAAGCCCAGCCCGCACCTGGAGACCGTGCCGTCGTGCGGCTCACCTTCTTTGGTGCGGCGGCCGAAAGGCCGCTGATCTCTCAGTTGATCAAATCGGTTGGCGCCGAGGTCAACATCATCGCCGGCACGATCGACGAGATCGGCGGCGCGCCCTATGGCTCGCTGGTCGTTGCCTATGGCGCCGATGCCGAGACATCCGGTCGCGCCGAACGCTTCTTCACCGAAAACGGTCTGGTAACGGAGGTGCTCGGTTATGTCGCCTGATATTCTCCTGCGCATCGGTGGTGCCACCGTCGACACCATCTACATGGTTGCCGTCGCTGGCCTCATCGGCTCGCTGATCGGCCTGCCGATCGGCATCTTCCTCGCGACCAGCGGCAAGGGCGAGCTCTTCCCGGCGCCGACGCTCAACCGCATCGTCGGGCTGATCGTCAACGCCACGCGCTCGACGCCCTTCATCATCCTGGTCGTCGCGATCATTCCCTTTACCCGGCTTTTGACCGGCACCTCGATCGGCACCAAGGCGGCGATCGTGCCTTTGACGATCGCGACGATCCCCTTCGTCGCGCGTCTGGTGGAAGCGGCGATCCGCGAGATCGACAAGGGGCTGATCGAGGCGGCGCGCGCCATGGGCGCCACCCCGATGCAGATCGTCTTCAAGGTGCTGCTTGCCGAAGCGCGTCCGGCTCTGACGTTGGCGCTCACCATGACCGCCGTCAGTCTCATCGGCTATTCGGCGATGGTCGGGGCCGTCGGCGGCGGCGGGCTCGGCGACCTCGGCATCCGCTACGGCTACCAGCGCTTCATGCCCGACGTAATGCTCGTCGTTGTCATCGTGCTGATCGTGCTGGTGCAACTCGTCCAGAGTGCCGGCGACGGCCTGGCGCGGCGCTTCGACAAGAAAAACCGCAAGACCTGATTTCCTCCCAAGACTGAACGTGAACAAGGAGACATCCATGAAGAAGCTTATCATCGCGGCAGCGATTGCCGCTCTTATCGCCGGCACGGCGCTTGCCGAGACCATCAAGGTCGGCGTCACGCCGGGCGAGCATGCCCAGATCATGGAGAAGGTGAAGGAAGTCGCGGCACCCAAGGGCCTCGACATCGAGATCCTCGAATTCTCCGACTACGTCGTTCCGAACCAGGCTCTGGCCGATGGCGATCTCAACGCCAACTCGTTCCAGCACCAGCCCTATCTCGACAACCAGATCGCCGATCGCGGCTTCGAGATCGTCAGCGTCGGCACCACGATTACCACGCCGATGGGTGTCTATTCGCAGAAGGTGAAGAGCCTCGACGAACTCCAGGACGGCGCGACGATCGCCATCCCGAACGACCCGACCAATGGCGGCCGCGCGCTGCTCGTTCTCGCCTCCAAGGGCCTGATCAAGGTCAAGGAAGAGGCCGGCCTGAAGGTCACGCCTGCCGACATCACCGAGAACCCGAAGAACATCACCTTCGCCGAGCTTGATGCCGCCCAGCTGCCGCGCTCGCTGCAGGACGTCGATGCGGCCGTCATCAACACCAACTACGCGATGGAAGCCGGCCTGCACCCGAAGAAGGACGCGATCGCGATCGAAGGCGAGAAGTCGCCCTATGCCAACGTCATCGCCGTGCGCAAGGCCGACAAGGATGCGCCGTGGGTGAAGACGCTGGTCGAATCCTACCACGACGAAAAGGTGAAGGCCTTCATCAACGACACCTTCAAGGGCGCGCTGATCCCGAGCTGGTAAGCTTCTGATCGAAACAGCAACCGCGCGCCGCATTCCGGCGCGCGGTTTTGCTTTGACCGTGCGTTCCGCGCGGTTATCCTCCCGACGCTTCGAGGAGGAGACGACATGAGTGTGATGAAAGGCGGCTGTCTCTGCGGCGCAATCCGCTACGAGGCGAAGGGGCAACCCCTCTATTCCGGCTTCTGCCATTGCCGCGATTGCCAGCGCACCACCGGAACCGGCCATTGCTGCTACATGATCTTCGATCGCGCGAACGTGGTAATGTCAGGCACCTGCCGCGGCTACGAAACACGCGCCGAAAACGGCAATGTGTCGGTCCGCTATTTCTGCGAAACCTGCGGCAGCCAGGTCTTCGGCTCCGGACCGCCTGACGATTGGCGCTGGTCGATCTATGCCGGTACGCTCGACGATCCCTCAGTGTTCCAGCCGACCGATGCGATATTCACCCGCAGCCGGCATGAATGGGACCGCAGCGCGTTGGCGCTGGATGAATGCGAGGCGCTGCCGGGGTAGCTGCAGCAGCAGGTTTGCCCCTCACCCTAGCCCTCTCCCCGCAGGCGGGGCGAGGGGACGTGCCCGACAGCGGCCGTCGTGCTGGAACCTTCGCTGCCGGTCGGGACCTGCTTGAAAGCGGCGGCCCAAATGCCGGAGCCTGATCTGTGATGAGACGGCGCCAGATCTCCCTTCGCCCGCTTGCGGGGAGAAGGTGCCGGCAGGCGGATGAGGGGCCTCCCTCACCGCGCGGATGAGGGGCGAAACCGCCGTTCAGCTACCGAGGTGGCGTTCGCCGCGCTTCTTCGCAAGCTCGATCTGCTTCTGGCGCTGGCGGTAGCGTTCGCGGTCCTCGTCTGTGCGGACCTCGTGGCAATGAATGCAGGAAACGCCGTCCTCGTGGTGCGGCGAGAGGAGATCGGCCTTGGTCAGCGGCTGGCGGCAGGCATGGCAGAGCGTGTGCTCGCCTTCTTCCAGACCATGGGTAACGGAGACGCGATCGTCGAAGACGAAGCAGGCGCCCTCCCAGAGGCTCTCTTCCTGCGGCACTTCCTCGAGATACTTCAGGATGCCGCCCTTGAGGTGGTAGACCTCGTCGAAGCCCTGTTCCTTCATGAAGGCGGTCGCCTTCTCGCAGCGGATGCCGCCGGTGCAGTACATGGCGATCTTCGGCTTGTTGTGCAGGCCGGTGTGGTTGCGCACCCAGTCCGGGAACTCGCGGAAGGTCTTGGTCTGCGGATCGACCGCGCCCTTGAAGATGCCGATCGCCGTCTCGTAGTCGTTTCGCGTGTCGATGACGATCGTCTCGGGATCGGAGATCAGCGCGTTCCAGTCTTTCGCATCGACGTAGGTACCAACGATCTTGTTGGGGTCGATGTTCTCGACACCCATGGTGACGATTTCCTTTTTCAGCCGCACCTTCATGCGCAGAAACGGCATCGAGGACGCGCGGCTTTCCTTGTGCTCCAATGCGACAAGCTCCGGCTGCGCGCGCAGGAAGGCAAGCACCGTGGCGATGCCGGCATCCGTGCCGGCGATCGTGCCGTTGATGCCCTCATGGGCGATGAGCAATGTGCCCTTGACGCCGTTCTCGTCGCAGACGGCCTGCAGCGGTTCGCGGAATTCGGCGAAGCGCGGGAAGCTTGCGAAATGATAGAGCGCGGCGACCAGAAACTGGCCGTGGGTCTCACCATGGGTCTCAGGGCGCGGGGTGGTGGAAATGTCGGTCATGGCCGGTGCAAATACAGCTTTCGCGCCGCGAGCGCAATCGCGGCAGGCGAGAGGGGCACTCTGTCGCGCCTTGGGCGGATACGCCGGGGTGGCTGTGCTAGCGCGCGGCGTCGAGCCAGAGCAGACGGATCGTCCGGCTCTCTTCGGCGGGCTGCTCCTGGAAGACCGTAGCTGCCAGTGTCAACGCGTCGTCTCGCAAGGTTTCCTGCCGGGCAATGACGGCGGCGATGAGATGGGCCTGGTCCTGGCTGTTGCCGGCCAGCGCCGGATCTTCGTTGATCAACTGGATCATGACGGCGAGATCGTTGAGGTGGCCGAGCGTGTCGACCAGCATCTTGGCCTCGCTGCGCTTGGCCTGGATAGCAGACGGCCAGGTGTCGCGCATAAGTCCCAGATGCATGCGGTAGTCCTGCGCCCGCTTGCGCAACTCGTGGAAGGCGCCGGCTTCGGTGCTCGAGCCGCAGGCTTCCTTGGCGCGGGCGGCGCGCTTGAGCGTCTGCTGCCAGCCTTTCGTCAGCCGGGCGGCGGTTCTGCGGCGACGATCGTCAAAAGAGACTTGCGCCAGTGCCTGCAGGGCGTGTTCACAAGTGACGATGGTTGCGGCAACGCGGTCCTCGATGTCGGTCTCGCAGGCAGCGATGCGGTCGCGGCGTTTCTCCAGCCGCTTGCAAATGTGAGTGAGAGCCTTCTCCTGTTCGACGCTGGCAGCCGATGCCCTCAGGTATTGAGCGTTTTCCACCAGCGCTGCCGCATCGCGGACGGTTGAGAGATTGCGGGCCATGTCGCGAATGCGCGTGTTTTCGTGCTTCTGGAATTGCGGCGCGTCGGCGGCAACGAGCCGATAGAGCGAACGCAGACGCTTGAAGTTCTTGCGGGCCTCATGGATGGCCTCATGGAGGCCATCAGGGCGGTCTTCGAGGGTCATGACCGCCTGCGTGAGTTGTTCGGCGGCAATGGCGCGGAAATCGTTGGTGAACGGCCGTCCGGGCCGGAAGGCGTAGGTCATGATTGGGGTTCCATCAGCCCCTCTGTGGCAAGTGCCTGGTTGGAATAACGGCGGTCGCCGGTGACTTCGCGGTCGATCCAATTGGGCAGCGCCGGCAAGTCGGTCTCGCGCTTCATCTCCACTTCGGCGACGACCAGGCCCTTGAGCGCGCCTTCGTAGACATCCACTTCCCAGACGAAGCCCCTGTATGGCACGCGATATCGTCGTTTCTCGATGACGATGCCGACCGCCTGCGTCAGCATCTCGCGAGCGTCGTCCATCGGTACATCGTATTCATATTCGTTTCTGACCAGCGCCGACTTGCCGATCTTGATGGTGAGGCGCGCCCACTTGTTGCCGTGGATGCGCACGCGCAGCGAGCGGTCGTCCATGGTGACGACATAGGCTTGCCTGAGGTCGATGCCCTTGTCCGCATGCTCTCGCCACGCGTCGGACGCGACCAGAAACTTGCGTTCTATTTCCTTCGCCATGGATAATCCGCCATTTCGATAGGCTCGCCGTCATCAAACTATCGCTTTCGTGCGAAGGCTCAAGTCATCTCTTTGTTGTAGGTAATATTTTATCTTCAGCTTACATGAGAATGCCGCACACTTGCGCCCTTGGGTCTCGACAACCGGTGGCCGGCGGAGTATGCGGAGGGCATATTCAATCGTTTTAAAAAGGACGATCGGCATGAGCGCGAAAACCGACAGGCTTCTTTCCATCCTCAAATTGCAGCCGGTCGTTCCGGTCCTCGTGATCGACGACGTCGCGACCGCCGTGCCGCTGGCGCGCGCTCTGGTTGCCGGCGGGTTGAGGGCGATCGAGATCACGCTGCGCACGCCGGCAGCGCTCGAAGCGATCAGCGCGGTTGCCAACGAAGTGGAAGGCGCGGTTGCCGGCGCCGGCACGATCCTCAATGCCGCGCAATTCGAAGCGGCTGTCGAAGCCGGCTCGAAGTTCATCGTCAGCCCCGGCACGACGCAGGAACTGATCGATGTCGCGAACGACCACGAAGTGCCGCTGCTGCCGGGTGCCGCGACGGCGAGCGAAGTCATGGGCCTGCGCGAAGAAGGCTACGACGTCATGAAGTTCTTCCCGGCGGAACAGGCCGGTGGTGCCGCCTATCTCAAGTCGCTGTCTTCGCCGCTGGCCGGCACGATGTTCTGCCCGACCGGCGGGATCTCGCTTTCCAACGCGCGCGACTATCTGACGCTGCCGAACGTCGTCTGCGTCGGCGGCTCCTGGGTCGCACCGAAGGATCTGGTCGCCAAGGGCGATTGGGCCGGCATCACCAAGCTTGCGGCCGAAGCCTTCGCCCTCAAGGGCTGAACGGGAAGCACTGTTTCTACATTTGAAGGCCGGGCGTAAGCCCGGCTTTTTTCGTTGGTCGCGGTGTTCTTCGTCACACGCGCCTGGCGCGAATTTGTATTTCCCCTGCAACGTTCCTATGTCTCAATCCATTCGACGGCGCGAGCGCGGGCGGCGCTCCGTTTCGTTTGATCTCAACCGCCCGGAACCGACAATCCAACCGACAAGGAGCGAAACCCGATGTTCGACGCGAAGAAATTGCTGGATCAGTTTCTGGGATCGCAGGTGCCCGGTGCCGGCGGCACGGTGCGCGATCGCGCGACCCAGGCGACGCAGCTTGCCAAGGACAATCCGCTGGCGACAGGCGCCATCGCCGCGGTCCTGCTCGGCACCAAGTCTGGTCGCCAGCTGGCCGGCAATGCCGCTGTGCTCGGTGGCCTCGCGGCCATCGCGGGTCTCGGTTACCAGGCCTACAAGAACTATCAGGCCGGCAACACGCCGGGAGGCGCAACCGTTGCCAAGGGGGAACCGGAACTCCTGCCGCCGCCGGCCGATTCCGGCTTCGCGTCTGCGCCGGAGGCCGTCAGCCACGACTTCGCGCTGACGCTGGTGCGGGCGATGATCGCGGCCTCGCGCGCTGACGGGCACATCGACGAGGCCGAGCGTCAGCACATCATGGACAAGCTGTCGGTCGCCGGCCTTTCGGCCGATGCCGCCGCCTTCCTCGAAAACGAGCTTGCCAATCCTGTCGATATCGACGCGATCGTCGGTGCGGCCAAGACGGAAGAAGAGCGCGTCGAGGTCTATACCGCATCGCGCCTGACGATCGAGCCGGAGACGCGTGCGGAGCGTGGCTATCTCGACCTGCTGGCCGGCCGCCTCGGCCTTCCGGATGCGCTGGTCGATCACATCGAAGCGACCGTTTCGGCCGCCAAGGTGCCGGCGACGGCCTAGCATCCTCGCCTGATCCTCATGGGTTCATAACCAGTTTGAATTTGTATCGGTCGCCACTCTGGCCTATTGCGAAGTGCAAGGGGTAACGGAGGAGCGGCCGATGCGTGATCTCAAGAACTGGAAAGGATGCCCGGCGCCGAAGGGCGTCGCGCTCGAAGGGCGCTTCGTCAAGCTCGAGCCCTATGAGCGTGACCGGCATCTTCAGGACCTCTGGGACGGTCTCGGCGGCATGGCGATCAATCCGCTGCTCAGGTATTTCACGCAGCCGGACTTCAAGGACATTGAAGGTTTTGATGCCTGGCTAACGGCGGCGCAGGAGAAGTCCGGTTGGGTCACCGAAGTGTTTCGCGACAAGGCGACGGGTATCGTCGTCGGCATGGCCAATTACATGCGTGCCGATCCCGCCAATGGCGTCGTTGAAGTCGGCTCTGTCGCCCATGGCGCCGCCATGGCCCGCTCACCGCTCTCGACCGAAGTCCATTACCTGATGGCGAAACACGTCTTCGAGGATCTCGGCTATCGCCGCTACGAATGGAAATGCCACAGCGAGAACATGGCAAGCCGCAACACGGCGGCGCGCCTCGGCTTTACGTTCGAGGGCATCTTCCGCCAGCACATGATCTCCAAGGGCGAAAACCGCGACACGGCCTGGTTCTCGATGATCGACAGCGAATGGCCGCTGCTCAATGCCGCATTCGAAACCTGGCTCGCAGCTGATAACTTCGACGAGGATGGTCGCCAGAAGCGGCGGCTTGAAGATATACGTGCGGACTTGGAGCGGAAGGCGTCCAAGTAGGCGCCCGACGTTCGGTCGCACCAGACAACAGCAGGGAAGTCATGCAGAACAAGGAAAAGTCACCGGCGATCGCCGCTGCGATCATTCTCGTCGTTGCCGGCCTCGGCTTCTTCGTGCTGCCGTCGATCATGCTGAAGCTTGGCGACATCTCGCCCTGGCTTGCCGCTGCCTTCGGCGTGATCTTCGTGCTCGGCTTCTTCCTGCTGTTCTGGCTGAGAGCCCGCTACCAGCGCAAGCGCGGGCTTTGACGATCGCTTCTGCTTAAGCCGCAGAGCGTCAGCTCTGCAGTGCCGCGCCGAGAAGAACCAATCCAAGCAACAGAACCAAGGCTGCACCGGCGATCTCGATGCCGTTCGAGATCCGGGCTGCGGCAGAGCTGCTTGAGGCGTAGCGCAGCGCAACGCCCTTGGCCGTGACGGCCATGGTCGCGAGGATCGAGACGGTGATCGCGGTGCCGATCGACATGGCGAAGACCGAGAGCACGCCGCCGAGATAGAGCCCGTTCAGGAGCGCGAAGGACAGCACGATCAGCGCGCCGGAGCAGGGCCGCAGCCCGACGGCGATAACGGCCGACCAGGCTTCCCGGAGCGCAAAACGATCGCCCTTCAGCATCGACGGATCGGGGGCGTGCGCATGCCCGCAGCTCGCGCAGACTTCGCCAGGGCCATGGCTGTGCCCATGGTGACCGCCGTGTTCGTGATGATGGTGATCGTGGTGATGATGGTCGTGATCGTGCGCGAGATGGATATGCCCGCCGCCGGCGATTGAGGCCACGGCGACCGGACGCAGCATCGACCGCAGCTTGCGCAGAAGCAGCCATCCGCCGAAAGCGGCAATGAGCGCGTAGCTGGCGATTTCCAGCCACCGCGTCGCCGTGGTCATGTTGATCGACGAACCGCGCAGCAGCAGATAGACGGCGCCGATCAAAAGGATCGCGACGATCCCCTGCAAGATCGAGGAAAGGAACGACAACATTACGCCGCGCTTCAGCTCGGTCTCGTTGGCGATCATGTAGGAGGAGATCACCGCCTTGCCGTGGCCGGGGCCGGCGGCATGAAGGACACCATAGGTGAAGGAGAGCCCGACCAGCGACCAGAGCTGCCAGGGGTTTTCCCGCATGCCCTTCAACGCGTTGGTCATCAACCGGTAGAAGCCCTGCTGCTCCATGTTCACCCAGGCGAAGAAACCGCCGAGGAAGCCGGTCGTCTTGAATGCAGGCTCGGCCGTGCCGATGCCGAGCGGCGACTGGGCCGCCGCAAGCGTTGCGGAGAGCGCCGTGACGATGAGCGCTGCCGTGACCAGACGTCCGATCCTGCGGGTGTTCAGCATGTGATCTCTATCCTGGTTGCAAAGAGCTTCGACATGTCCGTGCCGGTCGGATCGCTCCAGAAGGCATCGGTCAGCGTGTCCTTGTTCTCGGCGAGAACCTCGTCGGGATCGGGGCGGACAACCTTGTGTTCGCAGGCGTTGATCTTCTCGCCGACGACGGTCAGGTCGTTGTCGGTCGCGAAATCCATCGCCGTATACATGGTCGGATCATAGACGCCGAAGGAAAGCTTGCCCTTGAGCGGCATCGGCTCGGCCGGCTTGACGGCGAACATCATCATGAGCTGCCCGTCCTTGTAGTCGACGGTGATGCTGTCCGGCTTGTTGACCTTGATGGTTTTGCCGTTGTCGAGGATCGTCGTGTAGTAATTGTACTCAGACAGCGACTCCAGCACGGTCTGGCCGACTTCCGCCAGTTCGTCCGGATCGAGCATCGCATTCGAGTTCTTGTCGAAATCGAGCACCACGCTCGACGAAAACAGCTCGTCGAAACGCCAGACGTTTCGCAGTTCGCTGACTTCGGCCTTGTCGTCGGAGACCACCTCGAGCCGCGCTTCCGCGAAGATGTGCGGATGGGCAAGGGCCAGCGACGGCGCAAGCAGGGTGGCAAGGCCGGCCATGATGAGGCGTTTGGTTCTCATGAAACGGCAATCCTTTCGGCGGGGCGATCTCCCGCGATTCGTTTCCGGGAATGTACCGGAAATGGGACGGAATTGGGACTTGGCCGATCACATGCGCCGGCGGCAGCTTCGGTGATGCAGAGGCGGTCAGCGTGGCTTGCGGAACCAGGCATGCAGGAAATCGACCAGCGTCCTGACCTTGGCCGGCAAATAGCGGCGATGCGGATAGATCGCATAGATGCCGCGGTCGCGCGGCAGGAAATCGTCAAACATCGTCACGAGTTCGCCCGCCGCGATCTTCGGCCGGGCAATGAAATCGGGAATGACCGCGACGCCCATGCCGGAGACGGCGGCCCTCAGAGCGGCAAGCGGACTGTTGACCTCGATCGGGCCGCTGACCGGAACGGTGAAGGCCGAGCCGTCGGGCTCGACGAAGCGCCAGTTGGAATAGGAGCGGCCATTGGTGTCGAGAATGCAGGGGAGCTTGGAAAGATCGGTCGGGTGTTCGATCGGGCCGGATTTCTCAAGAAACTCCGGCGCGGCGCAGATCAGCACCTGGAAATCGTCGAGCTTGCGGGCGATAAGCGTGGAATCCTCCAGTCGCGTTATGCGGATGGCAGCGTCGAAGCCTTCCTCGACGAGATCGACGAAGCGGTCGTCCGAGACGATCTCCAGCGAGAGCTCAGGATGCTGCTTGCCGAAGTCGATGAGCGACTGGCCGATCTCGGCATCGACGAAAGTGCGCGGCGCCGTGATGCGCAGCCGTCCCTTCAGGTCGGAGTTGTTGGCGCGCACGAGATCGGCAAGGTTGTCGATCTCCTTCAGGATTTCCGAGGCGGTGCGGTAGTAGGTATGGCCGGCTTCGGTCAGCGAGAATTGCCGGGTGGTGCGGTTGAGCAGCAGCGCGCCGAGCTCGTCCTCGAGTTCGCGCACATATTTCGAAAGTAGCGCCTTCGACTTGCCGACGCGCCTGGCGGCGGCCGAGAACCCCTCGGCGTCCACGACGTCGATGAAGGCGCGGATGCGGGTGAGTGTGTCCATGGCAATCTTTCTTTCGTGCTCTCAATCGCGTTGCGCCGATTCGATGCGAACGCCTCTTTTCGCGCCGAGGATGCCGACGGCAGATTGTCCGTCGCTTGCGCCTGATGCACCGGTTTCGGCGGATACCGGCGCATGCTGAAAATAATGACCCTTTTCAATAATTTACAGCAGTGATCGATCCGGCGCAGATCGTTCAATGTTTGTGAACACCGCCAGTTTTGCCTGCTTGGAAAAAAATTCAACTGCCAGTGCGAAAAAACTCTTGATTGCGACAGGCTTTTTTCTTACCTACGCCCTTGCCCAAAGTCGCACGTGCCTGTGGGTGTCCGCCGACCCTCGATTAGGTGAGGGTATCGGTAAGGTACCTGGAACTAACCCCTCCAGTCGCTATTCCGGCCAACCGGGAAATGCGAGGACATCTTGAAGCAACGACGGTGCGGGCCTTTCTGGTGTCTGCCGGCTTTCCAACAGCCGGGGTTACTGAAGAGGCACACCTTCATTGCCGGAAGTGCGGTTGGGTTATCCCCTCCAATCCATGGCAGACAAAGCCGAATTGAAGCCTAGGCGGGCTTTGATTCACCGTTCGCGCATCGAGCGCATGCATGGTTCCGGGGTCTCCACCGGCTGGTTCCAGCGCATGTGCGCGTATGCCCTTTGTCCTCCGCGAAAGCGGAGCATTTTGGATCAGGGGAATATGGCCATGACCACGGCACGCATCATCGACTTCATCAACACCCGACGACCCGAAGGCCCATGCCTCGTTGTCGACCTCGACGTCGTGCGCGACAACTTCAAGGCCTTCCGTCACGCGCTGCCCGACAGCTCGATCTATTACGCCGTCAAGGCCAATCCGGCGCCGGAAATCCTGCGCCTTCTCGCCGGTCTCGGCTCCTCCTTCGATTGCGCGTCCGTCGCTGAAATCGAAATGGCGCTCGATGCCGGTGCGACCCCGAGCCGCATTTCCTATGGCAACACCATCAAGAAGGAGCGCGACATTGCCCGCGCCCATGCGCTTGGGGTCAATTTGTTCGCGGTCGACAGCCATGAGGAAGTCGAGAAGATCGCCCGTGCCGCTCCCGGCGCCCGTGTGTTCTGCCGCGTTCTGACCAATGGCGAAGGCGCCGAATGGCCGCTGTCGCGCAAGTTCGGCTGCGTCCCGCAGATGGCCGTCGACGTGCTCGTCTATGCCCATCAGCATGGCCTCGTCTCCTACGGCGTCTCGTTCCATGTCGGTTCGCAGATGACGAAGCTCGACGCCTGGGATGCGGCTCTCTCGGATGCCAAGCGCGTCTTCGTGCAGCTTGCCAAGCGCGGCATCGAGTTGAAGATGGTCAACATGGGTGGGGGCTTCCCGACGAAGTACCTGAAGGACGTCCCGACGGCGGAAGCCTACGGCCAGGCGATCTTCGGTGCCCTGAAGAAGCACTTCGGCAACAACATCCCGGAGACCATCATCGAGCCCGGTCGCGGCATGGTCGGCAACGCCGGCGTGATCAAGGCGGAAGTCGTTCTGGTGTCGAAGAAGTCGGACAACGACGCCCATCGCTGGGTGTTCCTCGACATCGGCAAGTTCGGCGGTCTCGCCGAAACCATGGACGAGGCGATCCGCTACCCGATCCGCACGGCGCGCGATGCCGACGAAATGGAGCCTTGCGTACTCGCCGGCCCGACCTGCGATTCGGCTGACGTGCTCTACGAGAAGAACATGTATCCGCTGCCGATCACGCTTTCGATCGGCGACGAGGTTCTGATCGAAGGCACCGGCGCCTACACGACGACCTACTCGGCCGTCGCCTTCAACGGCTTCGAGCCGCTGAAGGCCTACGTAATCTGATCCGGATTGCTCCCGTCTTCGGGCGGGAGCGCCATTTCACAATTTTTGTTCGGTCCGCCTGAAGCGGTTTTGATGACGGGAGGCCCCGATGGCCGCTGTTGTTGACGCCCTGCGCGCATTCTTTGCGCCCACTACATTTGTAATCGATGCCGAAAATCCGGGCGACGTCGTCGCGCGCGAGAACCTGCTCGACGGTGCCATGGGGCCGGAGCGGCGCCGCAAGTCGTCGGAAAAGCTGCGCAGTGGCCGGCTGCCGGCCGAGGGCCTCGCCTTCGTCGCGCGTGATATCGACGGTCATGTGATTGGTACCGTTCGCCTGTGGAACGTCGAAGCCGGTGTCAACCGCGAAGGCCATGCCCTGCCGGCATTGCTGCTCGGTCCGCTCGCGGTCGATCCTGATCATGAGGGCAAGGGCATCGGCGCCATGCTGATGCGGGCGGCGATCGAAGAGGCCAAGAACCGCGGCCATGGCGCGATCCTGCTCGTGGGCGACGCCGCCTATTACGAGCGCTTCGGCTTCTTCGCGAGCCGCACGCAGCACCTCGTCATGCCCGGCCCGTTTGAGCGCAGCCGGTTCCTGGCGCTCGAGCTTCGGGACAACTGGCTTGAGGGCGCTGCCGGCCTGATCGTCGCCAGCGGCCGTAAGCTGACGATGCCGCCGGTCCGCCGCGTGGCTTGAGACCCCTTTCCGCCTCCAACCCTGCGGAGGCGGATTTTTCGCTGCTCCCTCGCTGGTCCGATGCGACCGGTGAGGGGGCAGACGCCTCATGGGCCGCGCGCTCTCTCCCGATGATTTCCTGATCTTCCTTGACAACGCGGTGTCGCTGACCTGTCCTTGCGGACAAGGACTCGTTGCAAGTGCATGGAAATCTCCCGCATGGATCCGTTCATTCTCGGGGCAGCGACCCTGCTGCCCTTTCTGCTGACATCCTTCATCATCGAACTGACGCCCGGGCCGAACATGGCCTACCTCGCCATGGTTGCGGCTTCGGAGGGGCGTCGGCCCGGCATGGCGACCGTTGCCGGCGTCGCGCTCGGCCTGGCACTCGTGGGCTTCGCCGCCTCCTTCGGGGTTGCCGAGTTTGTCGGTCAGTCGGACATGCTCTACGGCGCACTTCGCTGGGCTGGGGTCGGCTTCCTGCTCTATCTTGCCTTCGACGCCTGGAACGGCGACGGCGAGGAGGCCGGTCCGAGCGGCAAGCCGGCATCCTTCTATTTTCAACGTGGCCTGATCACCAATCTGCTCAATCCGAAGGCGGCCCTGTTCTTCGTCACCGTCCTGCCGACCTTCGTTGACGACGCGCGGCCGCTGTTGCCACAGAACCTGACGCTTGCTGCGATCTATGTGGGCGTTGCGACTGCGGTGCATGCCGCGATCGTGCTTCTGGCAGGTGCATTGGAGCCGGTCCTCAACTCGCCGTCACGCGAACGCCTGGTGCGGCGCGTGCTCGCACTGATGCTCGCGGCCGTGGCGCTCTGGTTCGGCTGGTCGACGCGACGCTAGGTGCCCGGCAAAAGGACCGACTAGGCGGCGTTTTTTTCCGTGCGGGCGTCGTAGCAGACAAAGGCAAGCTTGTTGCCGTCCGGGTCGCGCACATAGGCTGCGTAGAAGCCGTCTCCGTATTGCGGGCGGAAGCCCGGCTTTCCCTCTTCGCTACCGCCGCGCTCCATAGCGATTTCGAACAACCGGTCGATCAGCCCGGCGCTTTCCACCAGGAAGGCCGTCATGGCGCCGTTGCCGACCGAGGCGGGACGCGTGTCGAAGGGGTAGCAGGCGAAGAAGCGCGGCGCCTTGTCGTCGTCCGTTCGGCCCCATGAGGAAACCTGCTCGTCGCAATAGCAACGTTCCTGGCCGATCAGCGTCATCAGCGGATCATAGAAACGCTCTGCGCGTTTCAGGTCCGCCGTCCCAACCATGGTGTAGCCGATCATGCCTGTCTCCTCGCCTTGCCCGTCTCGGTGGCAAGTCGTCTCACACCTGCTCCAGGCACGCAACAGTGGCAATCGGGATTAGAAGGAGCCACCGATACGCGCAACGATGGTGTTCGCGCTGTGTTGCCGTGGATCGCATGTGCCTCAAGACGAGAAGCGGATGGTGTCCTCGACGCCGTCCGCTTTTTTTGTGCGTGCGTTACTGCCCCTTGAGAAAGGCGCGGCCGCGTTCGGACAGGCGATAGCCGACGGCTAGGCTTTCGGTGAGGCCGAGTTCCTTCAGTTTGCGGATGCGCGTCTTGAGTTTCAGTTTTTCCATGCCGATGGCGGCGCTCAATTCCGTGGCGGTGGTTCCGTCGCAGGCAGCGATCAGCGTGAGCACCGGTATCGTCCAGGCCATGCCCGCGCTGCGGTCGAAGTCATCGAGCTTGCGGCCGATCTCTGCCCGTTCTTCGCTGCCGAAGTCGGACATTTCCCGCAGCGTGATGCGCGGATCGTCGCCGGCTCGGTGGAAGGCGATGCGATAGCAGCGGCCCTCGCGGCGAGCGGCAAGCTCTTTCAAGAGAGCGCCGAGGTCGGCAAAGCCGGCCTTGCGCGCGTCGCCGTCGGTGATTGCGCCTTCCTCGATCTCGTCGACGGCATCGATGGCGAGAACGCCGACTGCGGTGCGCAGCGTACCACCGGCCCTGACCGTCGGCTTCGTCCAGCGTCGGAAGGCCAAGGTCTCACGTCGCCGCTGGCGATGGCTGCGAGCACGTGCTGACGAAACAGCATTTCAGGCGGTGGCGCGGCGATAGAGGGCGAGCGAGCCGGCGAGCGCCAGTAGCGCGCCGCCACAGAGTCTATCGAGCCAGACGGCGCCGGAGTGCTTGAGGAAGGCCGCGGCCTGTGCACCGAGCAGCGCGTAACCGAACATCACGGCAAGATCGACCGAGGCGAAGACGAATGTCAGGGTGGCATATTGTGGTGCTTGCGGCGCCGCGGCGTCGATGAACTGCGGCAGGAAGGCGGTGAAGAACAGGTAGCCCTTCGGGTTGGTGACGGCGACGAGGAAGCTCTTGACGAAGATGGCGACAGCGGAAACGGGATGACCGGAGCCGCTTGCCTCGGTTGCGACCTGGATCGTCCCTTTCGACCGCAACAGCATGATGCCGAGAAAGGCGAGGTAGGCGGCGCCCAGCCATTTGACGACGGTAAACCAGAATTCGGAGGCGGCGAGCAGGGCGCCGAGACCGAGTGCGACGGCGCCGATCAGCACGAAATCGGAGAGCACGGCGCCGAGCATGCCGGCGATTGCGCGCTTCACGCCATAACGCGAGCCGTTGGTGAGCGCGAGCAGAACCGTCGGGCCCGGTGTCGCGATGCCGATGAAGGCAACCAGCGCGAATGCGAGTATCGTCATGTCGGTCATGATGTCCTCCCTCGTTGTCTCCCGCGCCGTAGTCGTCCCACAGCTTTTGCGCGTGCGCAATCGTCTTTTGCGCCTGCACGATCGCCGCTCTTCCGGGCCAAGTTTGACAGTCGAGACGGCATCCCCTATGGAAACGGCAGGGTGAAGGTCCCTGCCGTCCGCGAGCGTCATGCTTTGGTGAAGTCCTTCTTCGAGACACGGTCAGCCGAAACGGCATGCGAACCGGTGGCAATGCGGGCTCCCATCTCCAAGGAATGCATGCCGCTGCAGGAGACCCTCTCATGACGCGCGGAACAACCACGCTTCCCTCACTCGATGCCCTGAAAGATCAGGCCAGGCGCCTGCGTACCCGCCTTGCTGCCGAAGGCGAAACCATCGGCCATTCCCGCTCGCTTGAATTGATCGCCGCGCAATACGGCTTTCGCGACTGGAACACGCTGCATGCCTCCGTCGGCAACCGGCCGCCCTTCAATCCCTGGATGCTGGGCTCGCGGGTGAAGGGGCGCTATCTCGGCCAGGCTTTCGAAGGCGAGATCCTGTCGGTGCAGGCGCTGACGGCGCAGCCGGGGCGCTATCGCCTGACGATGAAATTCGACGAACCGATCGACGTCGTCACCTTCGAAAGCTTCTCGGCCTTCCGTCAACGGGTCACTGCGACGGTGGATGAGACGGGTCGGACGATCGAAAAAACCTCGAACGGGCTTCCTCAACTCGAACTCGAATGGTGAAACTGGCGCCGGTCGGGCTTTGCGATGCGGATGAGCCCGCTTCCGGTCCGTGCAACGGCTTCCGATCAACGTCCCCGAAGCGCTGCTTCCGGGGACGTTTTCGTTCCAGGGCAGATGGGAGTTGCGGCGTTAAGCGATCGGTCCCTTGGGTCCCTGCGCAAGAGCGCTCGATTCGAGGTTAGTTGCGAATGAGTTGCATTTGCATTATTGATGTAGCTGCAAATGATTTGCAAAAGCATGTGGCGCATTGCTGACCTATGCCATCGCAGCGCGGCGCGTGGCTTATCCGATCGAGAGAGGGGCCAAAAATGGACAAGCCGACGAGACCAGACCTGCTCCGAAGGCGGAGCCTTCTGATGGGCGGGCTGGCGGCGGCGGGCGGGACCGCGATCTGCACCAGCGCCACCTTGGGCCAACAGCAGGCGAGCCATGCCGGTCATGCTGCGCCGGCGGGGGCGGCCGCCCAGGATCCGATGCCCGCCATGGGGCATGGGGCGATGATGACGATCGGCGATGTCGACAGCACCGTCAACGGTTTCGACCCGACCGACATGCTGACCGATTGGGAGACCGGTACGGTCTCGATGCTGCCGGATGGACGAACGCTCAGGACCTTCGAGATGACCGCGCAGGATCGCGACATCGAAATCGCGCCCGGCATCACCTTTCCGGCCTGGACCTATAATGGCCGCGTGCCGGGGCCAGCACTTCGGGCAAAGGAGGGCGAGCGTCTGCGGATCGTCTTTCGCAACTACGCATCTCATCCCCACTCGATCCACTTTCATGGCATTCATGCCGCGCGCATGGATGGCGTGCCGGGTGCCGGCATGGTCGATCCCGGCGATGAGTTCATTTACGAGTTCGACGCCAAGCCGTTTGGCTGCCACCTCTATCATTGCCATGCGATGCCGCTGCGCCGACATATCCACAAGGGCATGTATGGCGCCTTCGTCATCGACCCCGATCCCGAGCGCCGGCCGGAACATGTGGACGTCGCCCGCTCCCGACTGCTCGGCACGCCGGAGAATGCCGGCTGGCAGGAACTGGTGATGGTGATGAACGCCTTCGACACCAATTTCGATGCCGAAAACGAATTCTATGCGGTCAACACTGTCGCTCACGCCTTCATGAAGCGGCCGATCCGGATCGTGAAAGACAAGCCGGTACGCATCTATCTGGTCAATGTCATCGAGTTCGACCCGATCAACTCGTTTCACCTGCACGCCAATTTCTTCGATTATTACGATCAGGGCACGACGTTGACGCCAACATTAAAAACCGTCGATCTCATCACCCAGTGCCAGGCACAGCGCGGCATCCTCGAATTCACCTTCGCCGAGCATGAGCCCGGTCTTTACATGTTCCACCCGCATCAGACCGAGTTTACCGAGCTCGGCTGGGTCGGCATGTTCGATGTGGTGGAGGCGCTGGCATGAACGAGACCCTGCCGAGAGCTGCGATCCGCGCGGCAAAGACCAACCTGGTGTGGCTGGCGCTGCCTCTCATCGCCTTTGCCATTGCTGTTGCCTGGATTCTATCGGCGGATCCGTTGTCAGGATTTCGCAATGGTGCGCCGCCTATCGAAAACCTGACTTTCGAAAGGACCGTGCTCGACGATAGCGGCCTTCGTCTCCTTGTTCGCGCCGGTGGATCCGAACCGATGACAGTGGCGCAGGTTCAGGTGGACGACGCCTATTGGCAATTCACCCAGGATCCGTCGGGGCCGATCGCGCGGGGCAGGGCAGCGTGGCTGAACCTGCCGTTCCCATGGATGCTGGGCGAGGCGCATGCCGTGAAGGTGGTGAGCAATACCGGGGCCACGTTTGCTCACGACATTGCCGTCGCCGTGCCGACGCCGCAGGCAACGACAGGCCAACTGCGACTGCAGGCGCTGGTCGGCATCATCGTCGGTATCGTGCCGGTGGCCGTCGGCCTGATGTTCTACCCGGTGCTGCGCGGCGTCGGTCGCGACGGCATGGCCTTCCTGCTGTCGCTGACGATCGGCTTGCTCGGCTTCCTGTTTGTCGATGCGAGTGCAGAAGCGCTCGAACTTGCCGGCGAGGCGGCCGCGATCTTCCAAGGGCCGGTCATGGTGGTGCTGGCGGCCTTAAGCAGTTTCCTTCTGCTGATGGCGATCGGGCGGCGAAGCGGTGCGCCGGCCGGGCTTGCGCTTTCCACTTACATCGCGCTCGGGATCGGCCTGCACAATCTCGGCGAGGGGCTGGCGATTGGTGCCGCTTTTGCGGCGGGGTCGGCTGGGCTCGGTACCTTCCTGGTGCTGGGCTTTGCGCTCCACAACGTCACCGAGGGCATCGGCATTGCCGCTCCGATCCTGAAAAAGAGGCCATCCATCTGGACGTTCGTCGGGCTGACGCTGCTTGCCGGCAGTCCGGCGGTGATCGGCATGTGGCTCGGAAGCCTTGCGACCTCGGCGCAGTGGTCGGCGTTGGCGCTAGCGGTTGGTGCAGGGGCGATCCTGCAGGTGATCGTCGAAGTCGGCGCCTATCTGATGCGACAAAGCGAGCGCGGGCGCGACGTGTTCCTGACGCCGCCGGTTCTGGCCGGTCTCGCGACCGGCGCCGCCTTCATGTATGTCACCGCCGCGCTGGTGAAGATCTGAAGCGGGAGCGGGTCTGACGCGGGCGCAGATGGATCAGACGATCGTCTGGTCCATCTCTGCCGCCGGCACCTCGTCGACACGGTGAATGCGCACCACCGTTGCCGGCACGCCCGCGACCGTGGTGCGCGGCGGCACGGACTTCAGTACGACGCTGCCGGCCGCGACCTTGCTGTAGGCTCCGACCTCGATATTGCCGAGGATCTTGGCGCCGGCGCCGATCATCACGCCTTGGCGGATTTTTGGATGCCGATCGCCGGTTTCCTTGCCGGTGCCGCCGAGCGTGACGTTCTGAAGGATCGAAACCTGGTCTTCGATCACGGAGGTCTCGCCGATGACGATGCCGGATCCATGGTCGAGCATCACCGCCTTGCCGATGCGGGCGGCCGGGTGGATATCGGGGCCGAAGACAAGCGAGGCGAGGCTCGAGAGCCAGTTGGCGATGTCCTCGCGGCCATCGGTCCAGAGCCGATGGGCGGCGCGATAGGTCTGCAGCGCCTGGAAGCCCTTGAGATTGAGGAGGACATGCAGCAGTCCCGGGCAGGCGGGATCACGTTCCATCACCGCCTGCAAGTCCGCTTCGGCAGCGCGCAGAGCTTCTGCATCGGCTTCGAAGACGTCCGAAAGCAGCTGCGCCAGCGATCGTTCGTCGACGCGGGCAACGGAAAGGCGGGAGGCGAGAACACCTGCGAGCACAGCCGCATCCGACCGCACCTCGGTGATCGGCCGCAGGGTTTGCTCCATGACCGGCTCGCGCATGGCGAGCGCCCGGGCTTCCGCACGGATGCGGTTCCAGACTTCGCCGTCCGCCAGAGGCACGACGGCCGAATCAGCATAGAGTGGAGCTTCTGCGCCTGCGGTCATTGTTTGCCTGTTATCCCGCGATATCGACGACACCGCAGTCGCCCTCGGCGGAGCCGAAGACGAGCTGCCGGCCGTCCTTGTTCCAGGCCATGGCGGTGATGGCGCCCTTGCCGGGTCGGCGCAGCAGCACTTCCTTGCTGTCGGCAAAGCGCGCGCCGAGGATCATGCCGTCCTGATAGCCGATCGCGACGATGTCTTCGGCTGGATGGCAGCAGACCGAGGTCACCATGATGTCGGCGCGGGTGCCGAGTTCCAGCGGCGCCTTGCCCATCGGGCCGTCCTTGCCCTGGAAGGGCCAGACAATCGCGGCCGGGGCGCCTGAGGAGGCGAGCCATTTGCCCTTGGCCGACCAGGAGACCGACTTCACCTTGGCCGGATAGCCGGTCATGCGCATGTGGCGGGCTTCCGCGCCGGGCTTGGCGTCGAGTTTCCAGCCGTGCAGCGCGTTTTCCTGCATCGTGGTGACGAGGAAGCGGCCATCGGGCGAGAAGGTGACGCCGGTGTGGGCGCCCTTCCATTCGAGGTCGATCGGCTGGCCCGATGTGCCGACCCAGTGCAACGACACGCCGTTGTAGCGGGCAGCGGCGATGCGCAAACCCTTCGGCGCGAAGGCAAGGCCCTCGACGGTGCGTTCCTCGGTAAATTCCTTCGTCGTCCCCTCCGCAAGACGCACATGCGTAGTCTTGCCATAGGCATAGGCGACGGCGCCTTGCGGGCCTGCCGCAACTTGCGCGATCCACTTGCGTGGCGCTTCGGCGACCAGCGAGGTGGTGCCGTCGGCGGCCGTACGCATGACCTTGCCGTCCTCGCCGCCGGTCAGCAGCGTGTCGTTGGCGTCGTCCACCACGAGCGACAGCAGGCCCTCGTGGACCTCCGTCGTCTTGTGGCCGAGGTTGAGGCGATGGATCGCACCGGTGGCTTCGGCGAAGAAGGGGACGCCTTTGAGAAAGGCCACGCCGACGACGTGACCTTCGAGATCGAGGGGAGCGACAGTCGGCATCAGTTCGGCTGCGCCTCGCAGGCTTTGAAGGTGCGCTCGAGCTTTTCACGATCGAGATCACGGCCGATGAAGACGAGACGGCTCTCCCGCTTTTCGCCATCCTTCCACGCCCGCTGATGATCGCCCTCGATGATCATGTGCACGCCCTGGACGACATAGCGCTCGGCGTCGCCGGCAAAGGCGATGATGCCCTTCAGGCGCAGGATGTTCGGGCCGTCCGTCTGGGTGATCTTCTGGATCCAGGGGAAGAAGCGATCCGGGTTCATTTCGCCGCCGCGCAGCGAGATCGACTGCACCGTCACGTCATGGATCGGCGAAGGCGCGTGATCGTGGTGGTGATGGTGGTCGTGATCGTGGTCATGATCATGGTGGTGGTGATGGTCGTGATCGCAGTCCGGGCCGCAGGTGTGATCATGGTCATGATCGTCCTGGTCGAGGAAGTGCGGATCGTTTTCCAGCGCCCTTTCCAGGTTGAAGGCGCCCTGATCGAGGACCTTGGCAAGATCGATGTCGGAGCGCTGGGTGCGGTAGATGCGGGCCGACGGATTGATGACGCGCACGGTCGCTTCGATGCGCTCCAGTTCCTCAGGCGTGACCAAGTCGGTCTTGTTGAGAAGCACGACGTCGGCAAAGGCGATCTGGTCTTCGGCCTCGCGGCTGTCCTTTAGCCGCAGCGGCAGGTGCTTGGCATCGACCAGCGCAACGACCGCGTCGAGCTCGGTCTTGGCGCGCACGTCATCGTCCATGAAGAAGGTCTGGGCGACCGGCACCGGATCGGCAAGGCCGGTCGTCTCGACGATGATCGCGTCGAAGCGGCCGGGGCGGCGCATCAGGCCCTCGACCACGCGGATCAGGTCGCCGCGCACGGTGCAGCAGACGCAGCCGTTGTTCATCTCGTAGATTTCCTCGTCGGATTCCACGATCAGGTCGTTGTCGATGCCGATCTCGCCGAACTCGTTGACGATGACCGCGTATTTGCGACCATGGTTCTCGCTGAGGATGCGGTTCAAAAGCGTCGTCTTGCCGGCGCCGAGATAGCCGGTGAGCACAGTGACGGGGATCGGCTTCTGCGGGGATGTTTCGGTCATGGGAACCTCTAGGATTTCCGGATGCGGCGGGCAGGCATCCAAGTCGGGTTTCATATAGGAGATGCGGCGGCGATGCGCAAATGGCGCGGGCGATTTTGGCGGGCGCGGGCGGATCGCCTCAGCGGTCTGCGATAACCCTCCTTTCATCAAAATCGGAGAGAGTGCGCGGCAGATCCTAGGGGTGCGCGCGTGAAGACGATTTCCATCAACGGCCGGTTCCTGACCCAGCCGCTCACCGGCGTGCAGCGCTTCGCCCGTGAGATGACCCGAGCGCTGGATGTGCGCATCGCTTCCGGGCAGGTGCCGCATGCGCTGAAGGACGCGCGCTGGCGGCTGCTTACTCCGGGCAAGGCTGTCGACGATCTCGGGCTCAAGGCGATTTCGGTCGAGCGGTTCGGCTCCGGACCGGGCCATGTCTGGGAGCAGGGCGCGCTCTATTGGCGCGCGCGCCGCGATACGCTGATCGGCTTCGGCGGCAGCGGCCCGGTGCTGCACGGCGACCAGGTGGTGGTGATCCACGACGTCACCCTGTTTCGCCATCCGGCCTCGTTCGGGCGCGGCTACCGGCTGTTTCATGGGGCGCTCGGTTTCATCCTTGCAAGGCGGGCAAAGCTCGGCACCGTCTCGAACTTTTCGCGCCAGGAGCTTGCCGATGTCTTCCGCGTGCCGGCTGCTGGCATCGACGTCATCTACAACGCGACGGATCACTTCGCGCGACTTCAGCCGGACGAGGGCGTCATCCAGCGGCTCGGGCTTGCCGATACGCCCTTCTTCCTGCTGGTCGGCACGCTGAAGCCCAACAAGAATGTCGAGTTTGCGGTGCGCGCCTTCGAGGCACTTGGTGCCGGCGACCACAAGCTCGTGGTCGTGGGTGGCACCGACCCGACCGTGTTCCGCGATATCGCGCCCACGTCGAAGGGCAACCTGATCTTTCCGGGCCGCCTGACCGATGACGAGATCGCCGGGCTGCAGCGGCGCGCTGTCGCCTTCGTCTTTCCCAGCCTCTATGAAGGTTTCGGCATCCCGCCGCTGGAAGCGATGACGCAGGGGTGCCCGGTGCTCGCCGCCGATATTCCGCCGGTTCGCGAGGCCTGCGGCGATGCCGTTTGCTACTTCGATCCGTTGAAGACGGAGGCTTTGGTCGACGCGATGCGGACGATCTCCGCCGACGAGGCCGTTCGCCGAGATTTGCGGCGTTCCGGCTTTGACAATGCGAAGCGCTTTTCCTGGGACGGGAGTGCGGTCGTGCTGCTCAACATGCTGGCGGCGCAGCACATCTGATCCATTCTGCGCGATTTTGGAGCGTCAAAGGTCGAGAACCCGCATCGGGTCCAGTCGACCCCGGACAAAATCACCAAATGCAATCAGATTGCCCTTGAGCCGACCGCGTCGATCGACGAGGCCTTGCGGTTTGAGGCTGCCGAGGATGTTGGCGGCGAAGTTGCCGCCCATGAGGCGAAGTGCCCATTTCAGTCCGACCGTGCCCTTGTTGCGCAGATAGAGCGGATTTGCGACCTGCGAGTAACCGAAGCGCAGGCCCGAGGTGCGGCCGCGCTTGTTGCCGAGGTGGACGCCGCGCAGCGCCGGCGATTTCACGATGCGCCCGTGCGCGGCCAGACGCCGGCAGAAATCGACATCCTCCTGCCAGCCATAGAGCGGCAGCCGCTCGTCGAAACGGGTGCGTTCGGCGGCAATCGCCGATACGCGGAAGGCCATGTTGCAGCCATAGGCGTTGAAGGCCGGCTGTGTGACATCGTGCGGCTGAGCGCCGGGATCCGTCTCGAGGATCGCCTTGGCATCGGCAATCGATATGCCCGGGCCATGAATGCCGTCGGCCAGAACCAGGCCGGTTGCCACGACGAGATCAGCCTCGCGATCGAACAGCCTTTCAGCCTCGGTAAGAAAATCGCTGCGCGGCAGGAAATCGTCGTCGAAAAAGACGATCAGATCGGCGGTTGTCGCCTGGTCGAGGATGGCGTTGCGCTGTGCGCTGGAACCCTTGTTGCCCGCGACGATACGGGCCTTCAAGGGAAGCGAGCCGATTCTGGCTTCGTCGACGTCCTCCGGCGTGCTTGGGCAGATGACGACGGCGTCCGGTAGTCGCGTCTGCCGCGTCAGATGCAGCAGGGTTTCGGAGAGGACCTCGCGGCGGCCCGCGGTCGCTATGCCGACGACGATGTTCATGGGGCGCTCTCCGCTCTTTCGGCGCGATCTAACCGGAAATTCGTGCAGTTTTTCTTAGCGCCTAGGCCGTGCTGGGTCTCGGCGACCGCATCATCAGCCGCAACTGGTTGAGCGAGAGCAGGCAGAACAGACCACCGACAACAATACCGGTACCGATCGTAACGTAGCTGGTTTCACCGGAGAGGGAGAAGGCCAGCACGGCCGCGCCAAGTCCGGCGGCGGCGAAGAGCACGGGCGGCCAGGAGAAATCGAAGGCGAGCGAGGACATCAGGCGAAGGCCGATGAGGGCGGCGAGGATCGCGCCGATGGCGCTGCCCCAGGCTAACGCCGCATCGTTCGCCCCAGCCAAGGCCAGGACTGCCAATGCTCCAAGGCTTAGAAGCACGCAGTCGGCCACGGCGAGCAGCAGGATCAACGCAAGGCGTTGCCTCAGGTGCAGCGGCGTCGGCAGCATGATCTGCGTCAGCGTGCGAACGAGCGAGAGGACGATGATGGCAGGCGCGGTTGCGAGGAAACCTTGCTGCAGGTCCGGGCTGATGACGAGCCAGGTGGCCGGGAGAAGTGCAGCGAAGATACCGGCGGCCATCATCAGCGCAAAGCTCGTCAGCAGCGCGTAGTATTGCCCGAGTTGGCGGGGAAGAGCGGCGCGATCGCCGGTCCGGTCATGCGCGGCAACGATCTCCGGATATTGGATCGCCTGAAGGGCCGAAACGATGAGCACGAACGGGCGTTGCAGCAGGTCGAGCGCAAGCAGGGCGCCGGCAGCACCCGTCGCGCCGAGCGCCGAGGTGAAGATCGCCTTCAGTGCCAAGGGCGCGAACATGGCGGCAGTGGCGGCCCCGGCCGACACGCTGCCATAGATGAGATGCTTGCGGATACGGACATTGTCGAGCGCGGCGGCTGGGCGCGTGTCGGCGCGGCGGGAAAGAAGGAATGCAAGCAGGCCATAGGCAATGTAACCGGCGAGCAGGCCCGTGACGGTCGACAGGAAGCTTGGCGAGATGAGTGCGCCGAGGAGCGTACCCGCGGCGAGAATGGTGGCGCGGGAGCCCTGCAGCACCGAGAAGGCGCGGAAATCCTGGCGAAAACGCAGCATGGTCAGATGCAGATCGCTGCCGCCTTGTGCGATCGAGACCAGGCCGCCGACAAGCGCCACGACCGGCGGCACGCCGAAGATCAAGGACACGCCCGCCGCGATCAGGCACAGCATGGCGCAGGCGAGGGCTTCGGTCAGGATCGCCCGCCGCTCCGCCGCTTCACTGTCCGCATCCGCCCCAGGGTAGAAACGCATGCAGGCGAAACGCACCCATTCGAAGGCGGCGATCGCCGCGAACTGGCAGATGGAGATGAACAGTGAGTAGCTGGCATAGTCGGCCGGCGCCAACCAGTGGGCGACGACGATCAGCAGGCCGAAGGCAATGACCGCCTGGTAGAAATAGGCGCCGAGCGCAATGATCTTCGCCATGGTTTCTCTGCCCTACGCCGCGCGCATTTGGGCATCTGATAGCGCAAAAGCACAAAGAAAGTGTTTGCCGGCGCGGCCTCAAGCCAGTTCGTCGGGGTCGAAATCCCTGACATCGTCAAGGAGTTCGATAAACCCTCGGACGGCATGGGCGATCAAAATCTCACCCCGTGCCGCCGTGGCAACCGAGGCATTGCCGGCGACACCTTCGCCATTCAGGTCGCGCATCTTCCAGCCGAAGGCGTGGGGACCGTAAGCGCGCAGATGCTTGAAGCGTTCAGAAAATTCGCCTTGGCGGGACGCAAAGTTTGCGGCCTTGGCGATGTCGACCCTGTCCGGATGGAGCGCCAGCATCACCGATGTCTCGATGTCGCCGCCGTGAATGTCCAACGCCTTATCCTCCGGCTTGATCCATCCGTCCGGTTGGCCGAAGCGGGTCCAGCTCGTCGCGACGGCCAGCATTTTGAAGCGCACGCGCGCTTCGGTCGCGACGATCGTCATCAACGGCGAGTTGCCGCCATGGGCGTTCAGCATCACGAACTTGCGGATACCTTGGTTGTGAAGATCACCGGCAATGCCGAGCCAGCGCTCGACCGCCTCGCCATAGGCAAGGGTTCGGCTGCCGGCGACATCCATGTGCTCGATGGAGTAACCGACCGGCTCGGCCGGCAGGAAGGTTACCGGCAGGCCGGCGGGCATGGCGGCGATCGTGCGGGAGACGATGCCCTCGGCGATCAGCGTGTCGGTTTCGAAGGGCAGATGCGGACCGTGCTGTTCATGGGCGCCGAGCGGCAGCACGGCGATCCAGTCACGGCGAGCGTCGGCCGGAAGGTCGGTCCGATTGTCCTGCCATCGCGGCTCAGGCATCGACATTTCTCTTCGATCCTCCACGTCAATTGTCGTAAAATTGTTATTTGAGTCATACAGTTCGTAATCGCAAGCTGTATTGTTATAAGTGTTCGACTCGGGGATTCGGCAGGAGGTCCAATGGGCAAGAAGAACAAGGCCGAAAAGAAAGGCAAGAACGGCAAGAAGAAGGACGAGTTCCTGAATGAGCCGCACGATCTTGCCGCTATCCTTGTCCAGGCAGCGCGTTCCATGCGCACCGTACTCTCCCGCAATCTTCTTGAAAGTGGTCTTTACGCCGGGCAAGACGGCGTAATGCTGGCGCTGGCCGAAGCCGACGGCATGACCGCGGGTGGGCTTGCCGCCAGGCTTGGGGTCAAGGCGCCGACCATGACCCGCACGATCGGGCGGATGGAAGCGCAGGGCTTCCTCGAGCGCCGTCCGGACGAGGACGATGCGCGGCTCACCAAGGTCTATCTTACTGAGCCCGGCCGCAACCGGCTGCAGATCATCGCCGAGGCGGGGCAGCATTCGGAAAAGCTCGCGACACGCGGCCTGACCGACAAGCAGGTGCGCACTCTGATGAAACTGCTGCGCGCCGTCGACAGTAATCTCCAGGCCGCACGGGCCGCCGACTGAGCCTTGTTCGCCGCATATTGCCGTGGCGATTTAAACAGTTTAAAAGGGATTTAAATTTATGGCACGCGTACGTCCGTTGGGATGTACGAAAAGTGCCGTGAGGCATGCTGCAAGAACCTCACTCGGATTGGATTGTGGGGCTGCGGCCGAGGGCGGAACAAGGCTACAGGGGGCATCGTGGCGCAAAAGGTCAAGCTTTCGACGATTGCGGAAACACTCGGTCTTTCGACGGCAACGGTATCCCTGGCTCTACGCGACAGTCCTTTGGTGGCGACCGTCACCCGCGATAAAATCAAGGAGCAGGCCCGCGCGCTCGGCTATATCTACAACCGCCGCGCTGCCAGTCTCAGAACATCCCGCTCCGGCATCATCGGCGTCGTCGTGCACGACATCATGAACCCGTTCTACGGGGAAATCCTGAAGGCGATCGAAGCGGAGCTCGACCGCGACAAGCAGACCTTCATTCTCTCCAACCACTACGATTCGGTCGACAAGCAGCGCGATTTCATCGAGACGCTGCTGCAGCTCGGCGGTGATGGCGTGATCATGTCGCCGGCGATCGGTACGCCGCTGGAGGACATCCAGCTTGCCGAGGACAACGGCATGCCGGCGATCCTGATCGCCCGTTCGATCGAGGGCGTGGACGTGCCGATCTTCCGCGGCGACGACGCCTACGGCATCTCGCTTGCCACCAACCACCTGATCGGCCTTGGCCATCGCTGCATCGCCATGGTCGGCGGCACCGACCAGACGTCGACCGGGCGCGACCGCTATCAGGGCTATGTCAACGCGTTGCGCAAGGCCAATATCGAGGTCGATCCGGAGCTGCGCATCCCCGGTCCCCGCACGAAGCAGGGCGGCTTCGAGGCGGCGGTGCATCTGCTCTCCCTGCCGCAGAAGCCGACGGCAGTCGTCTGCTGGAACGACCTGGTGGCGATCGGCATGATGAACGGCATCGCCCGCGCCGGTCTGGTGCCCGGCGTCGATATCTCTGTCACCGGCTACGACGACCTCGAAGAGGCGTCGATCGCCACGCCGGCATTGACCACCGTCTGGAATGGCCAGGCCGATGTCGGCCGCAGTGCTGCCCGCGCGCTGCTCGACAAGCTTTCCGGCAGCCACGAACCCGACGGTATCCATCTGATCAAGCCGGAAATGCGCATCCGCCAATCAACGGGCCCGTTGCGCGTCATCGCCTGAGATCTCCCTCCCGACAGGAGCTGCCCATGTCTGTGAACCGCACGCGCGTTCTCGTGCCCGGAAAGATCAATCAACGGGTCATCGATCGACTGGTCGGGCAATTCGAAGTCGTCAGGATCGAGAGTGCCGATCCAGCATTGGTGACGCCGGATATGCAGGACGTGAAAGCGGTTGCCGTAGCCGGCCGGCTGCCCGGTGCCCTGATGGATGTCCTGCCGCAGCTCGAGATCATCGCCAATTTCGGCGTCGGCTATGACGGCGTCGAGGTCGCACATGCCGCCGCCAAGGGCATTGCCGTCAGCAATACACCGGATGTTCTGACCGAAGAGGTGGCCGACACGGCGGTTGGTCTTCTGCTGAATACACTCCGGCAATTGCCTCAGGCAGAACAATGGCTGCGCCAGGGACGCTGGAGCCGCGAGGGCGCGTTCCCGCTCTCGCCGCTGTCCCTGCGCGGCCGAAGCGTCGGTCTTTACGGCCTCGGTCGCATCGGGCTTTCGATCGCCAGGCGGCTGGAAGCCTTCGGGGTGTCGATCGCCTATCACACGCGCAGCCCGCGCGAGGGCCTGCCCTATGCCTACCATCCGACGCTCGTCGGCCTCGCGGCGGCGGTCGATACGCTCATTGTCATCGTGCCCGGCACCGAGGCGACGCGGCGCACGGTCGATGCCCAGGTGCTGGCAGCACTCGGCAGCAACGGCGTGCTGATCAATGTCGGCCGCGGCTCGACCGTCGACGAACCGGCGCTGATCGCGGCGCTTCAGAGCGGCGTGATCGCCGGGGCTGGCCTCGACGTTTTCGAAAACGAGCCGCAGGTGCCGGACGCGCTGATGGCTTTGCCGAACGTGTCGCTCCTGCCGCATGTGGCCTCGGCCTCGGTGGTCACACGCAATGCCATGGCCGATCTCGTCGTCGGCAATATCGAAGCCTGGTTTGAAGCGGGCAGGGCCCTGACGCCGGTGCCGGAAACGCCGTTCACGCGGCGCGCGAGTTGACGGCAGGCGTCCTTTCCGCCTCAGGCGACGATCCGAAAGCGGAAAGGGTCAGGCGGCCAAACGGCCAGCGGCGTAAGTCCGCACGGCGTCGCCGAAGGCCCTGAACAGGCTGGCCGAGGGGGTGTCGGTGCGCACCCAGTATTCCGGATGCCATTGCACGCCGACGGCAAAGGCCTTGGCGCCGATCACCGAAACCGCTTCGATCGTGCCGTCGTCAGCGACCGCTTCGACAGCCAGGCGCGGAGCAGCGGCGCCGATCGCCTGTCGGTGCAACGAGTTGACGCGGATGCGGCCGGCGCCAAGCACGGGCGCGAGGCAGCTCCCTTCCTTGACGATGACGTCCTGGCGGATGCCGTAGGCAACGTCGAGTTCCTTCACGTCGGGCTTGCGGTGATCCCAGATCCCCGGCTGGTCTTGGATTTCACTCGCCAGCGTGCCGCCGAGTGCGACGTTCAGTTCCTGGATGCCGCGGCAGATGGCAAACAACGGCACACCGCGCTCGATCGCGCGCCGGATCAGGGGCAGGCTGGTCGCGTCGCGGCCGGGATCGAAAGGTCCGTCACTGTCCTTGGCCTCGCGGCCATAGAGCGAGGGATGAACATTGGAGCGGGCGCCGCTTGCAAGCACGCCGTCGACGCGGTCGAGGATTTCGTCAATGTCGTTGCCGGTTTCGAGCGCCGGGATGAGGAAGGGCATAACGCCGGCGCCTTCGACGGCGGCGCGCACATATTGATGGGCAACGACATGCCAGACATTGCCGTCGAATTCGCGGAAATCGCAGGGGATGGCAACGACAGGTTTCGACATCATCAGGCTCCGTAATACGCTTAAGAAAAGCCTTGCCTTCAGATGCTGATGAAAGTCAACTGAGAACGTAGTGAGCGTGATCACCGCGCTGATCCAAGGCGGATCGGTAGCGAACACGAACTAAAAACGGCAAGAAATCGCAGGTAATTCTTTAAGATCGAGTAACCATCGCGCACGCAAATTCTGGATCGTCCGCCCGCATCGCTGAATTGTCGAAGTTGCAGTCGGGCCTTTTGTGTCGCGGATACCTATGTTTGGTTGCAGAAACCGAGTACTGTTCAGCGCGGTTCGCACTATTGAGTTGAACTCTTGGGTCTTGCCGGTACGGCCCTGTGGTTATTCTGGGATTCGGTACTTTTTTCGGGGCGTTAGACGAAATCATTCGTTAAGTCATCACCCCTAACAATCCGGTAAACCGGAGCTTGGTTCATGATGCGACTTGGACAGAGCGCTCTTCCGACTGACGTGTATCTGTCATCCGTGAGCTCGCTCTACGAACATCGCAAGACGTTGCTGATCGGCATGTTGTCGCATGTCGTGACGTTTCTGCTCGTCTATCTCAAGACCAGTGATCCGCTTTATCTCGCCTGCTCCGGCGTGATCTTCGTGCTCTGGGCGCTGCGCAATGTCGATATGGCGCGGTTCGACCGGCAGGATTTCTCCAATGCCGACCGGGCGATGGTCCGCAAATGGGAGAACCGCTATATCGTCGGCGGTGTCAGCGTCACGCTCACCTGCGGCATCGCTTGCGGTTATGCCATTGCCGTCAGTCAGGATTCCTTTTCAGAGCTTGCGACCATATCGGTGACGCTGGCCTCGATGATCTCGCTCGTTGGGCGCAACTACGGCTCGGAGCGGGCCGTGCTTCTCCTGTCCTCGTCCGCATGCCTGCCGATCGTGATCGGCCTGATGACGCTGCAGGACGTGTTCATGCTGGCGCTTGCCTTGCTCATCCTGCCGTTCATCCTTTCCACCTGGATGATGGCCAACAATGTGCGCGCCTTTCTCTATGAGAATGTTTTGGCGGCGCGCGAGATCGCGACGATTGCCGGCCAGTTCGACGCGGCGCTCAACAATATGACGCATGGCTTGTTCATGCTGGATGGCGACGGCCGCGTGGTGGTGGCCAATGAGCGTGCCAGCGAGTTGCTGGCGCTTGGCGACAGGACCGAACTCAAGGATTGGCTGCTCGATGACGTGATCCGGCGCGGTGCGCGGCGCATGCGGCTCGATGCCGAAAAGACCAAGGCGATCTCGCGCCAGCTCGATCTTCTGCTCAAGGGCAAGCGCCCGCAGGTATTGATCCCGGTCAGCGAGGAACTGCACCTCGAGTTTTCCGCCAGCCGCCGCGACAATGGCGATATCGTGCTGATCTTCGAGGACGTGACGGCACGCGTACAGGCGGACAAGCAGATTCTGCACATGGTGCGCTTCGACAAGCTGACCGAGCTGCCGAGCCGCGACTACTTCGGAGAGCTGGTTGTGGCCGCCGCAAGCGGCGACGAGAAGGAGGACCGGCTCGTCGGCCTGATGGTCCTCGACGTCACCGAGTTCAAGCATGTCAACGACATGCGCGGCCACATCGTCGGCGACAAGCTGCTGCAGGCGATCGCCGGCCGGTTGAAGGCGCTCGCCGGTGATGATGCGATCGCGGCGCGGCTGATGGGCGACGAGTTTGTCGTGTTCTTTCCGAACAGGGCTGACGTGGCCGATCTGGAAGAGCGGATGCGGGGGCTGCACACGGAACTGCGCGGCACCTATGTTGCCAGCGGCTTCACCTTCAACATGACCATGAGCGCGGGCTTCGTCATCGCGCCGAACGTGGATCTGAAACTCGAAGACCTGCAGATCAAGGCGGATCTCGCGCTTTCGGAAACCAAGCTGCGCAACCGCGGTGGCTGCACTGCGTTCGAAGTCGAGATGGACGCCCGCTATGTCGACCGCCAGAAGCTGAAGGCGGATTTGCGCGAGGCGATCAATGCGCTCAGCCTGACGCTTTCCTACCAGCCGATGTTCGCGCCGAGCGGCGGCCGGGTCGAATGCTGCGAAGCGTTGGCCCGCTGGACGCATCCGGAGCGCGGGCCGGTGCCGCCGAACGTGTTCATTCAGCTCGCCGAGGAACTGGGGCTGGTCACGGAGATCACGCGTTTCGTGCTCGACCATGCATGCCGGGATTGCATGGACTGGCCGAGCGATGTGTCCGTCTCCGTCAACCTCTCGGTGCTCGATCTACGCAGCAGCGAAATCGTCACGATGGTCACGGATGCGCTTCAGGCAACCGGCCTCGATGCTTCGCGGCTGCATCTGGAGGTCACCGAAAGCTGCCTGATGGACGAGCCGCTCAAGGTGCAGGCGATCCTGCGCGAGCTGCGGGGTCTCGGCATCACCATTGCCATCGACGATTTCGGCACCGGATACTCCAGTCTCAGTTATCTCGATGCCCTGCCGGTCGACATCATCAAGATCGATCGGTCCTTCGTGCGCAACATCCGTGAGGATTCGCGCCGCTTCAAGCTCCTGCGCGGGACGGCAAATCTTGCCCGCGCCCTCGGCCTGCGCATCGTCGTCGAAGGCGTCGAGACGACGGATCAGTTGCAGCTCATCACCGAGCATAATTGTGCCGATTTGATACAGGGCTTCGTCTTCGCCGCCCCCATGCCCGCTTCTGCTATTGCAACGCTTTGCAAGAACGGTGTGCCAAAACGAGGCGCTAAACCCAGCAGCAAGCGCATCGCCTGACGCTGCGACCCCAAATTCCGTTCCGTTTTGATGCTGCGCATTCGGCAGCAAGCCCTTGATTAGTTGGGCAAATGCATCTCGATTTGGTGCGTTTTGCTCCAAATCAACCGAATTAATTTACGAATTTTTAGGGTTAACAAAAAGTTAACAGTGAACTGTTCCGTTTTGCGGTTGCCGCCCCATTTTCCGTCAATAGGTTAACGATTTGTTAACCATGAGGTCTGGAATATGGGTGAGACGATTCACCAGGCGGAGCCTGGGCGTTTTTCTGAAAAGCTGATGCAATTGCTCGATCGTGTCGAATATCGGCGGGTCGAAACCGGCGAGGACATGGAGGACATCGCGCGGCTGCGTTACAAGTCCTACAAGTCCGTCAATCTGATGGAATTGACGGGCTCCACGCTGATCGACGATCTCGACTTCGACAGCCACGCGTATGTCTTCGGCATCTATCTCGATGAGAGCCTCGTCAGCACCGTGCGCGTACATCACGTAACGCCGGAGCACCGCGCCAGCACATCGGGCCTGATCTTCGGCTCCGAGATCGACGCGTTCCTCGATGCCGGCATGGTTTTGGTCGATCCGGGCCGATTGGCGGTCGACCCTGATGTCATCGGTGACGATATGCGGGCGCTTCCCTACCTGACGCTCCGCCCGGTCGCCATGGCCTGCGAATACTTTTCCGCCGACCGTTGCCTGACGGCCTGCCGGCCGCGCCACACCGCCTTCTACAAGCGCATTTTCGCCTCCGAGACCGTGGTCGCCAAGCGCGAGAACCTGGGGGTCTACAATGCCGATGGCGCCCTGCTCGTGGCGCAGGTGAGGGGGCAGCGGCCCTCGATCCTCGACCGCTACCCGATTTTCGATTCGGAGCCTTTCGAACGCCGCATGATGTTTGCCGATCGCAGCGAGGTGCCGTTCGCGCCGCTGACGATCCTGCCGACCGCGCGCATGGCGCAAACCGGTTATGGACGCTCTTATCGAACCTCCGTCTTCCGCTAGCAGTCTTCGATGTCGACATCGGATGGTGAGGCGCGCCCGTGCGCGCCACCCTTGCCGCCGGCCGCGACATATCGCCCCATCAGGTACTGCTAAAGGACGGGTTTTCGTTGCACCCGGCCTAAGCATTGTGTAAGGGCAGCTATAAGGGTTTTCGCGACTTTTCGCGGGAGCCATGCTTCGATTAGGAGCGGCGGCGATCAAGGGTCGCGCCGTGGCATTCAGGGAGAATTTGAACGATGGCTGAGCATCATTCTGGACCGGTCGATGTGGGCGCTTCGATGGATTATCCGGAGCACGAGAAGACCTATCTCATGTTCCTGAGCGCATCGAAGTACGGCACGCTGTTTTGCGTGGCCCTGTTGATTGCCATGGCTGCCGCATTCTTCACGACGATGGGCTTCTTCTCCTCGCTCGTGCTCTTCATTCTGCTCAACGTCGCAGGTTTCTTCTTCCTGCGCTAATCAGCGTCATCGGACCGATTGCCGAGGGGCTTGACGTTTCCTCGGCAACCGGGCGCGAGCCCGGACGAAGGTGCATGCCGTCGACTGGAGGCGTCGACGCTGCGCAGCACTTCAAAATGCTACAGCGACCTTTGTGCAGCCAATAGGGTGTGCAGTGCTGTAGAGCCTAGAGATCTCCACGCCCGGGAATTCACTGCAATGGGACGTGTTTCCTCACTGCGTGAGGGGGGAGTGGAATGCAGACCCGCGATGCCGAGCACGGTTCGGCGTCGATCGGCGTCGGACCGCCTGCGGTTCGAACACCTTGGGTGTCTGTTTCCAGAATATATGTGCCTGGCACCCCAGTGCCTGGCATATGGGGGCGTGCAGGCTCGATTGGCCGCACGCTTTGCAGTCGGAGAGAATGCCCGCATTCCGGCCTTGGCTCGATTGCGGCCAAGGAGGGGGATTTGTGAGCGAGATTGTCTTTGTCGCCAAGGAAACGGACCCAAACGAGGGTCGCGTTGCCGCATCACCGGACACAGTGAAGAAACTGAAAAGCCTCGGCTTCGACGTCGTCATCGAGGCGGACGCCGGGTTTTTGTCGCGCATTCCGGACGCTGAGTTCGAAAAGGTCGGGGCCCGGATCGGGACGATCGCCGACGCCAAGACGGCCGATGTCGTGCTGAAAGTGCGCCGGCCGACGACCGCCGAAATCGGCGGCTACAAGTCGGGCGCTATCGTGCTCGCCATCATGGATCCCTATGGCAACGAGGCGGCGATCGCCGAGATGGCGAATGGCGGGCTTACCGCCTTCGCGATGGAACTGATGCCGCGTATCACCCGCGCGCAGTCGATGGACGTGCTGTCGAGCCAGGCGAACCTCGCCGGTTACCAGGCCGTGATCGACGCCGCCTGCGAATATGATCGGGCGTTGCCGATGATGATGACGGCGGCCGGGACGGTTCCTGCCGCCAAGGTCTTCGTCATGGGCGCGGGCGTTGCCGGCCTGCAGGCAATCGCGACGGCCCGCCGTCTCGGTGCCGTGGTCTCGGCGACGGACGTGCGTCCGGCAGCCAAGGAACAGGTCGCGTCGCTCGGCGCCAAGTTCATCGCCGTCGAGGACGAGGAATTCAAGGCGGCCGAAACGGCTGGCGGCTACGCCAAGGAGATGTCCAAGGAGTATCAGGCCAAGCAGGCCGCACTCGTTGCCGAGCATATCGCCAAGCAGGACATCGTCATCACCACTGCACTCATCCCCGGCCGTCCGGCGCCGCGGCTCGTCACCCGTGACATGCTGAAAAGCATGAAACCCGGCTCGATCGCGGTCGATCTTGCGGTCGAACGCGGCGGCAACGTCGAGGGTGCTGAGCCCGGCAAGGTCGCCGAGGTCGAGGGCGTCAAGGTCATCGGCCATCTCAACGTGCCGGGCCGCATCGCGGCCTCCGCGTCCGGTCTCTACGCCAAGAACCTCGTCACCTTCCTGGAAACGATGGTGTCCAAGGAAACCAAGGCACTCGCGCTCAACATGGAGGACGAACTCGTCAAGGCGACGGCGCTCACCCATGGTGGTGAGGTCGTGCATCCGAACTTCGGCGCCAGTAAGGGGGACAAGTGATGGCGAATGAACTTCTCGACAAGGCGCTCGCCGATCTCGACCGGGCGGTGGAAGCGGTCCGCACCGCTGCCGAATACGTGCCGGACGCGGCTGGTGCTGTCGCCCATGGCGCGACCGGCGGCGCGATCGATCCTTTCGTCTTTCGTCTGGCGATCTTCGTGCTGGCGATCTTCGTTGGCTACTACGTCGTCTGGTCGGTGACCCCGGCGCTGCACACGCCGCTGATGGCGGTCACCAACGCGATTTCCTCGGTCATCGTCGTCGGTGCTCTGCTTGCCGTCGGCATCTCCGCCTCTGGGCTTGCCACCGGCTTCGGCTTCGTGGCGCTGGTGCTGGCCGCCGTCAACATCTTCGGCGGCTTCCTCGTCACCCAGCGCATGCTCGCCATGTACAAGAAAAAAGACAAGTGAGGCCGGCCCGATGAACGCTAACTTCGCAGCCTTCCTCTATCTCGTCTCCGGCGTCCTGTTCGTCATGGCGCTACGCGGCCTTTCGCATCCGACCACCAGCCGCAAGGGCAATACCTACGGCATGGTCGGCATGGGCATTGCCATCGTCACGACGTTGCTTTTGGCAAAGCCCAGCTTTGGTGGCCTGATGCTGATCGTGCTTGGCCTTGCCATCGGCGGCGGCGCCGGTGCTGTCATTGCCCGTCGCATCGCCATGACCTCGATGCCGCAGCTCGTTGCCGCCTTCCACTCGCTGGTCGGTCTTGCCGCTGTCATGGTGGCGGCTGCCGCCATGTACGCGCCGGAAAGCTTCGGCATCGGCACCCTCGGCGACATCCACGCCCAGGCACTGGTCGAAATGTCGCTCGGTGTTGCCATCGGCGCGATCACCTTTACCGGTTCGGTCATCGCCTTCCTGAAGCTCGACGGGCGCATGTCCGGCAAGCCGATTATGCTTGCGGGACGCCACGCCATCAATGCGGGTCTGGCAATCGCGCTGGTCGTGCTGGTGGTCATGCTCGTGCTGACGCAGAGCACCACGGTGTTCTGGCTGATCGTCGCGCTGTCGCTCATACTCGGCGTGCTGATCATCATCCCGATCGGCGGCGCCGACATGCCGGTGGTCGTGTCGATGCTCAACTCCTATTCGGGTTGGGCCGCAGCCGGCATCGGCTTCACGCTCGGCAACCTGGCGCTGATCATCACCGGGGCGCTCGTCGGCTCCTCCGGTGCGATCCTCTCCTACATCATGTGCAAGGGCATGAACCGCTCGTTTATCTCGGTCATCCTCGGCGGCTTCGGCGGCGAGACCGCGGCGGCCGCCAGCGACGATGGCATTCAGCGCACGGTCAAGCAGGGCTCTGCCGACGATGCGGCCTTCCTGATGGCGAACGCCTCCAAGGTGATCATCGTGCCGGGCTACGGCATGGCCGTTGCCCAGGCACAGCATGCTCTGCGCGAAATGGGCGACCAGCTGAAGGCCGCGGGCGTTGAGGTCAAGTACGCGATCCATCCGGTCGCGGGCCGCATGCCCGGCCACATGAACGTGCTGCTCGCGGAAGCGAACGTGCCCTATGACGAAGTGTTCGAGCTCGAGGACATCAACTCCGAGTTCGCTCAGGCCGATGTCGCCTATGTCATCGGCGCCAATGACGTCACCAATCCGGCCGCGCGTGACGACAAGTCCTCGCCGATCTACGGCATGCCGATCCTCGACGTCGACAAGGCCAAGACCTGCCTTTTCGTCAAGCGTTCGCTCGGCTCCGGCTATGCCGGCATCGACAACACGCTGTTCTACAAGGACGGCACGATGATGCTGCTCGGCGACGCCAAGAAGGTGACGGAAGATATCGTCAAGGCGCTGCACGCTTAACGCTGTTCGCATCGATCGACAATGAAACGCCCGCCTTTCGGCGGGCGTTTTGCGTTGGAAGGCATTGTGGGGCATGCGACGCATTCCGCAACAAGGCGTCATGCGTCTTCGAGGCCGATCTAACCGGCCGGTGCCAGCGTCAGTTGGTCGATGCCGACCGCGACGTTCAGCCCCTCCTGGACCTGAACGTTGACCGGCTGCAGCATGAAGGCCTTGTTCGTGCCGCCGCCGATCACCTTGGCGCCGCCGCCGACCGCGAGGCTCGCATCGGCGCCGACGCCGTAGTATTCGCCGGCAAGCGCGAACGCGCTAACCGGCGTTCCGGTCTTGGCAAAGACGTCCCAGACCATCGTGCTCTTGCCCGTCTTGCCGATGTCGATGCCGATCTTGCGGATCGTGCCGGCATAGACGGCCTTCGGTCCGCCATTGGTGGGGGTGAACGTGCACATCAGGTTCTTCGTCGAGGTCACGATCATGCCGGTGCCGCCTTCCGAACCGCAGACGAGACGGCCGAGTGCGACATAGTTCTGCGCGGCGGCCGGGCCGCTGGCAAGCGCGGCCAGTGCCAGCGCAGTGACGAGGGTTCGTTTGATCATGGCTTGGTCTCCGTTCTTACTGCGCCGCGCGTCCCTTGGGGCGCTTGGTCGCGGTAGTACTTCGAATAGCTGCATGTCTTGCCCTTGGATCGGAGCCGATCCGAGGAAACAGGCAGTGTGACGCCTCTGGCAAACGAACGATGGCCGGGAAGGTTCCGCTTTGGCGGAAAGGGCAAGTGGCAACCCGCACAAACCAAAACGCCCGCGAACTGTCGCGGGCGTTTCGAGGAACATGATAGGGAAGGGCTTACGAAGCCTTGACGCGGGCAAGGCCGGCGCGCGCCGGCTCGTATTTCGGGTCGAGCTGCAAGGCGTGCGAATAGGACTTCGATGCCTTGGCCTTGTCGCCCTTGCGCTCGTAGATCAGCGCCTGGTTGGCCCAGGATTCGGCGACCTTGCCATTGAGGTTGATCGCAGTGTTGAAATCCGAGAAGGCGTTGTCGTCGTCGCCCTGGGCGACATAGGAAATGCCGCGGCCGTTATAGGGCTCCGGCGAGCTCGGCGACAGCGAGATCGCGGTCGAGAAGTCTTCGATCGCCTGACCGTGCTGGTTGCGTGCCTGGTAGATCAGGCCGCGATTGTGATAGGCGCGGGGATCGGTCGTGTCGAGCTGGATCGCCTTGTTGAAATCGTTGAAGGCGGAATCGAGCTGGCCGGCCTGGCGATAGAGGTTGCCGCGGCCGATATAGGCGACGTCGTAGTTGGCGTTGAGCTGCAGCGCCATGTTGTAGTCGGCAAGTGCGGCCTGGGTGTTGCCCATGTTGCGATGAACCAGCGCCCGGTTGGCATAGGCCTGGTAGAAGCGTGGGTTCAGCTGGATCGCCTGGTCGAAATCGGCAATGGCGCGGCGGTATTCGCCGGCGCGGCCATAGGACGAGCCGCGGACATTGTAGCCTTCGGGATCGCTCGGGTTCGAGGCGATGACGCTCGAGAGCGAGGCGATGTTTTCCTGCGAGCCCTGTTCGCGCTCGACCTTGTTGGTCATCGAGTCCGGGCCGTCGGTCGTGCAGCCTGCGAGAAGAAGGGCCGAACCAAGGAGCAGCATGGCGGCAAGCCTCGGCTTGCGCTGGTGGCGGCGAGACGCCTCGTGGACAGTAAAACCGGAGACGTCCGCAGTCATGGCAGCAAGTGTCAAAGGTTGATCCCTCAAATCGACAAGGTCTCGAAAGCTATCGGCTTCCGTTCCTACAGCGCCGCGTGTCGTCATGACGCGCCAAGGTCGCTGTAACACGTTGAGTTTCTGCATAATTCTGCCCTTAAATCGAATCCGATTTAAGGAACTATGCAGTAGAGCCGCTGAAACTCCCCGCGGGCTCCGCAGCCGGGCTTCATCGTGCCTCGGCAAGCCGTCCGGTTAAACGCTCCGGCCGGCCATCCGTCACCGGCAGCGTCGATCACGCTAGCCTGTCGGCGGAAAAGATGTCCATACCAAAAAAGGCGGTGGCGATATTTCGCCCCCGCCACGACTTACATCGGAAAGCGTCGAAAAAACGACAAATCAGCGGGCCAGGAGGCCTTCGCGCTGTGCACGCTTGCGTGCCAGCTTGCGGACGCGGCGAACGGCTTCAGCCTTTTCGCGGGCGCGCTTCTGGGACGGCTTTTCATAGAAATCGCGCATCTTCATTTCGCGGAAAATGCCTTCGCGCTGCATCTTCTTCTTGAGAGCGCGGAGCGCCTGATCGACATTGTTATCGCGGACAAGTACCTGCACGTGAAATCCCGTTCCTTTGGTTCGAGTTGTTTGTGACTCCGTCAGGTGCCGGAGGCAAAAGAATGACATTCGCTAAGCTGGAAGCTTTACGATTAGAGGAGCGGATACCAGATCATCAGGCGAAAGTCCAGCGACGACATGAGGAAGCGCTGAAAAATCCTGGGATGCGCGGCGGCACCTGTTCCCGCCCCGGCAGTAGCCGATCGGCGACCATGTCGCAACTGCGCGCAAGTCCACGCAATTGCGTCGCAAAAGAAACGTTGCGCGGGCGTCGGATTTGCGATCTCTAACGCCAATGAGAACGGGGTTCATGGAGTGAGGCCGATGCGCAAATATTCAGTTTTCGCCGTGGCGCGCGAGGCGTTGCGCGGCCACAAGGGGTGGGCGCCGCAATGGGCGTCGCCGGAGCCGCGCAAAGAGTATGATGCGATCATCATCGGCGGTGGTGGCCATGGCCTCGGTGCGGCCTATTACCTCGCCAAGGAGCACGGCATCACCAATGTCGCGGTGCTCGAAAAGGGTTGGATCGGCGGCGGCAATACCGGTCGCAACACCACGATCATCCGGTCCAACTATCTCTATGAAGAGAGCATGGACATCTACGAGCATTCGCTGAAGCTCTGGGAAAACCTGTCGCAGGATCTGAACTACAACGTCATGTATTCGCCGCGCGGCGTCATGATGCTGTCGCACAACATCCACGACCAGCAGTCGTTCAAGCGCCATATCAATGCCAACCGCCTCTACGGCATCGACAATGAATGGCTGACGCCGGAACAGGCCAAGGCCTATTGTCCGCCGCTCGATATCGCCAAGACGGCGCGTTACCCGATCAACGGCGCGGCCCTTCAGCGCCGCGGCGGCACGGCCCGCCACGATGCGGTTGCCTGGGGTTACGCACGCGCCGCCTCTGACCGCGGCGTGCACATCATCCAGAACTGCGAAGTGACCGGCATCCGCCGTGACGAGACCGGCCGGGTCGTCGGCGTCGACACCAACCGCGGTTACATCGGCGCCAAGAAGGTCGGCGTCTCCGCCGCCGGCCATTCCTCGGTGCTGATGCAGATGGCCGACGTGCGTGTGCCGCTGCAGAGCCAGCCGCTGCAGGCGCTGGTCTCCGAGCCGCTGAAGCCGATCTTCCCCTGCGTCGTCATGTCGAACTCGGTGCATGCCTACATCTCGCAGTCCGACAAGGGCGAGTTCGTCATCGGCGCCGGCACCGACCAGTACAATTCCTATTCGCAGACCGGCGGCCTGCAGATCATCACCCATACGCTGGACGCGATCTGCGAGCTCTTTCCGATGTTCCGCCGCGTCAAGATGATGCGGCAGTGGGGCGGCATCGTCGACGTCACCCAGGACCGCTCGCCGATCCAGGGGGTCACGCCGGTTCCGGGCCTGTTCCTGAATGCCGGCTGGGGTACGGGCGGCTTCAAGGCGACGCCGGGCTCGGCCAATCTCTTCGCCCATCTGATCGCCAAGGGCGAGCCGCATCGTCTCGCCGCGGGCCTGACGCTGGAGCGCTTCCGCACCGGCCGGCTCATCGACGAGGCGGCTGCCGCTGCCGTTGCGCACTGAGGATTTCGAGATGCTTCTGATCTACTGCCCCTATTGCGAAGAAGAGCGCTCCGAGCTCGAATTCCGCGGCGCTGGCGACGCCCATATCGCCCGTCCGACCAACATCGCCGACATCACCGACGAGGAATTCGAGGAATATTTCTTCCTGCGTCAGAACCCGAAGGGTCTGATCTTCGAACGCTGGCGCCATATCCATGGCTGCGGCCGTTTCTTCAACGCCGCGCGCGACACGGTCAGCGACCGCTTCTACACCACTTACAAGGCTGGCGAGCCGAAGCCTGACATCGCCGCCATTCTTCAGAGCGAGCAGGATAAGGGAGCTGCGAAATGATGGGGGCCAATCGCATTCCAGGCGTGGGCCGCCTGACACCGGCGCGCACCGCACGCTTCACCTTCGACGGCCGCACGCTGACGGCGCTCGAGGGCGATACGGTCGCCTCGGCGTTGCTTGCCAACGGCATTCACCTTGTCGGCCGTTCGTTCAAGTATCACCGCCCGCGCGGCATTCTGTCGGCCGGTGCGGAAGAGCCGAACGCGCTGCTCGACGTGTCGCGTGATGCCGCCCGACGGCAGCCGAACGTGCGCGCCACGGTGCAGGAAGTCTTCGACGGCATGAAGGTGGAATCGCAGAACCGCTGGCCGTCGCTCGCCTTCGACGTCGGCGGTCTCAACGATCTCATGTCGCCGTTCTTCGCCGCCGGCTTCTACTACAAGACCTTCATGTGGCCGAAGGCCGCCTGGCACGCGATCTATGAACCCTTCATCCGCCGCGCGGCCGGTCTCGGCGTCGCCCCGACGGAAGCCGATCCGGATCACTATGCGAGCCGCTACGCCCATTGCGACGTGCTCGTCATCGGTGCCGGGGTTGCCGGACTTTCGGCAGCACTTGCCGCCGCCAAGGCGGGCGCCAAGGTAATCATCTGCGACGAACAGCCGGAAGTGGGCGGTGCGCTGCGCTATGAAAGCGGCACGACGATCGACGGCAAGGATGGCTGGGACTGGGCGCAGGAGACCGCCAAGGCGCTTGCCGCCATGGACAACGTCACGCTTTTGACCCGCACCACCGGGTTCGGCTACTACAACCACAATTTCGTCGGCCTGGTCGAACGGGTGACCGATCATCTGGCGGCGCTCGACAAGTCGCTGCCGCGCGAGCGGCTGTGGCAGGTGCGTGCCAAGAAGGTGATCCTTGCCAACGGCCAGATCGAACGGCACATGGTGTTTGCCAACAATGACCGGCCGGGCATCATGCTCGCTTCGGCCGGCCGCACCTATCTCAACCATTTCGGCGTCGCCGTCGGCTCGAAGGTCGGCGTCTACACCGCCCATGACTCGGCCTATGAAGCGGCCTTCGACCTGAAGCGCGCCGGCGTTACCGTGGCGGCCATCGTCGATTGCCGCGAGAATCCCGGCGAGGCGGTTCTTGCCGAGGCGCGCAAGCTCGGCATCGAAGTGATGACAGGGCATTCGGTGATCAAGGCCGGCGGCAAGCTGCGTGTGAACTCGATCAGCGTTGCCCGCAATGGCGGTGGTTCGGCGCGCAAGATCGCCGTCGACGCGCTGCTGGTCTCGGCCGGCTGGACGCCGTCGGTGCATCTGTTCTCGCAGTCGCGCGGCAAGGTGAAGTTCGATGCGGCAACGCAGCGCTTCCTGCCGGGCACCTATCTGCAGGATTGCCTGTCGATCGGCGCCTGCAACGGTACCGACGATCTTCAGGCTACCATCGACGAGGCGCTTGCCGCCGGCGAACTGACGGCTCGTGCGGCCGGTGCCGAAGGCGGGGCGCAGGTGGCGCTTTCGGGTGAAAATCGCTTCGGCTGGACCGGCGGCATGATCGGCGCTGCGGAAGGCGCCGGGCCGGACACGACGGTCAAGGCCTTCATCGACTTCCAGCACGACGTCTGCGCCAAGGACATCCGTCTGGCGGTGCGCGAAGGCATGCACTCGATCGAGCACATCAAGCGCTTCACCACCAACGGCATGGCGTCCGACCAGGGCAAGCTGTCCAACATGCACGGTCTGGCGATCGCCGCCGAGGCGCTCGGCAAGGACATCCCGCAGGTGGGCCTCACCACCTTCCGCCAGCCCTATACGCCGGTGACCTTCGGCGCGATCGTCAACCATTCGCGTGGGCCCCTCTTCGATCCGGCGCGCAAGACGCCCATCCATGCCTGGGAGGAGGCGCATGGCGCCGAGTTCGAAGACGTTGGCAACTGGAAGCGCGCCTGGTTCTATCCGCGCGCCGGCGAAGACATGCACGAGGCGGTCGGGCGCGAATGCAAGACCGTGCGTGACGTCGCCGGTGTCTTCGACGCCTCGACGCTCGGCAAGATCGAGGTCGTCGGCCCGGATGCCGCGCAGTTCCTCAATCTCATGTACACCAATGCCTGGGACAACCTGAAGCCGGGCCGCTGCCGCTACGGGATCATGCTGCGCGACGACGGCTTCGTCTATGACGACGGCGTGGTCGGCCGCCTGGCAGAGGACCGCTTCCACGTGACGACGACGACCGGCGGTGCGCCGCGCGTCATGAACCACATGGAAGACTATCTGCAGACCGAGTTCCCGCATCTGAAGGTGTGGCTGACCTCGACGACGGAACAGTGGGCCGTCATCGCCGTCCAGGGGCCGAAGGCACGCGAGATCATCGCGCCGCTGGTTGAAGGCATCGACCTTTCCAACGAGGCCTTCCCGCATATGAGCGTTGCGGAAGGCAAGATCTGCGGCGTCCCGACCCGGCTTTTCCGCATGTCGTTCACTGGCGAGCTCGGCTTCGAAGTCAACGTTCCGGCCGATTACGGCCAGGCGGTCTGGGAAGCGATCTGGGCGCGGGCCGAGCCAATGGGCGCCTGCGCCTACGGCACGGAAACCATGCACGTGCTGCGCGCCGAGAAGGGTTACATCATCGTCGGCCAGGATACCGACGGTACGCTGACGCCCGACGATGCCGGCCTCTCCTGGGCGGTGTCGAAGAAGAAGCCCGACTTCGTCGGTATCCGCGGCCTCAAGCGCCCGGATCTCGTCAAGGATGGCCGCAAACAGCTCGTCGGCCTGCTCACCAAGGATCCGAAGGTGGTGCTGGAGGAGGGCGCGCAGATCGTGGCCGATCCGAACCAGCCGAAGCCGATGACCATGCTTGGCCATGTGACGTCGTCCTACTGGTCGGAAAACTGCGGTCGTTCGATCGCGCTGGCGATGGTTGCCGGCGGGCGCGAGCGCCTCGGCCAGACACTCTACGTGCCGATGGCCGATCGCACGATCGCCGTCGAGGTGAGCGACATGGTGTTCTTTGACAAGGAAGGGGGTCGCCTCCATGGTTGATCAGGCAATTGCAAGCCGCAAGGCGGCGCTCATCTCGCGCGGTGGCTCGGCCGAAGCGATCCTGACGCCGGCGCCGGCGGCGACGCGCATCTCGTTGCGCGCCGGCACCGACTCGCTGCCGGCGCTCTCCGCAGCGCTCGGCGTCACCCTGCCGACGCGGCCGAAGACCTCGGCCTCGTCAGGTCAGCGTCATGCGCTGTGGATCGGCCCGGACGAGTGGCTGGTGTTCGATGAAAGCGAAGCCGACCTGATGGCGGCGGCTGCTTCGAGCGGAACGCTACATTCGGCGGTCGACATTTCGCATCGCAACGTTGCCGTCATCGTCAGCGGTGCGGGCGCGCACGTGGCTGTTAACAGCGGCTGCCCGCAGGATCTGTCGCTGCCGATCTTCCCTGTCGGCGCCTGCTCGCGCACCATCTTCGGCAAGGCGGAGATCATTCTCCTCCGCACCGGTGAGGACCAGTTCCGGGTCGAGTGCTGGCGGTCGTTCTCGCCCTTCGTCTTCGGTCTGCTGTCCGAAGGTGCTGCCGACGCGGGGCATTGAATAGAAGAGCCGGGAAGTGCCTGCAAGCGCTTCCCGGCTTTCTCAGACCGTCTGAAAATTGTCCGCTCTCATTGTGCTGGCAGGACGCGTGGGCCATGCCGCCTCAAGCGTCGGCGGGGCGATCCTTCGGATCGAACTGGATGATCGTCTGCCAGGTGGCCGTCAGCGCCGGCTTGCGCTCGCCCTCGATTTCGACGCTGACGTCGTAGGTGATCATCAGCATGCTGGCGCCGCGGAAGCGCGCATCGGCCATCACGAAGTGGCCGCGCACCTTGGCGCCGCTCTTCACCGGAGCGATGAAGCGCACTTTTTCGAAGCCGTAATTGATGCCCATGGTCTGCTCGCGGATCTTCGGCAGGCAATTGTAGTTCATCGCCGAAAGCAGCGAGAGCGACAGGAACCCGTGCGCAATCGTGCCGCCAAAGGGTGTTTCGGCGGCGGCGCGGACCGGATCGACGTGGATATACTGGTAGTCGCTGGTCGCTTCGGCGAACTTGTCGATCGTTTCCTGAGTGACCGTGATCCAGTCGGAAACGCCGACCTCCTTGCCGACCAGTACCTTGATCTCAGAAAGTGATATGTCCTGCAGCATGTAAACGCCCCGAAACAAGCCCCCCGAACGATCTATAGGCCCGCCCGGTGCAACCTGCAAGCGGTGGAAAAGCTTTAGAAAACTTCGACAAGGAAGGTGACGGACCGCGGCGCGACATGGTCCGGAACGGCAGGTCTTGCCAGCACGTTCTGCCACTTTCCGTCGATGCTGTCAGGAAGCCTGACCGGGTGGGGCGCGTGGCTGCGGTTGATGACGACGGCAAGGCGCGTCGCCCGCTTCTGCATGCGGTCATGGGTGGCGAGCACCATCATCAGATTGTCCGTCGCCGGATGCTCCCAGTCGCCGACGGCCATGGGCTGTCCGTCCAGCCGCCGCCAATCGACATCGCCGTTTCCGGTCAGGAACGCGGTCTCATCGAAAACGCTGAAGCGGCCGCGCATTACTGACAGGGCAGCAGTGTGGGCGACGATATCGTCGTCCATCGCGGTCCAGTCGAGCCAGGTAATCGCATTGTCCTGACAATAGGCGTTGTTGTTGCCGTTCTGGCTGCGCCCGCCTTCGTCGCCGGCGGTCAGCATGATCGTCCCGCGGGAGGAAAACAGCGTGCCGATGAGCGCCATCACGTCATGACGTCGGGCCGTCAGGATTTCCGGATCTCCGGTGGCGCCTTCCGCGCCGTTGTTCCAGGAGTGGTTCTCGTTGTGGCCGTCGCGGTTCTCTTCGCCGTTCGCCTCGTTGTGCTTGCCGGCGTAGGAGACGATGTCGGCGAGCGTGAAGCCGTCATGGGCGGCGATGAAGTTGACGGTGCGTGTCCCGCTCTCGCCCCAGCGGGAAAAACTGCTCGACGAGCCGGCGAGCGCCGTCGCCAGAGCGCCGATGGCGTGGCGGTCGCCGCGCCAGTAGATGCGGATGTCGTCGCGAGCGCGGTCGTTCCATTCAAGGAAGGGGGAGGGGAAGTTGCCGAGTTGGTAGCCGCCCGGGCCGATGTCCCAGGGTTCGGCGATCAGCACGCGGTCGCCAAGCAGCGGATCGGCCGAGATCGCCTGGAAGAGCCGCGCCTCGCGATGGAAACCACCCATGTCGCGGCCGAGGATCGAGGCGAGGTCGAAGCGGAAGCCGTCGACACCGGCGGTATGCACGAAATGGCGCAGGCTGTCGAGGATCAGCGCTTCGACCACCGGGTGGTCGCAGGCAATGGTATTGCCGCAGCCGGTGTCGTTGATGAGTTCGCCTGGGCGATCGGTGACATGTCGATAATAGGTCAGGTTGTCGAGGCCGCGCATCGACAGCGTGGTGCCGAAGCGGTCGCTTTCGCCGGAGTGGTTGAAGACGAGATCGAGGATGACGCCGATGCCGGCCTTGCGCAGCGCCTCGACCGTCTTGCGCAGTTCTTTGATACCGCCCGGCACCAGGCGCGGATCGAGCGCCATCGGCGCGATCGGATTGTAGCCCCAGCCGTTCCTGAGACCGAGGGGCGGCAGGTGGCGTTCGTCGATCCAGGCGACGATCGGCATCAGTTCGATCGCGGAAACACCGAGGCGCTTGAGATGCTCGATGATGACGGGCTCGGCCAGTGCCGCCACGGTGCCGCGCTTGGCTTCCGGGATATCCGGATGGAGGATCGTGAAGGGCTTGACGGCGATCTCGTAGATAAGGCCGCCAGCACGGAAGAGTGGCGCCTTCGGCTTGACGATCTTCGCCTCGGTGACAATGGCTTTTGGCACCAGATCAGCGGTGTCTTCGCCAAAAATCATCAGGCGCGGATCATGCTGGAATGGTCGGTCGAGTTCGACGGCATAGGGATCGACCAGGAGCTTGGAGGGGTCGAACCAGAGCCCGTGATCGGGGGAATAGACGCCATCGGCGCGAAAGCCGTAGCGCGTGCCCTTCGCGGCATCGGTGATCGTCAGGCTGTGCAGGTCGCCCTTGCGCGCCATCGGTAGCTGCCGCAATTGCTTGGAGCCGGTCTTGTCGAACAGGCAGAGATCGATGCGCGCGGCGTTGCGCGACCAGACGGAAAACACTGTGCCCTCAGGCGTGACGGTGGCGCCGAGGGGTGGATTTCCGGTGGTCGGCATGAAGGCGGCCCTCTTGTTCCAGATGTGCCCGAACACCCCCTCTGCCCTTCCGGGCAAAGGGGGTGTTCGGTCGACAGAAAAAGGGCCGCATAAAGCGGCCCAGTATCTCAGGTGATGACGCTCGGCTCGGTGCGGCCGGTGCGGGTCTTGATGCCGGCGATCTCGTCGGCAACGGCGATGAGATCGGCAAGCGCTGTCTGCGTTTCGATGTCGTGGCGCGCCGCATCGGGCTCGAAGCGCTCGATGTAGACGCGCAAAGTCGCGCCCGAGGTGCCGGTGCCTGACAGGCGGAAGACGACGCGCGAGCCGCCCTCGAACAGGATGCGGATGCCCTGGTTCTTGCTGATGGAATGATCGACTGGGTCGTTGTAGGCGAAGTCGTCTGATGTCGCCACCTTGAGCGCGCCGAAGGACATGCCGGGAAGCGTGGCAAGCTGGTCGCGCAGGTTGGCGATCAGACCGTTGGCGGCATCGCTATCCACTTCCTCGTAGTCGTGGCGCGAGTAGTAGTTGCGGCCGTAGGTCGCCCAGTGCTTCTGAGCGATGTCGAGGGCACTTTCCTTGCGCACGGCGAGAATGTTGAGCCAGAGCAAGACGGCCCAGAGGCCGTCCTTTTCGCGCACATGGTTTGAGCCGGTGCCGGCGCTTTCCTCGCCGCAGATCGTCGCCATGCCCTCGTCGAGCAGGTTGCCGAAGAACTTCCAGCCGGTCGGCGTCTCGTAGATGCCGATGCCGAGCTTCTCGGCGACGCGGTCGGCCGCGCCGCTGGTCGGCATCGAACGGGCAATGCCGGCAAGGCCCTTGGCGTAGCCGGGCGCCAGATGCGCGTTGGCGGCAAGCATCGCGAGGCTGTCGGAGGGCGTGATAAAGATGCCGCGGCCGATGACGAGGTTGCGGTCGCCGTCACCGTCGGAGGCGGCGCCGAAATCCGGCGCGTCGGGCGCCATCATCGTCTCGTAGAGCGCGCGGGCGTGCACCAGGTTCGGGTCCGGGTGGTGGCCGCCGAAGTCCGGCAGCGGAATGAAGTTCATCACCGAGCCCTTGGGTGCGCCCAAGCGTTTCTCGATGATCTCCTTGGCGTAAGGCCCGGTGACGGCGCTCATGGCGTCGAAGACGACGCGGAAGCCGCCCGAGATCAGCTTGCGGATGGCTGCGAAGTCGAACAGGCTTTCCATCAGCTCGGCGTAGTCGGCCACCGGATCGATGACGGTCACCGTCATGCCGTCGATCTCTTGCGTACCTTCGGCATCGAGGTTGATGTCGGCGACGTCAGACGTCTTGTAGCTGTCGATCACCTTGCTGCGGGCATAGATCGCGTCGGTGACCTTTTCCGGTGCCGGGCCGCCATTGCCGATATTGTATTTGATGCCGAAATCTTCCGTTGGGCCGCCGGGATTGTGGCTGGCCGAGAGCACAATACCGCCAAAGGCCTTGTATTTGCGGATGACGTTGGAGGCGGCCGGCGTCGACAGAATGCCGCCACGGCCGACGAGTACGCGGCCGAAGCCGTTCGCCGCCGCCATCTTGATGGCGATCTGGATGACTTCGCGGTTGTAGTAGCGGCCGTCGCCGCCGATCACCAGTGTTTCGCCCTGAAAGCCTTCGAGCGAATCGAAGATCGACTGGATGAAGTTCTCGGCATAGTTCTTCTGCTGGAAGACCGGGACCTTCTTGCGCAGCCCCGACGTGCCAGGCTTCTGGTCGCCATAGGGGGTTGTGGTAACCGTTCTTATCATGCTGACTTAACCTTTCCCGAGAAGACCGGAATATAGAGAGACGTAACGATCGGCACTTGTGGCCCAGGAAACGTCCGATTTCATGCCCTGGGTCTGAATTTTCGCCCAGACCTTGGGTTCGCTGTATGCACGCAGTACGCGCCGGATCGCAAGACGCAGCCCGTCGGCGTTCACTGGCGTGAACTGGAAGCCTGTGGCGACCTTGGCCGCAAGCCCGGCTTCGTTCGCGTCGATGATGGTATCGGCAAGCCCGCCGGTCCGGGCGACAACCGGCACGCAACCGTAGCGCAGGCCATAGAGTTGGGTCAGCCCGCAGGGCTCAAATCGCGACGGGATGAGGATCGCGTCGGACCCCGCCTGCATCAGATGCGACAGCGGCTCGTTGTAGCCGGTGACCATGCCGATATGGCCACGATGGCGGGAGGCGGCGGCCAGCAGCGCGCCTTCGAGCGCCGCATCGCCGGAACCGAGCACGACGAGCTTGCCACCCATAGCGACGATTTCGTCCGCGACCTCGGCGACGAGATCCATGCCTTTCTGCCAGGTCAGCCGGCTGACGACGCAGAAGATCGGGCCGTTGCCCTTTTCGAGGCCGAAGCGTTCTTCGAGCGCCCGGCGGTTGCCGGCGCGCTGCTTCAAGGTCGTCGCGCTGAAATGCTGGGCGATGTGCGGATCGGTCTGCGGATCCCAGATATCGGCGTCGATGCCGTTGACGATGCCCGAGAGATCGGCGACGCGGCTCTTCAACAGGCCTTCGAGGCCCATGCCGAATTCCGGCGTCAGGATCTCCTGTGCATAGGACGGGCTGACCGTGGTGACCGCGTTTGCGGTCTGCAGACCGCCCTTCAGAAAGCCGACATCGCCGTAGTATTCGACGAACTGCATCGAGAAGGCTTCCGGGGGAAGCGCAAGCTCGGGGAAGACCGAGGCGCCGAATTGGCCCTGAAAGGCGATATTGTGGATCGTCATGACCGTCGGGGTCGCGGCAGCGGAGCCGAAATGCATGTAAACCGGCGTCAACGCCGTCTGCCAGTCATGAGCGTGGACGATATCGGGCTTCCAGCCGGAAACGACATCGCCGCCGGCGATCTCGGCGGCCGCAAGCGAGAGTGCTGCGAAGCGGCGGAAGTTGTCGACATAGTCGCGGCCGGTCGCATCGACATAAGGCCCGCCGTCGCGCGCGTAGAGTGCGGCCTGGTCGAGGACCAGGAGGTCGAGCCCGTCGACCTCGGCGGCGAGAATTGTCGCCGGATTGCCGAATAGATTGTCGAAGCTGCCGACCTTCTTTTTCTTTTTCAGCTTCTGCAGCACGGCAGGATAGCCGGGCACCAGGGTGCGGGTCTTGACGCCGTGCGGCACAAGCGCTGCGGGGAGCGCGCCGACGACGTCGGCGAGCCCCCCGGTCTTGATCAGCGGATAGACTTCGGACGCAACGGACAGGACGTTCATGGAGTGCCTACATTCCCAGCTTGTCGATCATCGTTTGCGTGATCAGGCAGACGCCGTTCTCCGAACGCCGGAAACGCTTGGCATCGAGCTCCGGATCGTCGCCGACAACCAGGCCCTCCGGGATCACGACACGGCTGTCGATGACCACGTTGCTCAAGAGCGCATGGCGACCGATCTTCACATCGGGAAGAACTACGGCATTCTCCAGACGGGAATATGAATTTACTCTGACGCCTGTGAATAACAGGCTGCGGTTGAGCGCAGCACCGGAGATGATGCAGTCGCCTGATATAAGCGACGACGTCGCCGAGCCGCGCCGGTTCTCGTCGTCATGCACGAATTTCGCCGGCGGCTTGATCTCGGCAAAAGTCCAGATCGGCCAGGTGCTGTCGTAGATGTCGAGCTCCGGCGTCACATGGGTCAGGTCGATATTGGCCTGCCAGTAGGCATCGATCGTGCCGACGTCGCGCCAATAGGCCTCGCGCTCGAAATCGGACCGCACGCAGGACTGAGCAAAGCGGTGGGCGACGGCTTTGCCGTTGTCGACGATGTAGGGAATGATGTCCTTGCCGAAGTCGCGGCTCGATTTCGGATCGGCGGCGTCGCGGCGCAGAAGATCCATCAGGAACTTCGTGTGGAAAACATAGATGCCCATCGAGGCAAGCGCCATGTCCGGATTGCCGGGGATTCCCGGCGGATCGGCCGGCTTCTCGACGAAGGCGATGATGCGGTCCTTGTCGTCGACATGCATGACGCCGAAGCCGGTCGCTTCCATGCGTGGCACTTCGAGGCAGCCGATGGTGACGTCGGCGCCGGAATCGACGTGCTGCTGCAGCATCAATTCGTAGTCCATCTTGTAAATATGGTCGCCGGCAAGGATCACCATGTACTCGACGCCGTGGTCCTCGATGATGTCAATGTTCTGATAGACGGCATCGGCGGTGCCCTCGTACCACTGCGTTTCGGAAACGCGTTGGCTGGCGGGCAGGATGTCGAAGCTTTCGTTTCGCTCGGGGCGGAAGAAGTTCCAGCCGCGCTGCAGGTGTCGGATCAGGGAATGCGCCTTGTACTGGGTGGCGACGCCGATGCGGCGGATACCGGAGTTCAGCGCATTCGATAGCGCGAAGTCGATGATGCGGGCCTTGCCGCCGAAATAGACCGCCGGCTTCGCCCGTCGGTCCGTCAGTTCTTTCAGACGACTGCCGCGACCGCCAGCGAGAACATAGGCCATGGCATCACGTGCCAGAGGTTGCGAACGCTTTTCCACCATTTGTCCTCCCCAATCATTGACTTCCGGGGTCGTCACGGCGGCTTTTGGCGACGCCTTGCGGCCCTCGAATTTTACAGTCTCGTTCCGCCTGCCGATTTCGGCGGGCGGACCGGATGAAGTTTACTCCTGCTCCAGCATCAGTGTCGCCAGCGGCGGCAGCGTGATGTTGGCCATGATCGCTCCCGTGGTGCTCTTCCCGGCATAGACGGCGCCGCCGTTGCCCTTGCCGCTTCCTCCGTAGATTTCCGCGTCAGAGTTGAGGATCTCCTTCCAGCGACCTTCAACCGGCAGCGGGATGGCGTAGCTCTCCCGGTACACGGGCGTGAAATTGGTGATGACGGCGACGAGTTTTTCACCGGGCGCCTTGCGCAGCCAGGCAAAGACCGAATTGTCGCGGTCGTCGGCAAGCAGCCACTCAAAGCCGTCGCCTTCGCAGTCGCGGGCATGAAGGGCGGGCTTGGCGCGGTAGGTGCCGTTGAGGTCACGCACGAGGCGCCGCATGCCCTCGTGCAGGTGATATTCGAGCAGGTTCCAGTCGAGCGCGCGCTCCTCGGACCATTCGCGCCATTGCGCGAATTCCTGTCCCATGAACAGGAGCTTCTTGCCGGGATAACCCCACATGAAGGCGTAATAGGCCCTGAGATTGGCAAACTTCTGCCAGTCGTCGCCGGCCATCTTGGCGATCAGCGATCCCTTGCCGTGCACGACTTCGTCATGGGACAGCGGCAAAACGAAGTTTTCGCTGAAGGCGTAGAGCAGGCCGAAGGTCAGGTCATTGTGGTGGAACTTGCGGTGCACCGGCTCGCGCGACAGATATTGCAGCGTGTCGTGCATGAAGCCCATGTTCCACTTGAAGCCGAAGCCGAGACCCCCGGCATGGACCGGATGCGATACATTCGGCCAGGAGGTCGATTCCTCGGCGATCGTCAGGATGCCCTTATGGGATCCGTAGATTTCTGTGTTCAGCGTCTGCAGGAAGCGAACCGCCTCGAGGTTCTCGTTGCCGCCATACTCGTTCGGCACCCACTCGCCGTGCTTGCGCGAGTAGTCGAGGTAGAGCATCGAGGCGACCGCATCGACGCGCAAGCCGTCGACGTGGAACTTCTCCGCCCAATAGAGCGCGTTGTTGACGAGGAACGACAGGACTTCCTGGCGGCCGAAATTGTAGATTGCTGTGTTCCAGTCCGGGTGAAAGCCCTGGCGCGGGTCCTCGTGCTCGTAAAGTGCCGTGCCGTCGAACCAGCGCAGCCCGTGCTCGTCGGTCGGGAAATGTGCCGGCACCCAATCGAGGATGACGCCGATGCCCACCTTGTGGCAGCCGTTGACGAAACGGGCAAAACCTTCCGGCTCGCCGAAGCGGGCGGTGGGCGCATAGAGCCCGGTCGTCTGGTAGCCCCAGGACGGATCGAAGGGAAATTCGGAGATCGGCAGGAACTCGATATGGGTGAAGCCCATGTCGACGCAATAGGGAATCAGCCGGTCCGCCAGTTCGTCCCAGGAGAGCATCTCGCCATTGTCGCGGCGCTGCCAGGATCCGGCATGGACCTCGTAGATCGAGATCGGCTGGCGACGGGCATCGACCGTTGCCCAATGCTTGCGATGTGCCTCGTCGTCCCAGGTTTGCGCAATCTCCGGCGTCGTCACGGAAGCGGTATTGGGGCGAAGCTCGGAGCGCCGGGCAAAGGGATCGGCTTTCAGCGGCAGCCGCGTGCCGTTGCGATCGAGGATCTCGTATTTATAGGCAAGGCCGCCCTCGACGCCGGGAATGAAGATTTCCCAGATGCCGGTGTCGGTGCGCAGCCGCATGACGTGTCGCCGGCCGTCCCAGTCGTTGAACTGGCCGACGACGGAAACGCGCTTGGCATTGGGTGCCCAGACGGCGAAGTGGTAGCCGTCGGCGCCGTCATGGTGGATCGGGTGCGCGCCCATCTTGTCAAAGAGCCGGAGGTGCGAACCTTCGCGGATGTAGTAGTCGTCCATCGGGCCGAGCACCGGACCGAAGCTATAGGGATCGACGACGATCCATTCGCCGCCCTCATTGCGGGCGCGGTAGCGCACCGGCTGGGGTTTCTTCAGCGACACGGACCCTTCGAAGAAGCCGGAGTCGTGACGCCGCTCGAGCGCTCCGAGTTCCTTGCCCGAGAGCGTTTCAACCGTCACGGTCTCGGCATCGGGGATGAAGCAGCGGGCAAGGACGGCCTTGCCGGCGGGGTGCACGCCGAGGACTGCGAAGGGGTCTTCGTGCGTGCCCGAAAGAATGGCCGCGATATCCGGCGCTGACAGCAGACCTGAAGCTGCGGGTTCCGGGTCCTTGCCGGCCGAAGGCGTCATCCAGCTCTCCAGATTTCCCCGGCATATTGCCGGATGGTGCGATCGGATGAGAACCAGCCCATCCGTGCGGTGTTGCGGATCGCTTGCGCATACCAGTCGGACGGTGTCGTCCAGAGCTGGTCGATCTCGCGCTGCGCCTTGGCATAGGCCTCGAAATCGGCCGCAACCATGAACCAGTCGTGATTGTAGATGCCGTCGATAAGACCGGAGAAGCGGTTGCGGTCGTCCGGCGAGAAGACGCCCGAGGCGATCGCCTGGAGCGCCTGCGACAGCTCACGCGATCCTTCGATGATGGCGCGGGGATTGTGGCCCTCTGCGCGGGCCTTCGTCACCTCTTCGGCGGTCATACCGAAGATCTTGATGTTTTCCTCGCCGATCCAGTCGCGCATCTCGACATTGGCGCCGTCAAGCGTGCCGATCGTCAAGGCGCCGTTCAGCGCGAACTTCATGTTGCCGGTGCCAGACGCTTCCATGCCGGCGGTCGAGATCTGCTCTGAGAGGTCGGCGGCCGGAACCATGATCTCGGCGAGCGAGACGTTGTAGTTTGGCACGAAGACGATCTTCAAGAGGCCGCGCACTGCCGGGTCGTTGTTGACGACGCGGGCGACGTCGTTGGCGAGTTTGATGATCAGCTTGGCATTGTGATAGCTGGGCGCCGCCTTGCCGGCGAAGAGCTTGACGCGCGGGACCCAATCGAGCTCCGGATGCGAGCGGATCTGGTCGTAGAGCGCCACCGCCTCGATGATATTCAGAAGCTGGCGCTTGTATTCGTGGATGCGCTTGATCTGGATGTCGAACATCGCCGACGGATCGAGCCTGATGCCGAGCCGGCTCTGAACGAGCTGGGCGAGGCGGACCTTGTTGGCGCGCTTGACGGCGGCGAAATGCTCCTGGAAATCCGCCTTGTCCGCAAAGGCATCGAGTGCCTGCAGCGCCTCGGTATTGTCCATGAACTCGTCGCCGATCGCGTCGCGGATCAGGCCGAAAAGACCGGGATTGCACTGCATCAGCCAGCGGCGCGGGGTGATGCCGTTGGTCTTGTTGTTGATGCGATCGGGATAAAGCCTGTGCAGGTTGGCAAAGACCGTTTCCTTCATCAGCTCCGTATGCAGTGCCGAAACGCCATTGATCGAATGCGAACCGACGAAGGCAAGGTTGCCCATGCGCACGCGACGTTCGCCGCTCTCGTCGATTAGCGAGATGTTGCGGATCTCGTCGTCCGTTGCGCCCTTCTGCCGGCGAGCCTCGATGAGGATCTTGGCGTTGATCGCGTAGACGATCTGCATGTGGCGCGGCAGCAGCCGCTCGATGAGCGGCACCGGCCAGCTTTCGAGCGCCTCCGGCAGAAGCGTGTGGTTGGTGTAGGAGATCGTGCGGCGGGTGATGTCCCAGGCCTGCTCGAAATCGAGGCCGTGCAGATCCGTCAGGAGGCGCACCAGTTCGGCAACGGAGATGGCCGGGTGGGTGTCGTTCAACTGAATGGCGACGGCGTCCGGCAGCGAGGTGAAGTCCGGATATTGCTGCAGATGCCGGCGCAGGATGTCCTGCAGCGAGGCGGAGGAGAAGAAATATTCCTGGCGCAGCCGCAGTTCCTGGCCGGCAGGCGTCGCGTCGGCGGGGTAGAGAACGCGGGTCAGGCTTTCCGCCTTGTTGCTCTCCCGCAGCGCGCCGATGTGGTCGCCGGCGTTGAAGGCGGCAAGCAGGATCGGGTCGATCGGCTGCGCCGTCCAGAGGCGAAGCGTGTTGACACGCTTTGCCCGCCAGCCGACGGCGGGCGTATCGAAGGCCGTGGCGATGACGCGTTCGGCCGGCTTCCAGACGAAACGTTGGATTTCCTCATCGACATTGGCGGTTTCGACGACGCCGCCGAAGCCGATTTCGTAGGAGCTTTCGCGCCGCTCGAACTCCCAGGGATTGCCGTGGGCAAGCCAGGTTTCCGGCAGTTCCACCTGCCAGCCATCGGCCATCTGCTGGCGGAAGAGGCCGTGCATGTAGCGGATGCCGTAGCCATAGGCGGGCACGTCGACGGTCGCCATCGATTCCATGAAACAGGCGGCGAGACGGCCAAGACCGCCATTGCCGAGCGCCGCATCCGGCTCGAGTTCGGCAACGACATCGATATCGACACCGAGCGAAGCGAGCGCATCACGCATCTCGTCCATCAGGCCGATATTGGTCATGGCGTCGCGCATCAGCCGGCCGATGAGAAATTCGAGCGAGAGATAGTAAACGCGCTTGGCACCGGTCGCATAGGTCTTGCGGGTGGAATCCATCCACTTGTCGGTGATGCGGTCGCGGGCGACCAGGATCGCGGCCGTCAGCCAGTCGTGCGGCTTGGCAACCTTCGGATCCTTGCCGATGCGATACTTCAGGCGTTCGAGGATTTCGACGGCGAGCTGGCCGGGTTCGGACGACCTCAGGGCGGGCTGCGGCACGTCGTTGGTGGAGAGCCTGTTCATCATGAAACTGTCTTTACCCTTTTGCGTTGGGAGGTCGCAGGCCGGACCCGACCGGGGATAAAGGCAATTTATGCATCGATCCGAAGCGCTTGCAACAGATGTTTTTAAATGGATTAGAACTGTCTCAAACGGTGGGAAGTCGTTGGTGGAGCAGACCGGCGATACCGAAAGCAAATGCCGCCCGGCAGGACCGGGCGGCAAGAAGGGCACGGGTTTGGTGTTTTATTTCGTCAGGCGCGTAGCCATGGCCGAGGCTTTTTCGCCGATCGCCTTGAAGGCTGCGATCAGATCGGCGGCTTCTTCCGCCTGGAAGTAATTCGCTTCGGTCGTAGCGCAGGCCTTGAGCAACGCCTTGCCGCGATCGGGCGCCATGAAGGCGACGGTATAGACCTGAACTTTGTTCTTTCGTGCGGTGTCGCACCACGTCAGGGTTGTCGTGTCGTCGCTCGTGTTGTTGTTGTCGCCGTCGGTCATGAAGACGATGTACTTTGTGGGAACCTGGCCGTTCTTAGCCTTGTGGGCGTCATCCTCGGTCGTCGCGGCAACGCGGTTGTAGGCTGTCTTGAACGCGTTGCCCGATGCAGTGCCACCTGTTGCGACAAGGGCGTTCACATAAGTCGAGGTGCCGGTTGTACCCCATGCGAGGTTCCCTGCCGTGTCCTGCGCGGAATTGTAGGAGACGGCCGCCGTGCGGACATACAGAGTGTTCGGGTCGGCGGTGTTCAGCTGCTTGACCAAATCGCCGACAGCGCTTTTCAGCGCGTCGATCTTCGTCACGTAGCAGGGGTTGCTTGCCTTCAGGTTCGGATACTTGCTCCAGTTCGATTCCGTGTAGTTCGGGCACGACGTCTTGGTCGTGTCCTTGGTATTGGTCTTCCAGGCCATGGAGCCGGAGCGGTCGAGCACCAGATACATCGAGAGCGCATTCTTGCTCTCTGTCGCGCTTTCGGCGGTGGCACGGGTTTCGATGTTGATTGATGTCTTTCCGAGCAGGCGTGTCATCGCGTTGAACTGGAACGTCTGCTTGTTCAGGACCGTGACGTTGTAGGCCCTACCGGTAGGGCCATTGCTGCTTTCAATGATGTCGATGACCGGCTGGCCGGCCGTCGACGCTTCCGCCGAAGCGGTTTTGGCCAGCGATCCCGTGCCGCCTGGATCCTGCCCGCCAGGAACGTCGACGGCGGTGCCGCCCGACTGGTTCTTGAGGAAGGCCGCGGCTATTTCCTTTGCCTTCGCAATCGTCGGTGGATCCTTCGCAACCAGAGAAGAGGCCGCCGCAAGCGCTGCGGCATCCGCTGCATCCTGCATTTGGTTCTTGGCCGTCATCATGCCGGCCATATCTATGGCGACGCCGCCGGCTGCCAATATCAATGGCGCTGCGAGTGCGGCCATAATGCCGAAATTGCCACCCCGGTCCTTGAGCATCGCTACGAAGGACCGGCCTACAGTGTATCGTCTTCCCATCTTTGCACACCCCAAAGGAACACGTTGCAAGCTTGCGGGCATCAATAGCGTCGATGGCTTACGATTTCGTTCCGGCGATCGCTGCAATTTTAACGGAATGCAGGAAAACCAGTGCTTACAGCGGGTTCCGCGGCATATGCCGTGTATGAAAATGAGAATTGTGGTGTGTCAATTCGGGTCAGGGCACGGGAATGACGTCGACGGCCTGTTTCGTCGTCTGGCTGCCATAGCTCTTCAGGACCCCGATGACGGGCGCAACGTCGCCATAGTCGCGCCCGTGACCGACGACGATATGGTCGGTTCCTGCCGGAATATTGTTGGTCGGGTCGAGTTCGAGCCAGCCGCCTGTGGTACCGCACCAGATCCGCACCCAGGCGTGCATGGCGTCGGCACCCTCGAGGCGTTCCTTGCCGGGTGGAGGGATTGTCCGCAGGAAGCCGCTGACATAGCCGGCGGGGATGCCGAGGCTTCGCAGCGCCACGATCATTACATGGGCGAAATCCTGGCAGACGCCGCGCTTCAGTTTGAACGCCTCGCCCGGTGTCGTGTTCACCGTCGTGGCCTCGCCGTCATAGGTGAAATCGTGGTGGATGCGCTTGCAAACTGCCGCGGCGATCTGTCGGACCGTCATGGTGTCCGTGACGATTGCCCGCGCATAGGCGGCAATGTCAGGTGCTTCCGGCAGGAGCGGGCTTGGTCCCGTGAAGTGGTGCGGTGCTTCGGCGTCGACGGACCAGCAAGCGGAGAGCTCGGCCGGCAGGCCGGCGAGGTCAGGCGAAAAGTCCGCGGTCAAGGGCTGCGGCTCTACTTGTACCCGCGCTTGCATGCGGATCGTCAGGTCGTCGTGAGAGGACCGAAACAGGATCGAGGTGAACGGGTTGGCGAAGAAGTCGACGCTTTCGGCGCGCTCGGCCGGCATTGGCTGGCAGCTCAGCGAACCGACGATGAGGCGTTGGCGACCGGGGAGCGTCGCCGGCATCACGCGCACGAGATGGCGCCCGCCGGAAACCGGTACTTCATAGTCATAGGTGATCTTCAGGCTGATATCGTAGAGCATGTCCGTCCCTTCGCCCGCTAGCCGAGATAGGTTCGCGCGAGCAGATCGGACAGGCTTTCGAGATCCCGCTCCAGGCGATTGTAGACACCCAGGTTCATCGCTTCCGGCGTCATCACCGCGAGGCCCGAATGCAGGCGCATCGCCTCGCGGTAGAAGGGTGACATCTGCCCGTTGACGAAGGCGTTCGGCAGCAGTTCCACCTCGGTCTTGATCTCGTTCAACTGGTAGAGCACCGAGCGCGGGTTGAGCGGGTCGAGCGCCAAAAGGTCGGTCACGGTCAAGGCGGCGGTGCTGACATTGTAGCGCCGGCGGTGGGTCATGACGCTGTCGCCGATCTCGAGCAGCATGTCATAGGCGCCGTCGGGCGCATCCGGGCCCGACATATGGCCGAGCAGCCGCGTCATGTGAAGGCCGCGCTCCAGGTATCGGCCGATCGACAGAAAGCGCCACCCGGTGAAACGGTACATGTTTTCATGCACGAGACCGGCAAAGCCGGCGAGCTTGCGGAGCAGCACCGTCATCGCGCGGGTCGCATCGTCGCCGGCCTGCACCGTCGCGTGAAACTTGCGCGCCGTCTGCGACAGGTCGTTGAGCGCCAACCACCCGTCCGGGGAGAACCGGTCGCGAATGTTGCCGGCGCTGAAAAGGGCGCTGGAGATGTTGGCAAGCAGGCTGTCGGGCACCGCCTGGCGCGTGTCGATGTCCAGCGCGCCGAGATAGTCGCTGACATCCCTCAGGAGCGGCAGGTCCGGGTCCGCAGTTTCGGCGAAGCGGCCATGCCAGGCGCGCAGGATGCGCAGCGCCCCTTCCGAACGCTCGATGTAGCGGCCGAGCCAGAAGAGATTGTCGGCTGCCCGGCTCGGCAGGCTCCCCGGCATGTTGCGGGTGAAGCTCTCTTCGGCCGGAAGCAGCGTCGTGCGTTCCACCGGCCGGTCGCTGACGATCCAGACGTCGGCGGCGGTGCCGCCTGCCTGCATGGCGATTGCCGCGACATCGTCGCCGGAGCCGATGCGGGCGAAACCGCCGGGCATGATCTGCCAGCCGTCACGGGTGCGTGCTGCAAAGACGCGCAGGCTCATGGGCCGTGGCGTCAGCCGGCCGCGAACCCAGGCGGGGGTGGTCGAGAGCGTGACGACCTCCTGGCCGACGAGATTGCCGCCCTCGGCGCCGAGCCAATCGGCGATCGAGGCGCGGGCATTCTCGTCGAGCGTGGCGCCGAGCACCGACTGGCCGTTGTCATCAAAAAAGGGGCGCGTCGCATAGGCCGGGCCGATGACCATGCGATCGAGGTTGGCAGCGACCTGTTCGCGCTCGGCCGGCTGTCCGCACCACCAGGTGGCGATCGAGGGCAGCTTCTGCTCTTCGCCGAGCAAATGGTGGCAGATCGCCGGCAGGAAGGCGAGGAAGGCGCGTGTCTCGACGATGCCGGTGCCGAGTGCGTTGACGATCGAGACGGAGCCGGCGCGAAGCGCCTCGACGATGCCGGGTGTGCCGATATGCGAGGACTGGTTGAGCTCGAGGGGATCTGCAAAGGCGGCATCAAGGCGGCGCCAGAGCACGCCCACCGGCTTGAGGCCTGCGACGGTTCGCACCATCACCCGGCCGCCCAGGACCGTCAGGTCTTCACCTTCAAGCAGCATGAAGCCCAGGTAGCGGGCGATATAGGCGTGTTCGAAATAGGTCTCGTTGGCGATGCCGGGCGAAAGCACGGCGATGCGGTCATCCGGATGCAGCTTGCGGCTCTGAAGCGCGTCTCGGAACTCACCGAAGAAGCCCGCCAGTCGGTGGACATGGGATTCGGCGTAGAGATTGGAGAAGGCGCGCGTGGTCGCGACCCGGTTCTCCAATGCGAAGCCGGCGCCGGAGGGCGCTTCCGTGCGATCCGAAAGCACCCACCAATTGCCGTCGGGGCCGCGGCCGATCTCGAAGGATACGAAATGCAGGAAATGACCATCGGCCGGCTTCACGCCGACGAGCGGCCGCAGGAACTCCGGGTTTGAGGCGACCAGTGCCGGCGGCAGGAGGCCCTCGCGCACCAGCCGGTTCTCGCCGTAGACATCGGCGACCACCTTCTCCAGCAGTTCGGCACGCTGCACGAGCCCTTGCGAAACCGTTGCCCATTCCTTCTCGTCTATCAGGACGGGGATATGCGACAGCGGCCAGTTCCGGTCAGAAGCCTCCTTGGCACCGTAGACACGATAGAAGACGCCAGCATCGCGCAGGTAGCGGTCGGCGCGGGCGAAGCGGTTGGCAAGTTCCGTTTCGTCGAGCCGCCCCAGGGTCGCGAGTAGCCGCTGCCAGACGGGGCGGACATTGCCTTCCCGGTCGAGCATCTCGTCGGCGATATCAGGAAGGGCGCGGTAACCGAAGACCGGATCGTCCTCGGTGCCCCGATGGCTCTCGGCGGCTGTTTGCTTTTTCGCCATTTACGCTCCTGGCGGACGCCTGAGATCAAGCGTCATCGGGAATTCCATCGACGGGCTTTCCGGGCGTAGCGGATATCCTCCTGGCGTATGACCCCAGGGCTCGAACCGCGACAGGCGCCGCGCCTCCGCCTCGTTGCCGTTGACCGGAAACGTGTCGTAGCTGCGCCCACCCGGATGGGCGACGTGGTAGATGCATCCGCCAATCGCCCGATTCGACCATGTATCATAGATATCGAATGTAAGGGGAGTGTTGACCGGCAGGACCGGGTGCAGGCCCGAGGCAGGCTGCCAGGCCTTGTAGCGGACGCCGGCAACAGCCGAGCCGTTGGAGCCGGTGCGCGTCAGCGGCACGGGCCGGCCGTTGCAGGCGACCGCGTAACGCTCGGGGTTGGCGGTATCGAGCTTGACCTGGAGGCGCTCGACCGAGCTGTCGACATAGCGCACTGTGCCGCCGATCGCGCCCTGTTCGCCCATCACGTGCCAAGGTTCGAGCGCCTGACGGATTTCGAGCCTGGCGTCCTGGTATTCGACCTCGCCGCAGAAGGGGAAACGGAACTCGAGCTGGGCCTCGAACCATTCGGGCTTCAAGTCGAAGCCGTGGGCGCGAAGATCGGCGAGCACTTCGAGAAAATCCTGCCAGACATGGTGCGGCAGCATGAAGCGATCATGCAGCGTCGTCCCCCAGCGCACGAAGCGGCCATCAACAGGGTGCTTCCAGAAGCGGGCGATGAGCGCGCGCACCAGCAATTGCTGGGCAAGCGACATGCGGGCGTTCGGCGGCATCTCGAAGCCGCGGAACTCGACGAGGCCGAGACGCCCGGTCGGACCATCCGGCGAGAACAGCTTGTCGATGCAGATCTCGGCACGGTGGGTGTTGCCGGTGACATCGACGAGCAGATTGCGGAACAGCCGGTCGATCAGCCAGGGCAGGGGTGGCGGGGTCGCCGAACCCGGTATCGGCACCTGGGCAAGCGCGATTTCAAGCTCATAGAGCTGATCGTGCCGGGCCTCGTCGATGCGCGGCGCCTGCGACGTCGGGCCGATGAAGAGGCCGGAGAACAGATAGGAAAGCGACGGGTGGCGCTGCCAGTGCAGGACGACGCTCTTCAGAAGATCCGGACGACGCAGGAACGGGCTGTCATTGGGATTGGCGCCGCCCACGACCACATGGTTGCCGCCGCCGGTACCGGTGTGGCGCCCGTCGATCATGAACTTGTCGGCGCCAAGCCGGCTCCGCCGCGCCTCTTCGTAGACCGCCGTGGTGATGTCGACGCAATCCTGCCAGCTGGCAGCCGGATGGATGTTGACCTCGATCACGCCCGGATCCGGCGCAACGCGGATGACGTTGATGCGCTCGTCCTGAGGCGGCGCATAGCCCTCGATGTGCACGGGCAGTCCGATCGCGGCTGCAGCGCGTTCCGCGGACGCGATGAGGTCGAGATATTCCTCGACGCTGGCCATCGGCGGCATGAAGACGCAGAGCCTGCCGTCGCGCGGCTCGACGCTGATGGCGGTGCGCACCAGCCCGGCTATTTCGTCGCGTGGCTGTGCCTGCGGGCTTTCCGGTACTTCCGCGGCTTGAAAGCGGGAATGCTGCGGGCGGGCGCTGCTTTCGGCGAAATCAGGCAGATCGTTCCGGGGAACGGTCGGGTCGACCGGATGGATATAGGGATAGGCGGAGGGCGCGACATAGGGCAAGGCGCCGAGCGGCAGGCGATAACCGACGGGGCTGTCGCCGGGAACGAGGAAGATGCGGCCGCGGCGCGTCTGCCATTTCTCGCTCATCCACCGCACGCCAGTGGCACGCGCATTCCAGGCCTGCACAGGCAGCACGTAGCCGGTCGGTGCCGTCAGGCCGCGTTCGAAGACGCGGGCCATGCGGCTGCGCTCTTCGGGGTCCTTCAGCTTGGAATTGGAGGGATCGACGTTCTCGGGGAGGTTTGCCTCCTTCAGCAGCCAGTCGGCGGGATCTTCGAAGGCCGGTTGGACCATCTCGGTCGGCACGCTCAATTCGCCTGCCATCAGATGCAACAGACGTTCGGCGTCCTTCGCGGTGACGTCGTGGTGGCCTGCCTCCTCGGCGATGAGGTCGGGGCGGCGCCAGATCGGCACGCCGTCCTTGCGCCAGTAGAGCGAGAAGGTCCAGCGCGGCAGGCTTTCGCCGGGATACCACTTGCCCTGGCCATAGTGCAGGAAACCGCCGGGCGCGAAGCGTTCGCGCAGGCGGCGGATCAACGCGTCCGCCTTCTCGCGCTTGGTTGGGCCGACCGCGTCAGTGTTCCACTCCTCGGACTCGAAGTCGTCGATCGAAACGAAGGTCGGCTCGCCGCCCATCGTCAGCCGTATGTCGTTTTCCTGGAGCACGCGATCGACCTGTTCACCGAGCGCGTTCAAGGCTTCCCAGCTTTCGTCGGAGAACGGCTTGGTGATGCGCGGATGTTCCGCGACACGTGTCACCTTCATGTCGAAGGCGAAATCGGTTCGGGTGTCGGGATCGCCGAAGAAGCCGCCGGAGATCGGCGCGGCGTTGCGATAATGGGGCGTTGCGGCAAGCGGAATGTGGCTTTCGCCGGTCAAGAGGCCCGAGGTGGGGTCGAGCCCGACCCAGCCGGCGCCGGGCAGGTAGACCTCGGCCCAGGCATGCAGGTCGGTAAAGTCGTGGTCGGTGCCCGAGGGGCCGTCGAGCGCCTTGAGATCGGGCGTGAGCTGGATGAGATAGCCAGAGACGAAACGGGCGGCGAAGCCGAGATTGCGCAGGATCTGGACCAGCAGCCAGCTCGAATCGCGACAGGAACCGCGGGCCGACGTCAAGGTGTCCTCCGGCGTCTGGACCCCGGGCTCCATGCGGATGACGTAGCCGATCTCCTGCTGCAGGCGCGCATTGAGCCCGACCACCATATCGATCGTGCGTTGCCGCGCGCGGTCGACTGTCGCGAGGAAAGCGCCAAGCGCCGGCCCGACCGGTTCCGGCGTCATATAGATCTCAAGATCATCGCTGAGATCTGCAGGATAGGGGAAGGGCCAGTGTTCCGCCTCTTCTTCGACGAAAAAGTCGAAAGGATTGTAGACGGTCATGTCGGCGACGAGATCGACCTCGATCTTCAACTCGCTGACCGGATCGGGAAAGACGAAGCGGGCAAGGTAGTTGCCGTAGGGATCCTGCTGCAGGTTGACGAAATGATTGGCGGGCGAAACCTTCAGCGAGTGGCTGATGACCTTCGTCTTGGAATGAGCCGCAGGCTTCAGCCGGATGATCTGCGGCGACAGCCTTACGGGACGGTCATAGGTGTAGTGGGTCAGGTGATAGATACTGGCCTTGATCGACATGCCGAATTTGATCCCCTTCGTGGTAGGTCTTGCGCCCCCATCTCCGGGAAGTTTGTGCAATGCAAAGTAAGAAAGCAAGCGCGAAAGTGGCTGAGGAAAATCAAGGCGCTGCAGCGCTTTCGCACGCCCGTTCAGGCGTGCGAAAGACTGGCTCCATTGCGGTTAGACGAGCGGGGGGTTGATGCGGGCAAACCCTTCCTGGCGGTAATAGGGGAAGTAGGGATAGGCCGGCGTCGTCTTGCTCGCTTCATCGAGCCGGGCGATCTGTTCCGGCGACAGCGACCAGCCGACGGCACCAAGGTTCTGGCGGAGCTGCTCCTCGTTGCGGGCGCCGATGATGACGCTCGAAACGGTCGGGCGCCGCAGGAGCCAGTTGATGGCGATCTGCGGAACCGTCTTGCCGGTCTCCTCGGTCAACTGGCCGAGCACGTCGATGACATCGTAGAGCTTGCCGTCGTCGACGGGCGGGCCGTAAGCGGCCGTATCGTGCAAGCGGCTTCCTTCCGGCCAGGGCTGGCCGCGGCGGATCTTGCCGGTGAGGCGGCCCCAGCCGAGCGGGCTCCAGACCAGCGCGCCGACGCCCTGGTCGGCGCCGAGCGGCATCAGTTCCCATTCGTAGTCGCGGCCGACGAGCGAATAGTAGACCTGGTGGGCGACATGGCGCACGAGGCCGTGCTTCTCCGAGACGGCCAGAGATTTCATCAACTGCCAGCCGGCGAAGTTGGAGGCGCCGATGTAGCGTAGCTTGCCGGCGGTAACGAGGTTATCGAGAGTCGATAGCACCTCATCGACCGGCGTGCCGGCGTCGAAGGCGTGCAGTTGCAGGAGGTCGATGTAATCGGTGCCGAGCCGCTTGAGGGCGTCGTCGACGCCTTTGATCAGGCGCGCTCGCGACGTGCCGGCATCATTCGGCCCGTCGCCCATCGGCAGCGCGATCTTGGTCGAAATCAGCACGGCATCGCGCCGTCCCTTGATCGCGGCGCCGAGCACGCTCTCGGAGGCGCCGTCCGAGTAGACGTCGGCCGTGTCGAAGAGGTTGACGCCGGCTTCCAGCGAAATGTCGATCAGTCGTCGCGCTTCGGCTGCGTCGCTGTTGCCCCAGGCGCTGAAAAGCGGCCCCTTGCCGCCGAAGGTCCCAGCGCCGAAGCTCAAGGCCGGCACCTTCAGTCCCGATGATCCAAGCCGTCTGTATTCCATGTCTTCAATCTCCTCGTTGGCTTTGTTCGCGCGAGACACCGGCCGTCGATGCTCGCTTCAAGGAGAACGTGGTGTTGGGGTCATTTGCGATGTAGACCTCATGAAGGAACATCATTTGTGAGTTGAAGTCACATGTCGCGCTTGACGATCAATCGTTCTGGGGAGATGGCGGTTTTTGCCAAGGTGGTGGAGCTTGGCGGCTTCTCGGCTGCGGCAAAAGTCTGCTGCATGACGCCCTCGGCTGTCAGCAAACTCGTCCAGCGACTGGAGGAAAGGCTTGGTGTCCGGCTCGTCAACCGGTCGACGCGGCGGCTGCAACTGACGGCGGAAGGCTGCGTCTTCTATGAGCGGGTCGTACGCATCCTCGCCGACATTGATGAAGCGGAGCGCTCGGCGGGCGCCGGCGAAACGCCGGAGGGCCGGGTGCGCCTCAATGTCAGCGCGTCCTATGCGACGCATGCGTTGATGCCGGTGCTGCCCGAATTCCTGGCGGCGTTTCCGTCGGTCTCCCTCGATATCCTGCAGACGGATGCCGTGGTCGACCTGATGGCGGAGCGGGTCGATATCGCCGTGCGCGCCGGACCGCTCAAGACATCGAGCCTGATCGCACGCAAGCTCGGCACCACATCGATGACGATCGTCGGTGCCCCATCCTATCTCGATCGTTTTGGCGTGCCTCAGACCATCGAGGATATCGAGGTGCACAACCGGCTGAGCCATAGCTACACACGGGCGTTCGATGGCTGGCCGTTGCTGTCGAATGAAAAGCAGATCGTTCTGCCGCCGACGGAACGGGTGCGGGTCAGCGATGGCGAGGGCTTGCGCCAGCTTGCGCTTGCGGGTGTGGGCCTTGCCCGGCTTCCGACCTTCACGGTCAGGGAAGATATCCAGGCCGGCCGGCTGCTGCCGCTGGTCGAGCATCTCAATCCCGGTGATATCGAGACTTTTCATGCCGTGTTTCTCGGCCAAGGCGGAGCCTTGCCGTCGCGTGTGCGGGTCGTGCTCGATTTTCTGGCTACGCGCGCGCGGATTTCGTCTTTGTGAAGCGGGAAAGGGTCGCCTCTGCCGGGTGGCCGCAGACGCGGTTGCGGCCTTCGGATTTGGCGCGATAGAGCTCCGTGTCGGCGCACTCGATCAGGTGCTTCCAGCCGCCGTTTGCGGTTCGGCCCTCCGCCACGCCGAAGCTGGCGGTGACCTTCAGTTGCTGTCCATCCGCAACGACGATCGGCTCGCGCGCAAGGTTGGCCCGGATCCGCTCCGCCAGCGCAAGGGCCGACTCGATGTTGTCGCCGGGCGTGATGACCGCGAACTCCTCGCCGCCGAAACGGGCGACGAGATCGGAGTTGCGCACGGAGTTGCGGATGACGCGGGCGATTTCCTTGATCACGATGTCGCCGACCAGATGGCCGTGGGTATCGTTGATCTGCTTGAAATGGTCGATGTCCATCAGGATCAGGCAGGCGTCCTGGCTGCTGTCGGCCGTGTCTTCCGCGCCGCCGATGAGCTCCAGCGCCCGGCGGTTGAGCAGGCCGGTCAGCTCATCGGTTTCAGCCTGATGTTCAAGGTGCTGCATCAACAGCGCGCGTTCGTCGAGGCGTTTGCGCAGCACGTCGATCGCGTCGAACAGGCGCCCCATCTCGCCTTCACCGCCCTTGCCCTGAAGGCGGGCGATCGGACGGTCGTTGGCGAGCTCGATGATGCTGTGGCGTGCGATGAGCAGCGGTTCGAAGACCAGCGAGCGGGCGCGGCGCATCAAAACCAGCAAGACTAGGAACAGGGCGAAGGTTGCAAGGCTGGCGACCGCCAGCTTGACCGAGGCCCGCGTCTTGTTTGCCGCAAGCCGCTCGACGGTCGCATCCATGAAGGCGCGGCGAAGATCCTCGAGCGGCTTCATCTTCGGGACGAAGCGGTCGGTCAATTGCTCGGCGGTCATCGGATAGGCGCCCGATTGTCTGCCGATGGCGACGATGCTGTCGATGATCGCAAATCCTTCGCCGAAGAACTCGCGGTCGATCCTGGCGAGATCTGCGATATTGGCCGGTTTCAGACCGGGAAGGGCGCCGGGCTTGCCGACGATGGACCAGATTTCCTGCAGCCTGCCGCGTGTGCGCTCGCTATCGGCGATGTTCTTTGCTTCGAGCGGCTGGCCGACAGCAACCGGGGCCATGACCTGCGAGCCGAGGCGACCGCCGTCCTCGCGCAGATTGGCGAGCATCTGTGCCGCAAGTGCGATGCCGGCAAGGTTCGGGTCGGTGTTGGTCAGGCGTTGGATGTTCCAGTCGATCGCCGGGCGAAGCGCGTCGATGACGCCGAACATTGCCTCGATCGTAGCCTGGATCTCCGTCAGGTCCCGCTGTTCGGGCGGAAGCGCGGCAATGCGGTCGATCTCGGCGCGCGCCAGCATCAGGCGGCGGCGAACTTCGACGAGAATGGGGGAGAGGGCGCCGGCAGGTTCGGTGCGGCTGGCACCGTCGATGTCCTCGGTGAGCTTGGCGAGCGCCGCGTCGCTGCGGGTACGAAACTCGGCAAGCCGGGCCTGGACCGGCGAACCGGGTGCCACGCCGATGCCGAGCACGCCATTGGACGGGCCGCGCTCGGCCGAGAGGTAGTTTGCAGCGTCGAGCACGCGGCAGAAGGCCATGACTTCGGTCAGGTTGCGGCGAGCGATGACGAAATCGCTATAGGAGGCGGCGATGATCTCGGTGGCGAGCACGCCGGTGCAGGCAACGACGATGGCGAGCAGCCATTGGAGCTTGCGGCGCAGCGCCTTCGCCGTGCGCGCTTCTGCAACGCCCGTTTCCGGGGGCGTATAGCTGCCGCCTTTGTTCTTCATTTACGCGAAGTTGCTCCACTCATGTCGCCGCTCATCGCTTGGGCTGTCGCGACAATTCTTGTCGTGTGACAAGAAACCCATCCGAAATCAGTGTGCTCGTTGCCCCTGTTATCGTATAAGGTGTTAAATAACCTTGAAATACCCTGAAATACTACGGGTCGCGCCGCAACCGAGGGATGCGCGTGGTGCAGGGCAGCGGCTTGCATTCCGTCACCGCACAGCGCCCATCGGATAGAAAAGAGGCCCGCCTCCTGATGGGAGGCGGGCCCTGTCTCATGCGCGTGCTTGTCGGTTGACGCGACCGTTCAGCGCTTCGGCGCGACCAGCGCGAAAAGGGCGCCTTGCGGGTCGAGCGCCTGGACGATCCAGGCGCCGCCGGGCACCTCCATCGGCTCGAGCACGACCTTGCCGCCACCGGCCTTGATACGCTCGATCGATGCGTCGAGCGCAGGCACGTTGATGTAGTAGAGCCAGTAGGGCGCGGGCACTTCCTTCGGCTTGGTCATCATCCCGCCGATCGGGGCGGCGCCATGGGCAAAGATCTGGTAGGTGCCCATCTCGCCCATGTCCATGCCCTGGTCCTTCGTCCAGCCGAAGAGCTCGGCGTAGAAGGGGAAGGCGGTGTCGAGGTCGCCGGACGCGAGTTCGTGCCAGCCGACGAGACCGGGCGCCATCGGATCGGTGACCGGCGGCGGATCGCCCGTTCCCTTGAAGATCGCGAACACGGCGCCGTGCGGGTCGGTGACGACGGCAAAGCGCCCAATGCCCGGGATATCATCCGGCGCCCGATGAACCTTGCCGCCCTTGGCGGCGATCTTGGCGGCGGTCGCATCGACATCGTCGACGCCGACATAACCGAGCCAGGCCGGGGGTACCTTCATTTCGAGCGCACCTTCCGGCATCGTCATCAATCCGGCAACCGGCAGCTCGCCGATATTGAACAGCGTGTAGCTCATGCCGGGCATGCCGGAATCGCGGGCATTCCAGCCGACGACGTCCTTATAGAAGGTCTCCGCCGCGGCCATGTCCGTCGTCATCAGTTCATACCAAACAAATTTGCCGTGATCTGCCATTGCCTTCCTCCAGTTTGCTTGGCGCGGCGCATTTCGTGCCGCTTGGTTGCATGTTCGAATGGGCCGACGTCGGAGCGGGTTGAAGCGGGACGCGGCCGGGAACCGGGCACGGTCGCTCGTCCCGCGGTCAATCCCGGCGCAGGTATTCCGCCGTCATCATGTCTTTCCAGCTTCCGTCCGGCGCCTGCACTTGCGCCGTCAGCAAGCGCCGGGAGTGATCGAGGAGCGTTATGACGTCCCGGTACCGCGCGGTTCTGCCGGGGTTTTCGAAATCCGGTCCATCGCAGTAGAGAGACAGGGATCTGCCTTCCGCATCCAGTTCGCCGTCATAGACCCACATATGGGTCAGCATGGAGCCGACCCAGGTACCGATGTAGCGTTTCGTCTCGGGATTGTAGCCGAGCGTCATGAGCGTTTCGCCGAAGCTGCCGCCCGGCATCGTTCCCTGACCTTCGCAGACGATCCAAAGGCCATGAAGCGAGCGAACGTGTTCGGTCCAGGGGCCGCTCCCGTCGGGCTCGCCATCGGATCCGGCCGTGCGAACCTGCCAGTCGCCCAGCATTTGTTCGAGCCAGCGATGCGCTTCTTCCGGTTCTGCTTTCACGGGATTTCCTTCTTGGTCCGGGCGCAGGTCATCGGCCCGGCACGCGAGCGTTCTGGAAACGATTTCGCAGGCGAAAGGTTCCGCCCGCGAAGGACGAGGAGGATCAGCCTGCCTTGCGCCCGCGCACCTTTTCGTACTCGTCGTGGCGGCGGACGAAGCTCATGGTGTGGTCTTCGTTGCGGCCCTTCGGCGCGCGGTCGAGCAGCATCAGCGTGCCGACCAGTTCCTCAAGACCGCGGGCATAGGACGAATAGGTGTGATAGATCGCGCCGTCCTCGCCTTTCTGGAAGGCGCTCAGTCCTGGCAGTTCCTCATGCGCGTTGGCGCTTTCGATCTCGGTGAAATTGTAGGCGACCTTGCCGCTTGCCAGTTCGTCCGGAGAAAAGGCGACGTGGTAATCATGGTTGAAGCCGTTGCCCTCCGCAGAGACCCAGGGGAAGTGCCAATCCATGCGCTTCCTGTAGGCTTCGATCTTCGCCAGCGGCGCATTCGATGCGGCGATCAGCGTCACGTCGTGGTGGTTGAGGTGTGGCAGCATGCCGGCGAAGTGGTCGACCAGGAAGGAGCAGCCGGGGCAGCCGGCCTCCCAGGTGGGGCCGAACATGAAATGGTAGACAATGAGCTGACTGCGACCGTCGAACAGTTCGGACAGCGACTTGCGCCCGGTCACCGTGTTGAAAACGTAGGTCTTTTCCATTTTCACCCAGGGCAGAGCCAGCCGGGCGGCATTGACCTTGTCGCGTGCGTGGGTGTGTTCCTTTTCAAGCGCGAGCAGTGCTTTGCGCGCTTCCAACCACTCCCGAGGCGATACGACTGCGTGGTCCTGTCTCATGCCCGTTCCTCCTTCCAACGTTGCACTTGACTAATTACGTTGATATCAACATTAATCAGCCATGTCAAAGATGCCTTTAATTCCATTCGAGACCACCCTGCATGTGAAGGATACCTGCCTCTGCCTGCATGTGCAGCGTGCCGCGCGTGCCATAGCCCGCCGGTTCGATGAGGCGCTGCGGTCCCTCGATATCACCAACGGGCAGTTCTCCCTGCTGATGTCGCTCAATCGTCCGGCGCCTCCGAACATGGGATCGGTTGCGTCGCTGCTCGCCATGGACCGGACGACGCTGACTGCGGCGCTGAAGCCCTTGGAACGGCGCGGCCTGATCGAGAGCTTTCCCGATCCGGAGGACCGAAGGTCGCGGCGGCTGCGGCTGACGCAGGAGGGCGCAGCGCTGCTGGCGCGTGCCATACCCATCTGGAAGGCATTGCATGAGGCGCTCGATCCGGTGCTTGGCGAAGGTGGACCGGACCGCCTGCGCGCGGATCTCCTGACACTGGCTTGAACGGCGGTTGCTTAGAACGCCGTGCGTTCAAGTGAACGCACAAAGGACGCTCTAGCACTTTGAATCTAGAGCATCTTTCCGCCTCCAGTGATTCCACTTGAGAGCGGGATGCTCTAGGGGGCGGGATCTTCCGGTGAGGATCGTTCCTTGAGGACTTCGATGATCTCCGCCATCAAGGCCGAGGCCTGTCGCAGGCGTCTTTCACCCAATTCGGCACCGAGCCTGTCGGCCCAAGCCGCCTGCCGCTCTTTGATTTCGTGCAGCGCCGTTTCGCCGGCCGCCGTCAGGACCATGAGTTTTGCCCTTTGGTGGGTCGGATTGTCTCTGTAGGCGATCAGGCCTTCCGCTTCCAACAGGTCGGCGATGCGCTGCACGCCCTGGCGCGCGAGGCCGAGGGCGCGCGCGGCATCGGCGACCGACATGGGGGCGTGGTTTGCCGCTGCCAGTACCTGCCAGCGGGCGCTCGTTTGTCCGGAAGGTTTGGCGAGTGCGTCGCCGGCCTGCGTCAGCGGACCGGCAAGCCGCAACGCGGTTATCGCAAATTCCGCAAAGGCGTCGCCGGCGTGCGTGCGTTCAGGGTCTTTCATGTTGACAGTGCCACCCGTTGTGTGAAAATTTTTGCATGACATCATGTTGTCATGATGCTCTCGTTTCAGCAAGCCCTTTCAGCAAGGGAGAGGAGAGCATGGCGAAGAGGACTTACAAGGGCAGCTGCCATTGCGGCAAGGTGCGATACGAGGCGACTTTCGATCTCGATGCCGGGACGACCAAGTGCAATTGCGCCTTCTGTATCAATGTTGCCGCTTGGATGATGTCGATCCGTCCGTCCTCGCCCAGGTGTCGGTGGAATATCTGGATGGCCGCAACGACCGATGGGATGAAAGACCTGTCGAGGTTCGCCATCTCTGACGGGCGCACCGAGCAATTGCTTTCAGTTGACAACATATTGTCAATGTGGCAAATGCATTGTATAAGCTTCATCTGACAGCGTGTTGTCAAATTGGTGGGTGGCAAAGTGGGGTCTGCCTGGGCCCGGAAAGCAGGAGTGACGGTTATGAAACTGACCTATAAGGGAAGCTGCCATTGCGGAAATATCCGCTATGAGGCCGATGTCGACCTCGATGCCGGCACCGGCAAGTGCAATTGCTCGATCTGCTGGAAGCGGCGCTATTGGGGGGCAATCGTAAAGCCCGACGGTTTCCGCTTGCAGTGTGACGAAGCCAACATCGCCGACTACCAGTTTAGCAGCAACAGCGTGCATCACCGTTTCTGCAAGATCTGTGGCGTCGCGGCCTTCGGCCACGGCTACATCGAGGAGATCGGCGGTGCCTATTATTCGGTCAACGTCGCCTGCCTCGACGACCTCGATCCGGCGGTGCTCGCCGAGGTGCCGGCGCAATATATGGACGGACGCAACAACAACTGGTTCCACGCGCCGGCCGAGACGCGTCATCTCTGACGTCTGGCAATGGCGGCTGGTCATATCCGACGAAACTCGAGATTGTATGTGACCTCTTCTCCAGTCCGGGGGTCGATGGCTGGTGCGCCGTAGATCACCAGCCTGTCGCCTTCCACGTAGAACGGGCGGATCAGATCGGACATGCCCCAGGCCGGGTTCCAGCTCGCATCCAGCTGGTGGATGACCCGGCCATCCTCAAGCCTGTAGGATCCGGCATAGGCGAGCATCGAGTCGAACAGCGCCGCCTTTTCGTCGCTCGTCGGTACGGCGCCTTTCAATGCGGGGCGATCACGCCTCACCACGACGGCGCTGACGCGGCCATCGGGATAGTAGGAGAGGTAGCCGATAGGATCGGCCCCCATGGCATCGCTGGTTTCGCCGGTGGCGACAACCTTGCGTTTCCAGGAGAGCATCTTCCAGGTGCCGAGCAGTTCGGAAGCGTTCGCCATGACCCACCTGTTTTAATCTTAGGGTAGCCTAAAATAACAGATGCACGCTGCCGGGCAAAGAAGGCAGCGATGCGCAACAGGCCAGAGCCTGACATCCGGCCAAAGAAAAAAGGCCCCCGAACATCGGGGGCCTTCGGACTGTCTCTGTTTTTTTCGTCTCAGCGGTCGCCGAGGTCGCGCACTGCTCCGCGGTCGGCCGAGGTGGCGAATGCGGCATAGGCCTTGAGTGCCGTCGTTACCTTGCGCTTGCGCTGCTCGGCCGGTTTCCAGCCCTTGGCGTCCTGTTCGGCGCGCCGGCTCGCAAGCTCCGCCTCGTCGACACGCAGGCTGATCGTGCGGTTCGGGATGTCGATATCGATCATGTCGCCTTCGCGCACGAGACCGATCGTGCCGCCATTGGCCGCTTCCGGAGAAACGTGGCCGATCGAGAGGCCGGAGGTGCCGCCGGAGAAGCGGCCGTCGGTGATCAGCGCGCAAGCTTTGCCGAGGCCCTTCGACTTCAGGTAGCTCGTCGGATAGAGCATTTCCTGCATGCCCGGGCCACCCTTCGGGCCTTCGTAGCGGATGACGACCACGTCGCCGGCCTTGATCTCGTTGCCGAGGATCGCCTTGACCGATGCATCCTGGCTTTCGAAGACACGGGCCGGGCCGGAGAACTTCAGGATGCTCTCGTCGACGCCAGCGGTCTTCACGATGCAGCCGTCGATGGCGATGTTGCCCTTGAGCACGGCGAGGCCGCCATCCTTGGAGAAGGGATGTTCGACCGAGCGGATGACGCCCTTTTCGCGGTCGGTGTCGAGCTCGTCCCAGCGCGCCTCCTGGCTGAAGGCAACTTGCGTCGGGATGCCGCCCGGCGCCGCGCGGAAGAAGTTGCGCACCGTTTCGCTCGATGTGCGAGTGATGTCCCATCGGTCGATGGCGTCGCCGATCGTGGCGCTGTGGACGGTCGGGCAATCGCGGTTGATGAGGCCGCCTTTCTCGAGTTCGCCGAGGATCGACATGATACCGCCGGCGCGGTGCACGTCTTCCATGTGCACGTCGCTTTTCGCCGGCGCCACCTTTGACAGGCAGGGAACCTTGCGCGACAGCCGGTCGATGTCGGCCATGGTGAAATCGACTTCGCCCTCATGGGCGGCGGCGAGGATGTGCAGCACGGTATTGGTCGAGCCGCCCATGGCGATATCGAGTGCCATGGCGTTTTCGAAAGCCTGCTTGGAGGCGACGTTGCGCGGCAGGACGCTTTCGTCCTCCTGCTCGTAGTAGCGGCGGGCAATATCGACGACCAGATGGCCGGCCTCGACGAACAGGCGCTTGCGGTCGGCGTGGGTCGCGAGCGTCGAGCCGTTGCCGGGCAGCGACAGGCCGAGGGCCTCGGTCAGACAGTTCATCGAATTGGCGGTGAACATGCCGGAGCAGGAACCGCAGGTCGGGCAGGCGGAGCGCTCGATGACCTTGACGTCCTCGTCGGAAACATTGTCGTCGGCGGCTGCGACCATGGCGTCGACCAGATCGAGCGCATGCGTCTTGCCGTGCAGCACGACCTTGCCGGCTTCCATCGGGCCGCCGGAGACGAAGACGGCGGGGATATTGAGGCGGAGCGCCGCCATCAGCATGCCGGGCGTGATCTTGTCGCAGTTCGAGATGCAGACCATGGCGTCGGCGCAGTGGGCATTGACCATGTACTCGACCGAGTCGGCGATGATCTCGCGCGACGGCAGCGAATAGAGCATGCCGTCATGGCCCATGGCGATGCCGTCGTCGACGGCGATGGTGTTGAATTCCTTGGCGACGCCGCCGGCCGCCTCGATCTCGCGGGCGACGAGCTGGCCGAGATCCTTGAGGTGCACGTGGCCCGGCACGAACTGGGTGAATGAGTTCACCACTGCAATAATCGGCTTGCCAAAATCGCTGTCCTTCATGCCCGTCGCGCGCCAGAGGCCGCGGGCACCGGCCATGTTACGGCCATGGGTGGTGGTACGTGAGCGATAGGCAGGCATGGGCATGTTCCTTCACGGACAGGGCATTGCGCGAAATATGGCGATCCTTATCGCCACAGAAGGGGCTACCTAGCGCAAAATTGCGTGCACGTCATCTTTTGCGTCAGATTATTTCGACGCCGCGCGCCTGCATTTCGCGGGGTTTTCTGTCCCTTCGAGTGTCAATCTAGCCGCGCATGAATGCCTTGGACAGCACCAATCGGGAGGCTTTACGGAAATCTTATGCCGGGCGCGCGAAGTCGGAATCGAATCCGGACGCCTGATGGAGCTAGGTTCCCCTCATCGAATACGGATGAGTTCCATGTCTCTTCACGATTTCAGCTTGCGTCATCATGTCCGGAGCCTTCTGCCCGATATGGGTTTGCGCCAGCGGCCCGTTACTGTCGAGGCGAATGCAGATCCCCTGGATGTGCTACTGCTTCGGCTGAGCGCGGTTCGCCGCCTGCGTGAGCATCATGTCTGGGAGGCTGTCCGCGTGATCCGGGAACTGCCCGGTCTCGCCGTGGACGAGTGGCCGTCGCGTCGGTTCCGCGATCTGATGGCGGCCGATGCCCAGGTCGATGCGGTCATCCACCTGACGTCTACGACTGAGGCAAAGCTCTGTCTCAGAACACTCAGCCACGAACTCGGGCTTTGGACCTGTGCGCTGCGCTATCAGCCGCCAGGTGCGGGTCGGCTCACGTTCAAGGCGCGGCATGCCGATCTGGCCGCCGCAATCCTCGGCGCCTTCCTGCGCTCCTGCCGCAGCTATCAGCTTGCCATCGCGGCTACCGACCGCGGCCAGTTTCCCACCTGAAGGATATTTCCATGAACATGCACTCGTTGCGCCTCGACGGGGCGATCACGGCGCTCGTCACACCGTTTCGCGACGGCAAGGTCGATGTCGCCGGTCTGATGTCGCTGGTCGAATGGCAGATACGCCACGGCATCTCCGGCATCGTCGCTTGCGGTACCACCGGCGAGGCGCCGACGCTGTCGCGTACCGAGCGGACAATGGTGATCGAGCGCTGCGTCGAGGTCGCCGAGCGGAAGATCCCCGTTATCGCCGGAACCGGCACCAACAGTACCGAGACGACGATCGACCTGACGGCGGAAGCCAAGGCGCTCGGCGCCGATGCGGTGCTCATTGTCGCGCCCTATTACAGCAAGCCGTCGCAGGAGGGGCTCTATCGGCACTTCGAGGCGGTCACCAGGGCGGTCGATTTGCCGGTCATCCTCTACAACGTGCCCGCCCGCACCGGCGTCGATCTGACACCGCGAACGCTTGAGCGGCTGGCGGAGCTTCCCGGCATCGTCGGCATCAAGGATGCGACCGGCGACATCGGCTGGCTTCTTTCGATGTCGGCTGAGCTGAAAAACCGCCTTCGTCCGCTTTCCGGCCATGACCAGACGGCGCTGCCGTTCAATCTTTGCGGCGGACACGGCACCATATCGGTGGCGTCCAATGTCGTTCCGCGGCTGGTGGTGGCGATGCATCAGGCAATCACGACCGGCAATACAGGGGCGGCGCTTGCCATCCATGAACGGATAAGGCCGTTGCTGGTGGCACTGGAGCGCGAGACCAATCCGGGACCGATCAAATATGCGCTGCATCTGGCGCGCGCCCTCAGCCCCGAACTGCGCTTGCCATTGACGCCGGTTGCGGCGGAAACGGCGGCCGAGATTCGTGCGGCACTCGAGCCGCTCACCGAACTTCCGTCCTCCACCCATATCGGCCGCGGCGTCCGCATCGCGCTCGCGAGCTGAGTTCCCTCAACAATTCCCGTCCTGCCAGCATCCCCTCATTCGTTGAGCTCGGTGCGCGGGACCTTATGTCAAAAAGGAGACAGATCATGTCACGCTTGCCGCATCTTGCCGCTCAGGCCGAACAGCGCCGACGCGCCCAGGGCAACGAAAACATCGAGAACCGCCAGGATAACGACAGCGCGGTTCGCGACGTCTTTCTCGGCATCGGCGTCCGCCTCGGTATCGTTCTCGGCCTTGCCTATGGCATCCAGGCCGCCATTCCGTGGATTGCCGGTTAAGCCTTTTTCCGATCAACGAGGATCATTCCATCATGGGCAGTACGCAGCAGATTCGGCGTGGTTTTCGCGCGCGCGCACGTTTCGTCGTTGGCCGCGACAGGCACGGCTGGTGGGTCGTTTCCGACCGCAAGGGCGTCGTTGGCGGCCTCTTCACCAACGAGACGGCGGCGATCCACTTCGCCGTCGAGGCCAGCGATCGGCATCCGGAGGAGGTGTGCCGCGCGCCGGAAGGTGCAGCTATCGATCTCGATACGTTTTCCCGTCCACCGAAGCCGCGCCGTGCCCACTCCTGACAGCGCTTGAGGCCGAGATTGCCGACGAACCATTGCCGGACTGATCGATCGGGAAACCGTCGGGAGGCCCTGGAGGAGGCCGCATTCGCGGTCTCCCATCGCAATTCTTGCTGTTGCTTGCAAAGCAGGTGATGCGGGTCCATTCTTGCGAAGCCATCATGTCCCGGCTGGCTCCGCATTCGCCGTGCCAGCCTGGTTCGTTCGAAGGTTCGTCGTCGATGAACTGCCACGAGTGCGGTTGCGAGATCCAAGGCGGGTTTGCGTTTTGCCCGAATTGCGGTGCCAAGCAGCATAGCCCGTGTCCCGGTTGCGGCGCACTCTGCCCGCCACACTTCTCGTTTTGTCCCACCTGCGGCACCCGGCTTGGAAGCCCGGCACCAATAAAGCCGACGGTTTCGCCACCTGCGACGGCACAGACGCCTCGGGCGCGACCTTCTGGCGGAGAGGAGGCGGGCGCCGACCGCCGCACAGCCACCATTCTCTTTGCCGACCTCTGCGGCTTTACTGGTCTCAGCGAGCAGGTGGATCCGGAGGTCCTCAGGGCCTTCCAGAACGAACTCTTCGAAGAACTGACCGAGGCGGTCGAGGCTTACGGTGGCTTCGTCGACAAATTCATTGGCGACGCGTTGCTTGCCCTTTTCGGCGCGCCGGTGGCGCACGAGGACGACTCCGAGAGAGCGCTTCGTGCCGCGCTCGACATGGTCGGTCGGGCAAGGCGGGTCGGCGAACGCTGGCAGCGGCGGATCGGCGAGCCACTGAACCTCCATATCGGGCTCAACACCGGAACGGTCGTGGCCGGGCGTTTGGGCGCTGGCGACGGCAAAGCCTATTCGGTGACCGGCGACGCAGTCAACACGGCGCAGCGGCTGCAAACGCTGGCAGGGCCTGGGGAGATCCTCGTCGGGCCGGTGACCTATCGGTTGACCTGCCACGCCTTTGCCTACGAGGCGCTTGGCGCGACGACGTTGCGCGGCAAAGCGGAAAGCGTCGAGGTCTACAGGCTGACGCAGTCTCTGGAGGCACCACGCACGGCACGTGGTCTCGAAGCGCTGGGGCTCGGTGCGCCGCTGATCGGACGTGAGGCGGAGATGAAGCGCCTCATTGATTGCCTCGAGCTTGCCTGCGGCGGGACGGCGCAGCTGGTGCGCCTGACGGGTGAGGCAGGGCTCGGGAAGTCGCGGCTGGTCAAAGAATTCCTCGAACGGGTGGCCGCGGATCCGCGCTTCTCGAACGTCGTCGTTCGTCGTGCCGGCAGTTCGTCACTCGGAGAACCGTCCTATGGCGTTCTCGCGGCGGTGCTGCGCGGTGCCTACGGGATTTCGATGAGCGACAGCCTGCAGCGGACGACAGAGCTACTCGCCGCGGGACTGGCCGAGATCGGATTTGCGCAAGACAAGCTCGAACAGCTCGTGCCGCTGTTCCTGCGGATCCTCGGCATGGATTCCCAGGATGAGCTGTTGCGCCATGTGGAGCCGGAACAAATGCGCCGGCAGCTTTTCGCGGGGGTGAGGGCGATTTTTGAACGACGCCTGTCACGAACGCCCTTACTGCTCGTGATCGAGGATTTGCACTGGGCCGACGCTGCCTCGCTCGAGGCCATATCCTTCGTCCTCGAGCGGACGGAAGGCAGCCCGTTGATGCTGCTCACCACCCAGCGGCCCGACGCCGATGCCGATCAGCTGAAGCCCGGCCATACAAACTTGACGGCGTTGCGCCTCGCACCGCTTTCGGAAGCCGACAGGCGTCGGCTGCTTGCGGCATTCTTCGGTAGGGATGGGCTGCCTCAGGCGCTCGCCGAGCGCATCTTGGCACGGGCCGGGGGCAATCCCCTGTTCATCGAGGAAATCGTGCGCGGCCTGATCGATGTATCCGCCGTGCAGCGGGTCGGCTCGACCTGGCGGGTGGTGGAGCGCGAAGCGGCCGCCGACATTCCGGTGACCATCGAGGCGATACTGCTCGGCCGCGTCGATCGGCTGCCGCCGGACGCCCGCCGAATGCTGCACCACGCTGCGATGATCGGGCCGCGCTTCGATGCGGATCTGCTGCAAGCGGTTTCGGGGCGGACGCCGGTGGATACGGTTCTTGATCTGCTCTGCGATGCGGAGATCATCGAAGAAGCCAGGGACGGCGGCGGGTTCCTGGGCACGCAGACCTATCGTTTTACCCAGACTTTGCTGCAGGAGGTGGTCTACAACAATCTGCTGCTCAGTCGGCGCACGGACGGGCATGCATTGATCGGCAAGGTGCTGGAGCGCCGGTTCGGCGAGGATACCGACCGGCCCGAGGAAATGGCGCTGCTCGGCCACCATTTCGGCCTCTCCGAACAGAAGGCCAAGGGCGCACGTTACCTGGTCGCGGCTGGAGACCGGGCGCGGGCGCTCTATGCCAATGATGATGCCATCCGGCTTTATGAACAGGCGATGGCGGCACTGGCGGCCACCGGCGAACAGGGGCCCGAATGGCTTGCCGCACGCGAACGCGTCGCCGATCTCCTGGGCCCGACCGGCCAGCGCGAGGCGGCGGTTCAGCACTACGGCGCACTGTTGGAGATTTACAGCGCGATGGACGACCGGATTGCCGCGGCACGAATCCGGCGCAAATTCGGCCATCATCTCTGGGAAACCGGGCGGCGTGACGAGGCGTTGGCTTCCTTCGCGGCCGCCGCCGAGCTGCTCGAAGGCGTGAGCGCGCCGATTGAAGGTGCGCATCTTTCACAGGAATGCGGCCACCTCGCCTTCCGCATGGGAGACTATGCCGGCGCCCTCAAGGCGGCGGACGACGCCCTGGATCGCATTGCGGCCTATACGCCGGAGACCCCAGAGACTGAGCGGGAGGCGATGCGGGTCACGGCCGAAGCGCTGAACACCAAGGCCGTGACGCTTGCCCGCCTTGGCCGCAGCGCCGAAGCGATCGGTATCGTCGAGCGAAGCGTCGCGGCAGCGGAAGGCGCGAACCTGTTGAATGCCGCCTGCCGCGGCTATACCAATCTGGCGGTGTTCTACGCGGTCACCGATCCGAGACGTGCGATTGAGGTTTGCCGCTGCGGTTTCGACATGGCAAGGCGTATCGGCGACCTCGGTTTTCAGGCGCGCCTGCTCGCCAACCTTGCCGTCGCCTATTGCACCTTCACCGATCGCTGTGCGCCGGACGGCGTGCCGGCAGCCGAGCGCGCGATTGCGATTGACCGGGAACTCGACCAGCGCGACCACTTGCCGGTGTCGCTGCTGGTGCTCGGCCAGATCCATCAGTGTCATGGCCGGGCAGATGTCGCCCGCGGCCTTTATCAGGAGGCGCTCGACCTTTGCGGAGAAACGCAAGAGGCGCAGCTCCTGTTTCCGTGTTATGATGGCTTGGCGACGCTTTGCCTGGACGCCGGCGATCTCGATGCAGCGGAAAGGTACTTCGCCTTGGCGAGAGACATATGTGCGCAACATGGTCTCGATCCCGAGGCGTTGATGATTTTGCCGTTTCTCGACTGATATTTCCGATCGTCGCCTGGGGCGCGGCGTCCACGTTTTGATTGCTGCGCACAGCTTGCCGGAGAAAAAGCGCCTGCCTTGCCACAAGGCGTACCAGGAGCGTTCCGGCCGGGATGAGGAGATGAAACATGGTTGAGCCGCTGAGTGGACGGCCGTTGCAGCCGGGGGATCGGGCGCCGAATGTGGTGCTCGACGCAATCACGCAGGAAGGTCAGATCGCCCTTGATGATTTTCGCGGCCGCAAACCGGTCCTGGTCGGCCTGTTCCGCGGCCTGCATTGTCCGTTCTGCAGACGGCAGATCGCCGCCATGGCGCAACTCGACGGCGCCTTGCGGGAGCGGGGCATCGAGAGCCTGACGGTGGTCAATACGCCGATCGATCGAGCGCGCCTCTATTTCCGTTATCATCCTGTGCCGAATTTGCTGGCCGCCGCCGATCCCGAACGGGTCTCGCATCGGGCGTTCGGGCTGCCCAACCTCGAATTCACCGAGGACGAGGACGCCTGGCCGTACAAGATCGCCCAGAAGACGATCATGGCGATGAAGGTGAATATGCCGGGCGAATTGCCGGAACCGATGGACCCGATCGCAGCTATGGCCTATCTCGACAAGGCGGAAGGCTACCAGATCACCGAGGCCGACGAACGGATGATGGCGACCGGGGCCGGGCAACTCGTCGGCGAGTTCCTGCTCGATCGTGATGGCGTTGTGCGCTGGAGTTTCACGGAAGTACCGGACGGCGGCCAGAACATGTTCGGAGCCCCGCGTCGCGACGAATTGATGTCCGCCGCCTCCGCCATGGTGCATTAAGGCGTCGACTTTGGATGGTTGGCCGTCGACGGCGGTTGGCGGTGATCCTGGAACAAGGCCCCGTCGGTCCGGTGATCGACGGGGTTTTTCGTCGCGATGTTATCGCAAAACCGCTGCGCACTTTTGCGCGACATACTTTAGCCGAGTGAAGCGATCGCCTCGTCGATCAGCGCGACGATCTCCTTTGGATGCGATGCAAGCGAGGCGTGGCTGGCGTCGAGGGTGATGATCTTCTTTGCCTTGATGCGTTCAGCCATCCACTGTTCGGTTTCCGGCGGGATCATGTTGTCGTGGCGCGATACCTGGTACCAGCTCGGCTTTTCCTTCCAGGCCGGGGGGCCGGCCTCGTCTTCAAAGCAACGCCCGGCAATCGGCTTCTGCGTCACCGCCATGACCAGCGCGTCGGTCTCGTTCAAATCCTGGCCGAAGCTCTGGCGGAAGGTGTCTTGCGCCAACCAGAGGAAGCCATCCTTGTCGGGGCGGATACTGGCAGCACCGGAGGGTGGATTACGCCGCGCAAAAATGCTGCCGAGGCTGTCGCCCTCATCCGGCGCGAAGGCCGCGACATAGACGAGGCCAACGACATTGGCTGCATGGCCGGCGCCGCTGATCACCGCGCCGCCATAGGAGTGGCCGACAAGCAGGGTCGGGCCATCAAGCGATTCCGCCAGTTTGCGCGTGCGCTCGATGTCGTCGGCAAGCGAGGTCAGTGGGTTCTGCACTGCAGCGATCCTGTAGCCCTTGGCGTGGAGTGGCGGGATCACGTGACGCCAATGGGAAGCATCGCCCCAGGCGCCGTGTACGAGCAGGATGTTCTTGACGGCAGGCATTGTCCGTTCCTTTCTCATTCAGAGAAGATGTGGTCGGCACGACGTCGCGTTCGCGTATCGAGACGCGAGATGGGTGGCCGGCCGTTGGTCACGGATGCGATTAAAGGTCTGCGGGTGCGATCGGATTGCGAATGCAAACTAGGGCGCGGAACGGGGCGCTTCCATGGCGCAAGACATTAAACTTCGTACAGAATTGGGATGGGTGGAGGGTGTCGCCAACCGGCGCGTCCCGGGACAAACGAAAAGGGCCTCTCGATTTCTCGAAAGGCCCTTGGAATTCGAATGGTGGGCGTGACAAGGATCGAACTTGTGACCCCTACGATGTCAACGTAGTGCTCTCCCGCTGAGCTACACGCCCATCCGATGTCGGCGCATAGACCACAAAACCCGTTGTCGCGTCAATAGGGTTTTCGAAGGTTTTTTGACAGAAATTTCGAAGGCATGTTTTTTCCCATCCGGGGGTCGGTCGCGGCGGCGTGGCGAGGGCCCGGATTTGCGGGATTCCTGCTAAGGCCTTGAAACGAAAAGACCGCCGGAGATCCTTGTGGATCGCGGCGGTCGATCGGAAATCGTCTTGGCTTGTCGCCACAGTGTGCCGCAAGCGGCAGCGACTGTGGAAAACTAGTCGCTTAAGCCGCGGCCAGCATCTTGTTGACCTCGTCGACGAGGTCGCGGAGGTGGAAGGGCTTCGAAAGCACCTTGGCATCTTTCGGCGCCTTGGAGTCGGGATTGAGCGCAACGGCGGCAAAGCCGGTGATGAACATGACCTTGAGGTCCGGATCGAGTTCGGTCGCGCGGCGCGCCAGCTCGATGCCGTCCATCTCGGGCATGACGATGTCGGTGAGGAGAAGCGAGAATGGCTCCTCGCGAAGCCGGTCATAGGCGCTGGCGCCGTTGTCGTAGGACATGACCTTGTAGCCGGCCTTTTCGAGCGCCTTGACCAGGAACCGGCGCATATCGTTGTCGTCTTCGGCAAGAAGGATTTTCGCAGTCATGAATTCGGCCGTGCTTCTCTTTTTTCAGTTTATTGCGCGTAGATTGCGGCGTTTTATCCAAACCCCAACGCGGTAAATATCTCGTGAACGCGGGACGTCAATTCCCCGGGAGCTGTGATTGGTCACTATGGACACAGAGCGGACCAACTGGCAACATGATGACAATTGTAAGAACCGCATATGGTAAAAAAGGGTTCAGATGGGGGAAATTGCGGAGAGGGAACTGTTTGAGGTCCTGGAACCTCCGATCCAGCGCATTCCCTTTGTGTTCAATTCACCGCATAGCGGTCGGTCCTATCCCCAGCGCTTTCTCGATCAGTCGCGGCTCGACGCTGTTTCGATTCGCCGGTCGGAAGACCACTATGTCGATGAGCTGTTTCAGAACGCGACTTTTCTCGGAGCGCCGATGCTGCTGGCGCATTTCCCGCGCGCCTTCCTCGACGTCAACCGTGAGCCCTATGAGCTTGACCCGCGCATGTTCGACGGCCCGCTGCCGCCGCACGCCAATATCAGCTCGATGCGCGTCGCCGGCGGCCTCGGCACGATACCGCGGCTGGTCGCCGAGAACATGGAGATCTACCGCGGACGTTTCCCGGTGGAAGACGCGCTGACGCGGATCGAGACGATCTACAAGCCCTACCATGCCACCCTGCGCAAACTGATCGCGCGCACCCACGTGCAGTTCGGCCTGTCGGTGCTGATCGATTGCCACTCGATGCCCGGGAACGTGCATCTGCCCGGCAGCGCCCAGCGTCCCGACTTCATCATCGGCGACCGCTACGGCACCAGTGCCGCGGGTGAACTGTCGCGCGCCGCAGTCGATCTGTTGCAGCAGCTCGGCTATAGCGTCGTGCGCAACAAACCCTATGCGGGCGGGTTCATCACCGAGCATTACGGTCGCCCGACACGCGGGCTGCATGCGCTGCAGATCGAGATCAACCGGGCGCTCTATGTGGATGAGACGACGCTGGTGCGCAAGCCCGGCTTCGGCGTGCTGGTTGCAGATCTCACGACCTTCGTCGCGTCGCTTGCCCGCCATGTCGAAGACTACGGCGCCTACCTTCCGCTCGCAGCGGAGTGACCTTCGGATTTTCTGTCGCGGAGCTTCAAAAAAAACCGCGCCAACGGCGCGGTCAAGTCTAGGGAGGAAACACCCAAGGAGGGTATTTACAGTCACAGGTGACTGTACCCAAACCTTAATATTGCACTGCACAAATGTCAAGTTGAAGCAGTGAAGACTTTTGCAGTGCATCAAACGTTTTTCAGTCGAAAGCGGTATCTGAACCGATTGAAACGCTAGAAATATGAAAACACAGGCGATTTGGCGGCTGCTGCCATCGCATCAGCGCGTTTGCCTTTCGGTAAATTTCGTCTATGCAGGACGAACCTTCCTTCGTCCATGCTTCCCTGAGAGAGAGCCATGCTGCCTGACCGCGCCTTCTTCGATCGCCTTGCTGAAGCTGCCAAGGCAGAGACCCTGCCGCGATTCCGGATCGGCACCAGCGTGGTCAACAAGATCGAAGGCGGCTTCGATCCGGTAACGGAGGCGGACCAGTCGGCGGAAGCTGCGATCCGTGCGCTGATCGAGAAGCATTTTCCGGAGCATGGCATCCTTGGCGAAGAGCATGGCAATGTCGGGCTCGACCGCGAATATGTGTGGGTCATCGACCCGATCGACGGCACGCGCGCCTTCATTTCCGGCCTGCCGGTCTGGGGCACGCTGATCGGCCTCTATCGCAATGGCGAAGCGGTCATGGGCCTGATGGATCAGCCGTTCACCGGGGAGCGCTATTTCGCCGATGGTGAGAAGGCGACCTACCGGGGTCCCGGTGGCGAAAAGGTGCTTTCGACCCGTGCATGCAATTCGCTTTCGGATGCGGTGCTGTTCACCACATCGCCGCACCTCTACACCGGCGCGTTCAAGACTCGCTACGAGGCGCTGCAGAGCAAGGTCCGGCTCTTCCGATACGGCTGCGATTGCTACGCCTTCGCGCTGCTCGCCGCGGGTCATATCGACCTGGTGATCGAATGCGGACTGAAACCCTACGACGTCGGCGGCCTCATTCCGCTGATCGAGCAGGCCGGCGGTATCGTCACCAACTGGCAAGGCGGACCGGCGGAAATGGGCGGCGAAGTCATCGCTGCCGGCAGCGCCGAACTGCATGCTCAGGCGCTGGAAATCCTCAAAGGCTGAGGCCGCCACGCTCCGGCGCTGATACCGAAGCGAGATGCGAAATCAAACGATTGGCGAGTGTGCCCGCCTGTATCAGGCGGCGCTGTTTTCGCGTTCGTCACCCTCTTCGGGGATGACAAAGGCAAGGATCGCGGCCATCGCCTGGGCGCGATAGCGATCCGCTTCATGCAGCAGTTCGTGGCGGGCGCCATCGATCGGGATCATCTGGGCGGCGCGGAAGTTGCGCGCCAACCACTCGACGGCGAGATGCGGCACCAGACGGTCAGCCGTCGGCGCCAGGATGATCGTCGGCAGGGTGATGCGCGTCAGATGCTCGCGACGGATGACGCGGCGCATGGCGCGGAAGGCCTCGCTCAGCCAGCGCGCGGTGGGCGGGCCAAGCCTCAGTTCCGGATGCGTGTCGGTCAGTGCGATGTTGCGCAGGTAGCGGCGCCGGTCCGCCGTCAGCACGTTGCTTTCGAACGGGCGGTTGCCCTTGTCGGGATGGGCCGGCAGGGTGCCGAGGCCGATGCAGCGCATGAGGGTCGCAATCGCCGCAATGCTGGGCTCGCCGAGCGCCTGTCCGCCAAGGCCGACGAAGGGTGCCAGCACCACCAGCCGGTCGATCCGGCTTGCTAGCATCGGTGCCAGCGACAGGGCAACGAGCGCACCCATGGAATGGGCGACGATCGAGAAGGGCAGGCGCGTATCCGGCAGCACGATCTGTTCGAGGAAGGTGCTGAGGTCGCGTTCATAGTCGGAGAAGTGGTCGACGTAGCCGCGGCCCGGGTGTGGCAGCAGCCGCTCGGAGCCCGCCTGGCCGCGCCAGTCGAAGGTTGCGACCCAAAGACCTGCAGCCGTGAGATCAGCGATCGTCTCGAAATATTTCTCGATCGATTCGTTGCGGCCCTGCAGCAGGACGACCGTGCCGCGCGCAACAGGCTGTTTCGTCCTGAAGATCGCGTAGCGAATCTTGCGACCGCCGACGCCATCGAAGAACCCAGCCACGTAGTTTTCCGGGGTCGGATTGTCCGGTGTCGAGTGGAGGATCGAGGTCATGACGTGGTGACGGCCAAGAGCGGGTTGATCGGTATCATCAAGGGATAGGCGGCAGGGTCTCAGTCGTCAAAGAAAAAAGCCGGAAACGGTGGGTGAAATCCGGACGATCACCGTTTCCGGCTGCTGAAGAGGAAGGGACGTATCACTTCAGCCTGGGAGTTGCCGCCCAGAGTTTTCTTCTAGCCCACCGGGCCTGAACGGAAGCCGAAGCGGCCGTTCATGTCGGGTTCACGGGAAAATCGTAAGCGCTCGCGTCTTGAAGTCGCGAATTTTCCTCCCCAAATCAGGGTCACGGGCGCCGAAGACGGGTCCGTTCACCGGTCTTGCCGCTGCCAGAATGGGGTGGCCGACCAGACATCGCAAACCGTTGCTCCAAGGAGGACACAATGCGTCACTTTGATTTCTCTCCCCTTTACCGTTCCACCGTTGGCTTTGATCGCCTGTTCACGATGCTCGACAGCCTCGGCCAGCCGGGTGAAGCTCAGACCTATCCGCCCTACAACATCGAACGCACCGGCGAAAACGCCTACCGCATCACCATGGCCGTTGCCGGCTTTGACGAGAGCGAGCTTTCGATCGAGGCCCGTGAGCACACGCTGACGGTCAAGGGCGAAAAAGCCGAGGAAAAGGGCGACGAAAGCCAGTTTCTCCATCGCGGCATTGCCAAGCGTGCCTTCGAGCGCCGCTTCCAGCTCGCCGATCACGTGGAGATCAAGTCCGCTTCGCTGAAGAACGGCTTGCTGCACATCGACCTCACCCGCGAGATTCCGGAAGCAGCCAAGCCCCGCCGGATCGAGATTTCGTCCGTTGCCTCGCAGCCGAAGCAGATCGAGGCCCAGACCCTCTAACCGCGAAGACAATCTCCCAAGACAGGCGGCGCCCCNGCGCCGCTTTTTTATTGGCTCATTGAAATCACGCAGTTCCGAACGCAGCCCGCGTCAGATTTTCCTGACTTTCTAAAGCGTGTCGCGATCTTTCAGATTCGCTCCTTGCGCTTTAAGTTTTTGATGTTTCGCATGTCGTTGTCGCAAAACCGCTGCGCACTTTTGCGCGACAGGCTTTAGGATCTGGCCGGCGCGGGCACGGCGGAGGCCTGCTTCTTGGCGGCGTAGCGCTGTGCGATGACGGCGCAGGCCATCAGCTGGATCTGGTGGAACAGCATCACCGGCAGCACGATCGCGCCGATGTTCTGCCCGGCGAAGATGGCGCTCGCCATCGGAACGCCGCTCGCAAGGCTCTTCTTCGAGCCGCAGAAGGTGATGGCGATCTCATCCGCCTTGTCGAAGCCGAGCAGTCGGCTGCCGAACATGGTGACGGCGAGCACGAGCGCCAGCATGACAATCTCGATGACGACCAGGACGCCGAGATCTGCCAGCGAATAGGTCTGCCAAAGGCCCGATGTCACCGCCTGGCTGAAGGCGAGATAGACGACCATCAGGATCGAGCCGCGATCGACGGGCGCCAAGAGTCCCTTGCGCGCCCGGATCCAGTTGCCGATCAAGGGCTGCAGCAGCTGGCCGATGACGAAAGGGGCGAGCAGTTGCAGCAGGATCTGCTCCAGTGCATCGAGCGTCACGCCGCCGTGGCCGCCGGCGGTAAACAGCAGCCCGACCAAAAGCGGCGTCAGGAACATGCCGAATATGTTGGAGGCGGAGGCCGAGCAGATCGCCGCCGGCACATTGCCGCCGGCCATCGAGGTGAAGGCGATCGAAGACTGCACCGTCGAGGGCAGCACGCAGAGGAACAGGATGCCGGTGTAGAGCGACTGCGGAAGGATCGAGGTTGGGACGAAGCCGATTGCAAGACCGATCAGCGGGAAGAGCACGAAGGTGGAGGCGAGGATCGTCAGGTGCAGCCGCCAGTGCAGGATGCCGGCGATCACCACGTCGCGCGAAAGGCGCGCGCCGTGCAGGAAGAAGACCATGCCGACCGCCACCTTGGTCGCTAAACCGAACCAGGCGGTTGCCTCACCATGGATCGGCAGGACGGATGCCAAGAGCACCGTCGCCAGAAGCAGGATGGTGAAGGTATCGGGAAGGTAGCGGCGCATATCCGGTCACTTGCTGTTATCAAACGTCTTGCCGGGATCACTCATTATGAAGCAGGATGCAAGGAATAACAGTTATCGCGATTTGGGATGAGCCATGCTGGATCTCGTGCAGTTGCGCAGCTTCGTCGCGCTCGAACAGATGGGCAGTTTCACACTCGCGGCGGAGAAACTGTCGCTTGGGCAATCGACCGTCAGCCAGCATATTCAAAGGCTTGAGGCATCGCTCGGGCGAACCCTGGTTGCCCGCGATACCCACCGTGTTTCGCTGACGGCGGATGGGCTGGCACTGCTTGCCCATGCGCGTTCGATGCTGACGATCGACGGCGAGGTGCGTGCGCTTTTTGCCGAAAGCAGTCTGCGTGGTCGCCTGCGGCTTGGTGTTTCCGAGGATTTCGTCATGAGCCGGCTGCCGGCGGTACTCGAAGATTTCGTCCGTGCTCATCCGTCGGTCGATCTCGAACTGACCGTGGCGCTCAGCGGCGTGCTTTACCAGATGCAGGACAACGGCGAGATCGATCTCGTGCTCGCCAAGCGCAGGCTCGGCGACGTGAGAGGCGAGCTCGTCTATCGCGAGCCGCTCGTCTGGCTCGCCCGCGACCCCGAAAGGATCAGGCGTGACAAGGTGCTGCCGCTGATCGCCTTTCCGCCGCCGAGCATCACCCGCAGCGTCGCGCTCGAAGTGCTCGACCGGCATCGCCTGCCGTGGCGCATCGTCTGCACCTGCGGCAGCCTCAGCGGGCTGACGGCGGCCGCGCGCGCCGGAATGGGGGTGCTCGTGCAGCCGCGCAGCATGGTGCCGCAGGGGTTGAAGGAGATCCCCGCCGGCGCCCTGCCGCCGCTCGAAGACGTCGAGTTCGTGCTGGTGCCGAGCAAGGGCGTGGACCGCAAGCTGAGTGCAGCACTATCGGCCGAGATCCTCTCCAATGTGAGGACACTGCAGGGACAGGCTTGATGCGGGGGATCACCCCGCTCAGGTCGCGAGATGGTCGTCCGGATGGAAAAGCTGGCCGTTTTCCTGGAACTGCTTCAGCACGCGGCGACGAACCGGTCGACGTCGTCGGCCTTCGTCGCAAAGCTGGTCACGAGGCGGTAGAGACCCTGATCCGGCGCAAGACTTCCATCGAGGTCGTGGGGCACGGGCCAGTCGTAGAAGACGGCGCCATCCTGCCTGAGCTTCGTGGCCACGTCTTTCCTGATGATGGGGAAAACCTCGTTGGCGTCCGCCTGCCAGGCGAGGCGGCTCGTCTTCGAGGCGGCGATGCCCTCGGCGAGGCGTGCAGCCATCGCGTTGGCATGGCGCGCGAGGTTCAGCCAGAGATCGCCGGCGAAGTAGGCGTCGAACTGTGCGGAGACGAAACGCGACTTGGAGAAGAGTTGGGCCGAGCGCTTGCGCAGGAAATGCATTTCGTGCGCCTTCGAGAGATCGAAGAGCACCAGCGCTTCGGCGCACCAGCAGCCGTTCTTGGTGCCGCCGAAGGAGACGAGATCGACACCGCGCTTCCAGGTCATTTCAGCGGGCGTTGCGCCAAGGCCGACGAGCGCATTGGCGAAGCGGGCACCATCCATATGCAGCGGCAACTTGTGCGCCTTGGCAACGGCCGCGATCGCCTCGATCTCCGAGAGCGAATAGACCGTGCCGCTTTCCGTTGCCTGGGTCAGCGAGACCGCTGTCGGCTGGCCACCGTGGACATTGTCGAGCGGAAAGCGCCGGATCTCGGCTTCGAGGCGCGCGGCCTCCATCTTGCCCCGCGGTCCATCGACAGGCTTCAGCCTGGCGCCGTGCGAGAAGAATTCCGGCGCGCCGCATTCATCGGCGATGACATGCGCTTCGCGATGGCAGAAGGCGATGCCGCCTGCGCGATTGGCTGTCGCAAGTGCCAGCGAATTGGCAGCCGTTCCGGTGCCGACGAAGAAGACTGCGACATCCCTTTCGAAGATTTCCGCGAACTTCTTCTCCACCTTCCGGTCAAGCTCGCTGGTGCCATAGGCGGACGCATATCCGCCGGCATGCGCCATCAGGCTTTCGGCAATCGCGGGATGGGCGCCAGCCCAGTTGTCAGACGAAAAAATCATCACATTCCACCCTGTATTACAGTCTTTTCGACGGATTTGGCCGACCTTAGCCGAGTTCTCGGCCGGATCAATCACGGTCGGCGGCCGAAAGGCCAACTGGAGACCAGTTTGAAACCAAAAGGAAGAAAACGCCGGAAAGCCGTAATTAAATTATAAAAGCCGGAAACTTCCGGCAATGTTCGGCAAAATCTTCTCTATTATTTGCTGATATGCCTCTTGCGGAGGGGGGGAGTTTCTGGCATAGAGCACATGAAATAGGACAGGTTTGCTGTCCTATTTCGGTCTAGGGACCGGAACAATCGCCGCGAGTGCCTAAAAAAATGGCACCCGGCGTGCGAAGCGGGGGGATTTGCCGGATTTCATCCGGTTGTTATCGCCTGCCGTCAGGATGGTCGCAGACATCAGTGCCTGATGATGCCGTGCTTATTTGCGACCTGATCAGGATCATGAGACGATAGTGCCCCGGCTTTTTGGCGTGCCTTTGCGCGCAACGAAGAGCCATGCGCGGGCGGTGCCATGCCCGGCGGTGCCGGGTTTAACAGGAGGGAAAACGATGACGGATCATTCGCCATCACAGCAATCTGGGCTCAACCTCGCACACAGCGTTGCGACGGCTGAAAAAACGCCCGCATTCCCGACTGGCCTGCCGCGAAAACAGGGTCTCTACGATCCGCGCAACGAACATGACGCCTGCGGCGTCGGTTTCGTCGCGCATATGAAGGGTCAGAAGTCGCACCAGATCGTGCGCGACGGCCTGTTCATGCTCGAAAACCTGACGCACCGCGGTGCCGTCGGTGCCGACCCGCTGATGGGCGACGGCGCGGGCATTCTCGTGCAGATTCCCGACCGCTTCTTCCGCGAGGAGATGGCCAAGCAGGGCATCACCCTGCCGAAGGCGGGCGAGTACGCCGTCGGCCATATCTTCATGCCGCAGGACGATGCGCTCGTCGAACACTTCAAGCAGGTGATCAAGGACGTCGTCGCCGAAGAGGGCCAGGTGCTCATCGGCTACCGCGACGTGCCGGTCGACAACGCGTCGCTGTCGAAGGCGCCCGAGATTGCCGCGACCGAGCCGCGCCATGTCCAGATCTTCATCGGTGCCGGCCGCGACGCCGCCACGAACCCCGAGTTCGAGCGTCGTCTCTTCACGCTGCGCAAGGTGATCTCCAACCGCATCTATGACGAATACAAGGGCGAGGAGAGCAATTTCTACCCGGTATCGCTGTCGTCCTCGACGATCGTCTACAAGGGCATGTTCCTGGCGTACCAGGTCGGCGCCTATTACAAGGACCTGTCCGATCCGCGGTTTGAGAGCGCGGTGGCGCTCGTGCACCAGCGCTTCTCGACGAACACCTTCCCGTCGTGGAAGCTCGCGCATCCCTACCGCATGGTCGCGCATAACGGCGAAATCAACACGCTGCGCGGCAACGTCAACTGGATGGCCGCGCGTCAGGCGTCGGTATCTTCGCCGCTCTTCGGCGAGGATATCTCAAAGCTCTGGCCGATCTCCTATGAGGGCCAGTCGGACACCGCCTGCTTCGACAACGCACTCGAGTTCCTGGTGCAGGGCGGCTATTCGCTGTCGCATGCTGTCATGATGCTGATCCCGGAAGCCTGGGCCGGCAACCAGCTGATGTCGCCCGAGCGCAAGGCTTTCTACGAATACCATGCGGCGCTGATGGAGCCGTGGGACGGACCGGCGGCAGTCGCCTTCACCGATGGCCGCCAGATCGGCGCGACGCTCGACCGCAACGGCCTGCGTCCGGCCCGCTACATCGTCACCTCTGATGATCGCGTCATCCTTGCTTCGGAATCCGGCGTGCTGCCGGTCGACGAGGACAAGATCGTCAAGAAGTGGCGCCTGCAGCCGGGCAAGATGCTGCTGATCGATATGGAGCAGGGCCGCATCATCTCCGACGAGGAGGTGAAGTCCTCGCTCGCCCAGAAGCACCCCTATAGCAAGTGGCTTGAAGACACCCAGCTCATCCTCGAAGAACTGAAGCCGGTGGAGCCGCGCGCGCTGCGTCGCGACGTCTCGCTCATCGACCGCCAGCAGGCCTTCGGCTACACGCTCGAAGACACCAAGATCCTGATGTCGCCGATGGCGACGACCGGCCAGGAGGCGATCGGCTCGATGGGCACCGATACGCCGATCTCGGCGATGTCGGACAAGCGCAAGCTGCTCTATACCTATTTCAAGCAGAACTTCGCGCAGGTTACCAACCCGCCGATCGACCCGATCCGCGAAGAGCTGGTGATGAGCCTCGTCTCCTTCATCGGACCGCGCCCGAACATCCTCGATCACGAGGGCATGGCCCATGCCAAGCGGCTCGAGGTGCGCCAGCCGATCCTGACCAATGGCGATCTCGAAAAGATCCGCTCGATCGGTCACACGGAAGATCGCTTCGACACCAAGACGCTCGATTTCACCTATGACATTTCGCGCGGTGCCGAAGGCATGCCCGATATGCTCGACCGTCTCTGCGAACGCGCGGAAGCGGCGGTGAAAGGCGGCTACAACATCATCGTGCTGTCGGACCGCCAGGTCGGTCCGGACCGCGTGGCGATCCCGGCGCTGCTTGCGACCGCCGCCGTGCACCACCACCTGATCCGCAAGGGCCTGCGCACGTCAGTCGGCATCGTGCTCGAATCCGGCGAACCGCGCGAAGTGCACCACTTCTGCCTGCTCGCCGGCTACGGCGCCGAGGCGATCAACCCCTATCTCGCCTTCGACACGCTGATCGACATGCACAAGCGCGGCGAGTTCCCCAAGGAGGTCGATGCGAGCGAGGTCGTCTATCGCTACATCAAGGCCGTCGGCAAGGGCATCCTCAAGGTCATGTCCAAGATGGGCATTTCGACCTACCAGTCCTATTGCGGCGCGCAGATCTTCGACGCCGTCGGTCTGTCGTCGAAGCTGGTCAACCAGTTCTTCTTCGGCACGGCGACGACGATCGAAGGCATCGGCCTCGAAGAGATCGCCGCCGAGACCGTCGCCCGCCACAAGGCGGCGTTCGGTGCCGACCCGGTTCTCGCCAACACGCTCGACATCGGCGGCGAATATGCCTTCCGTATGCGCGGTGAAAGCCACGCCTGGACCCCGGACGCGATCGCATCTCTGCAGCATGCCGTGCGCGGCAACGCGCAGGACCGCTATCGCGAATTCTCCGAGATGGTGAACAACTCGGCGCTACGCATGAACACCATTCGCGGCCTGTTTACGGTGAAGAGCGCCGAGGCTCTCGGCCGCAAGCCGATCTCGGTCGACGAGGTCGAGCCGGCTACCGACATCGTCAAGCGCTTCTCGACCGGTGCTATGTCCTTCGGCTCGATCAGCCGCGAGGCGCATACGACGCTCGCAATCGCCATGAACCGGATCGGCGGCAAGTCGAATACCGGCGAGGGCGGTGAGGAGAGCGACCGTTACCTGCCGCTGCCGGACGGTTCGATGAACCCCGAGCGCTCGGCGATCAAGCAGATCGCGTCCGGCCGCTTCGGCGTGACCACGGAGTACCTGGTCAATGCCGACATGCTGCAGATCAAGGTGGCGCAGGGCGCCAAGCCCGGCGAAGGCGGCCAGCTGCCCGGCCACAAGGTCGATGCGACGGTTGCCAAGACCCGGCACTCGACGCCTGGCGTCGGCCTGATCTCGCCACCGCCGCACCATGACATCTATTCGATCGAAGATCTGGCGCAGCTGATCTACGATCTGAAGAACGTCAATCCGGAAGCGGACGTCTCGGTCAAGCTCGTCTCGGAAGTCGGCGTCGGCACGGTTGCCGCCGGCGTCGCCAAGGCGCGCGCCGACCACATCACCGTCGCCGGCTTCGACGGCGGCACCGGCGCCTCGCCGCTGACATCGCTGAAGCACGCCGGCAGCCCGTGGGAAATCGGTCTTGCCGAAACCCAGCAGACGCTGGTCTTGAACGGCCTGCGTTCGCGCGTCGCCCTTCAGGTCGACGGCGGTCTCAAGACCGGCCGCGACGTCATCATCGGGGCGCTGCTCGGTGCCGATGAGTTCGGCTTTGCCACCGCGCCGCTGATCGCTGCCGGCTGCATCATGATGCGCAAGTGCCATCTCAACACCTGTCCCGTCGGTGTCGCCACCCAGGACCCGGTTCTGCGCAAGCGCTTCAAGGGCACGGCCGAGCACGTCATCAACTACTTCTTCTTCGTCGCCGAGGAAGTGCGCGAGATCCTGGCTTCGCTTGGTGTGCGCAAGCTTGACGAGATCATCGGTGCCTCCGAGCTGCTCGAAAAGGACGGTGCGCTTGCCCACTGGAAGGCGAACGGCCTCGACTTCTCGAAGATCTTCCACAAGGTGGAAGCCGCCAAGGAAGAGACCTACTGGACCACACGCCAGAAGCACCCGATCGACGACATTCTCGACCGCAAGCTGATCGAGGAAGCCAAGGTCGCGCTCGAAACCAAGGCGCCGGTCAAGATCGAAGCTGCGATCAAGAACGTCGACCGCTCGGCCGGTGCGATGCTCGCCGGTGCGCTTGCCAAGCGCTGGGGCCACAAGGGCCTGAAGGACGACACCATCCACGTGACCCTGAGGGGCACGGCCGGCCAGTCCTTCGCCGCGTTCCTGGCACGCGGTATCACCTTCGACCTGGTGGGCGACGGCAACGACTATGTCGGCAAGGGTCTTTCGGGCGGACGCATCATCGTCCGGCCGCCGGAAAACGCGACGATCGTTCCGCAGGAATCGATCATCGTCGGCAACACCGTGCTTTATGGCGCGATCTCGGGCGAGTGCTACTTCAACGGCGTTGCCGGCGAGCGCTTCGCCGTGCGCAACTCCGGTGCGGTCGCGGTCGTCGAGGGCGTGGGTGACCATGGCTGCGAATACATGACCGGCGGCGTCGTCGTCGTTCTCGGCACGACGGGCCGCAACTTCGCGGCCGGCATGTCCGGCGGCGTTGCCTATGTGCTGGACGAGGAGGGTGATTTCGCCCGTCGTTGCAACATGGCGATGGTCGAGTTGCAGCCGGTTCCGGAAGAGGACGACATGCTCGAGAAGCTGCATCACCACGGCGGCGACATCATGCACAAGGGCATGGTCGACGTCTCCGGCGACATGACGCGTCACGATGAAGAGCGGCTCTATCAGCTGATATCCAACCACCTTCACCACACGGGTTCGCCCCGGGCGAAGGAGATTCTCGATCACTGGACGGATTACCGGCCGAAATTCCGCAAGGTCATGCCGGTCGAATACCGCCGTGCGCTCGAGGATATGGAACGCATGAAAATGGCAGAGGCGGCTGAATAGGAGGCCCCGGTGACCAAGGCTCCCGGTTCATCACAGACTGGTTCGGGGGTCCCTCACGCGCGCTTGTCAAAAGCGCCTGTTCAGACGCAAAGCTTTCAGGATAGTACGATGGGTAAGGTAACTGGATTTCTCGAGATCGACCGGCAAGTGGCAAAGTACCAGCCGGCATCCGACCGCATTCGCCATTTCCGTGAATTCACCATTCCGATGTCAGAACCGGAAGTGCAGAAGCAGGCTGCTCGCTGCATGGACTGTGGCATCCCCTATTGCCATGGGCCGACCGGCTGCCCGGTGCACAACCAGATCCCGGACTGGAACGACCTCGTCTACAACGGCAACTGGGATGAGGCGATCCGCAACCTGCATTCGACCAACAACTTCCCGGAATTCACCGGCCGCGTCTGCCCGGCGCCGTGCGAGGAAGCCTGCACGCTGAACCTCGAAGACACGCCGGTGGCGATCAAGACGATCGAACAGGCGATCGCCGACAAGGCCTATGAGATGGGCTACATCGTGCCGCAGCCGGCCGTCACCAAGACCGGCAAGAAGGTCGCGGTCATCGGCTCCGGCCCGGCCGGCATGGCGGCAGGCCAGCAGCTTGCCCGCGCCGGCCACGAGGTTCACGTCTACGAGCGCGAGACCAAGGCCGGCGGCCTGCTGCGCTACGGCATTCCGGACTTCAAGATGGAGAAGAACTTCATCGACCGCCGCGTCGAACAGATGAAGGGCGAAGGCGTCACCTTCCACTGCGGCATCAATGTCGGCGTTGACGTGCCGATGCAGCGCCTACTCGACGACCACGATGCTGTGCTTTATTGCGGCGGTTCGGAGACGCCGCGTGACGCGGGCATCCCCGGTGTCGAATTCGCCGGTGTGCATGATGCGATGCCCTATCTCGTGCAGCAGAACCGCCGCGTCGGCCGCGAGAACATCGACAGCGTCGGCTGGCCGTCGCAGCCGATCCTCGCCGGCGGCAAGCACATCGTGGTCGTCGGCGGTGGCGATACCGCGTCGGACTGCGTCGGCACCGCCTTCCGCCAGGGCGCGGTCAAGGTGACCCAACTCGACATCCGCCCGCAGCCGCCGGAGAAGGAAGACAAGCTTGCCGTCTGGCCGTTCTGGGCAACGAAGATGCGCACCTCGTCCAGCCAGGCCGAAGGGGCTATCCGCGAGTTCCAGGTGGCGACGCTCGAATTCATCGGCGACGAGGATGGCAACCTCACCGGCGTGAAGTGCTGCCAAGTGGACGATCGCCGCAAGCCGGTCGCCGGCACGGAGTTCATCATCAAGGCGGATCTTGCCTTCATCGCCATCGGCTTCCGCGGTCCGTTTACCAGCAGCGTGCTCAAGGATCTCGGCGACAAGCTGACGCTCAACACCGACCGCCGCGGCTCGACCAACGTGGTTGCCAACGAGCGCGACTACAAGACCTCGGTCGAGAAGCTCTGGACCGCGGGCGACGTGCGTCGCGGCCAGTCTCTGGTCGTCTGGGCGATCCGCGAAGGCCGCCAGGCGGCGCGTGCGATCGACGAGGCGCTGATGGGCTCAACCACCCTGCCGCGATAAACGGTTTACTCCCAAGCATGAAAAAAGCCCCGCAGAGATGCGGGGCTTTTTTGTGGGCTGTTGCCGGAGGCCCGACAGCCTTGGGCCGCGGCTGGTTCTAGATCATTTCATTGTTTCGTCGAAACGGTGAAATGATCTAAGTCTCTGAAATAGCGCAATTCCGGACGGAAAACCGCTTCACACTTTTCCTGGAATTGCTCTTAAGCGCGTCGCGATCTTTCAGATTCGCTCCTTGCGCTTTAAGTTTTTGATATATCGCATACCGCAAAACCGCTGCGCACTTTTGCGCAACAGGCTTTAGTTGCGGATCACCGGATTGCTGATGACAGTGCTTGGCTTCGACAGGCGGAAGTCGTCGACGCGGCCGGTCGGTGCGGCGGCGATATCGCCCTTGTCGACCAAAAGGTCGCGCGGGCTCTTGCCATTGCCCTTGTCCGGGGCGGCGTTGCCAAGCAGGGACCCCGCGCCATCCAGCGCCGGATCGGTCAAGCCGATCGGCTGGGTCTTGACGATATCCTCGTTGCCGAGCGGCGCCGTCACCACCAGGTCCTTGAGTTCGCCCGCCCCGGGCACGTTCTTGTCCGTCGCGGCGGCATCGCCGAGCAACCGGCGAATGTCCTTCTCGACGTAGAAAGCCAGCTTGCGCTTGCCGGCCTTGGTGAGGTTGATGCCATCGGCGCCGCGCAGACGAACCTGCTGGCCGTTGATGTCGGAGCCGGTCAGGACGAATTTGCCGCCCTCGTCGACGAAGCCATCCCAGATGTCGACGAACTGGCCGCCGACCTTCTCGATCTCCTCGCGATAAATGCCGTTGAAGGTCACCATGTCGGCGGTCATTGCGGCGGACTGGAACGGCGGCATGCCGACCCAGAGAACCGGCAGCTTCTCCTTGCGGGCAAGGGCCGCCAGCGCATTGACGCGCTTGCGATACTCCTCGGTCCAGAGATCGCTGCGGAACTTCTCCTTGACGTCGCCCATCTGCATCTGCTGCCGATCGTTGGCGCCGAGGCTGATGATGATCACGGATGGCTTTAATTCGCCGACGTAGCCGGGAAGGGTGCCCGGCCAGTTGAAGTAATCTTCGCGCACCAGGCCGGACGAGCCATTCGCCCGTGTCTCGACGGCGATGCCGGGCGTCATCTCGAAGGCGGTCTTCAGGCCGTCGCCGAGGCTGCCGGCCATGAAGTCGCCGACGACCAGAACCTTCTTGGCGTCGGCCGCTTTCTCCACCACCACCGGCGCGACTGCCGGCGTATCGGCGATCTTCGGCTTCTGCTTCTGTTGCCCCTGGCCCTTCTGGCGCTGTTGCTGCTGGCGTTGGCGTTTTGGGCGCGGCTGCTCAGGGAAATAGGAGCGATCCTCGTAGACCGGCCGCTCGCGCGCCAAGCCACCGAAAAGCACCTGGAAGAGAGTGCGCCGCTGGACGCGCTCCTGTGCTTCGGCAAAACCGGCGTAGAGGCCAACGACAAGCATCGCCAGAGCGGCCATGCAGACCATCGCGATTGCGAACGGCTTTCGCCCGTGTGGTTTGCGACGCTTGCTTGTCATCTGTTTTTTGCCCGTCCATTGCGTGTTCGGGCGGCCATGGACCGCTGTCACGTTGCAGCGCGCCGCACGGGTGCAGCGCGCTTCTCTTAGTTTATCTCACGGATGCGGCGATCGTGAAACCTTGATCCTGCTAGTTGCGCAGAGCCCGCAGCAGCATCTGGGTCGGCTGTCCATCCGGCGGCAGGCCGTTCTTCGACTGGAACGCCTGGATCGCGGCCTTCGACCCGGAACCAAAATTGCCGTCGACTTCGCCGCTGTAGTAGCCGAGCTCCTTCAGGCGGTTCTGCAGTTCGAACTTTTCGCTGATGTCGAGCGATCCGTCCGGACGCGGCCAGCGCTGCTGCATGCCCTGATAGCCGGCGATCTGGTCGGCAAGAAGGCCGACGCCGAGAGCGTAGCTGTCGGAGGCGTTGTAGCGCTTGATGACGAAGAAGTTCTTGGTCATCAGGAAGCCGGGACCCTCGCCACCGCTCGGCAGCTTGAGTTCGGCGCGTATGCTGCCGTTGCGGAAGCCCTTGCCGTTGGGTCGGCCGAAGCCGAGCGACGCCCATTCGGCGAGCGTCTTCGTCTGGCCGGAATATTTCGCGGCATTTGCCGGCGCCGCGACTTCGTAGCCCCAGGTTTCGCCCGGCTGCCAGCCGTTCTTCTTCAAAAGGTTGGCGGCGGTCGCCAGCGCATCCGGCACCGAGTTCCAGATGTCGCGGTGGCCGTTGCCGTCGGCGTCAACCGCATAGAGCAGGTAGCTCGTCGGGATGAACTGGGTGTGGCCCATGGCGCCCGCCCAGGAGCCGGTCAGCTCGCGCGGCGTGATGTCGCCGCTCTGGAGGATCTTCAGCGCGGCGATCAGCTGCTTCTTGGCGTAGTTCGAGCGCTTCGGATCGGCATAGGCAAGGGTGGCGAGGGCGCGCGGCACGTAGTGCAGGCGGTCATCCTTCTCGAGCACGGCGCCGTAGTTGGATTCCATCGACCAGATCGCCAGCAGGATGGTCTTGTCGACGCCGAAGTGCTTTTCCAGCGCGTTCAGCGTGCGGGCGTGCTTCGTCGCCATCTCCTGGCCGACGCGCTTGGTGTACGGGTTCACGCGGGAATCGATGTATTCCCAGATCTTGTGCTTGAACTCCGGCTGGTAGTTCGCCTTCTCGATCACCGTCTGGTCAGGCGACTTCACGCCGGCGAAGGCCTGGCGATATGTCGACTTGCTGATGCCGGCCTTGGCGGCCGTCGTGTAGAATTCGTTGATCCAGTTCTGGAATCCGGCATCGGCGCGCGCGGGCGAGGTGCCGAGTGTTGCGGCGGATAGGACGAGGGCGGCTGCGATATGACGGAAAAACGTCCTGCGGTTTCTGATCATCAGCTGTCGGTTCCGTTTCTCTGCGGGGGCTTCGGCCGTCATGGCCCGAATCACTCCGCAAGGTGGCAGTCTGGGGCCAGCCTCGACGGTGGGGGCAGTCGTCGGCGGCTCCTGTTTCGGATCCGGCCGCGATTGTTGCATTGCCGGATTGCAACGAATCTACAGAAACGTGGTCAACAAACCCTTTACCATGAAATTGTGGTGGCGTCTTCCGCTGTAGAAAATGTCAAGCCATGGTCGTGGAGTTCGCATATGCATTTGTTCCGTCGGTTCAGGCTGTGTTCAGCTGACGGCATAGAGATTGCGGCTCCATTACGGAGCGCTGTATGGTTTCAGACGGATTGCCGTCCGGGACCATCCGGCAAGACTTATGAGTGAGTTCCTATCAAGGAGGTATCGATGACCGACAAGCGTAAAGTCCGCAAAGCCGTGTTCCCAGTCGCAGGGCTGGGCACACGTTTCCTGCCGGCTACCAAGGCCGTGCCGAAGGAAATGCTGACGGTGGTGGACAAGCCGGTCATTCAATATGTGGTCGATGAGGCGCTGGAAGCCGGCATCGAGCATCTGATCTTCGTCACCGGCCGCAGCAAGGCGGTGATCGAGGATTATTTCGACATTCAGGTCGAGCTCGATCAGACGCTGCGCGAGCGCAACAAGAAGGCCGAGATCGCCCTGCTCGACAGCATTCTGCCGAAGGCCGGCACGACCAGCTTTACCCGCCAGCAGGCCCCGCTCGGCCTCGGCCACGCGGTCTGGTGCGCCCGTGACCTCGTCGGCAACGAGCCGTTTGCGCTGCTCTTGCCCGACATGATCATGAAGGGCGAAAAGGGCTGCCTCAAGGGCATGGTCGAGCTCTATGAGCAGAGCGGCGGCAACGTCATCGCCGTCGAGGAATGCGCACCCGACCAGGCCCACAAATACGGCATCGTCGGCGTCGGCGACAAGGTGGGCGATGGTTTCAAGATCACCAAGATGGTCGAGAAGCCGGCACCGGGCACAGCCCCGTCCAACTTCTTCATCAACGGCCGCTACATCCTGCAGCCGGAGATCTTCCCGATCCTCGAAAAGCAGGAACGCGGCGCCGGCAACGAAATCCAGCTGACCGATGGCATGCTCAAGCTCTCCGACAGCCAGCAGTTCGCCGCCTATCACTTCCGTGGCGACACCTATGACTGTGGCGCCAAGGACGGCTTCATCCTGGCAAACGTTGCCTTTGCTCTGGAACGCGGCGACATCCGCCCGAGCGTCGAGGGGCCGCTGAAGACGCTGCTCGGCAGCCTGAGGTAATTTCGGTTCCACCGAAACGAGAAGGCCGCGTTCCCCGAGGAATGCGGCCTTTTTCATTGGCTGCTGGCAATGAGTGTTGTTACCGCTCTAGCTTTGCCGGCGGCTGACCTTTGGCTCAACGCCGCAGGACGAGGCCGACGCCGACACGGGTGATGTCGGTCGGATCGCCGACGTCGGGCGTGGTGCGCTCGTAGCTGACGTCGCCGGTCAATGCGAGGTAACGGTTCATATCCCAGGTGAGGCCTGCGCCCGTGCGCCAGGTCGTCTCGTCGGAGGAGCGGGAGTCCGACGGATATTTGCGGATGATCAGAGTGTTGGACAATCGTGCGACCAGATCGGAGCGCATCTGGTGGGTGATGATGTTGGTCAAGGTATAGTCGATCGATCCGGAAACGCCCGCCGTCGTCGACGGATCGAGATCCGTCAAAACCGCGAAGAGCACATCGGTGCCGCGCTGCGGCGACCAGTTGAGGCGGCCGTCGACGGACAGGCCGCTGACGTCTTCGAGCCTGTCATCATCGAAGCGATAGGTCTCGTAGCCGAGGCCGAGCTCACCATAGAGTTTCTCGCCGAGATCGACCTCGATACCGCCGCGTCCGGCATAGGTCTGGTAGGAACGCTCGAAGCCGGACGTGTCCTCGCGCAGGTCGTAAAGCGACTTGCCGACGGAGGCTTCGAGGAACGGGATCAGCGCCGGCGACAGTTCGTAGCCGACGCGGGCAATCAAGTTTCCGGTGTTGCGGTTGCGGTCCTTCTCGGACAGTGTCGTGCCGTTTTCGAGTTCGACATCGCCATAGGTTTGGCGGTCGAAATCGATTCCGACCGAACCGCGGATCAGACCGAAATCGCGCTCGATGGCGGCACCGAGGCGGTAGGTGTTGACCGCGGACTGGGTCTTGGCGTTCGAAATCGCGTTCGGGTCGTCGGCGTCTTCTCGGTAGAAACTGTATCCGGCCCGGAGTCGTGCAATCGTTTCGTCCCAGAGATCGAGGCGCAGTTCCGCGTCTACATCGGCGCGCGGCTCTTCCTCCCCTTCGCCTGAGATGTTGTTTTGCAGGATGCCTTCGCCGGTGACGGTCAACTGGTGACGCGACCAGTCGGAGGTCAGGGTGCCGCGGATGCCGGTTTCGAGATAGCCGCGGTTCGTCTTGGTGTCACCGTCGTTGCGCCATTCATGGTTGATGGTCTCGCTGACGCTGGGGCGCAGTGTGAAGGTCCCGATGCGAACGCCCGGCGTGGTACGATACCCCTCCGTATCGGTTCGAAGCCTCAGGCCATCGATCGTCGGCTCCCGCTGGTTGAGGCGGAGGAAATCCTCGTTCTGCGCCGGCGGAAGATCGTCGCCGCTGACGGCGCCGGTGGTTTGCGGATCGGCGATTGCGGGCGTGGTGGCCGGGACTGTTGCCGGGGTGGTGGCGACGCCATAGGAGGTCGTCGGGGCCGTGGCCGTTTGCGCGCGCAATGACGATGGTGCGAACAGGGCAGTGCCGGCCAATAGCAACGCCAGCGAGGTCGAACGCCGCGCGTCTCCTTTGGTCGAGCGAGATGAGCCTGGCACCATATGCCGTTTGTCCACGAAGCCTGATTGCAATCCTTTCGCAATCGTAAAGCGACGTGGTTAAGCAATCGTTTCCAAATGGGAAAAACGTCGTGGCATCAGCCGCTTGCCGATCAGGCGCTTTCGACGGTCAGGTTTCGGCCATGGCTGGAAACGACGCGGACTCGGGTGCCAGCCGGCAGGTCCGGTCCCTCGATGATCCAGAACGTATCGTCGAGCCGGATACGGCCGCGTCCCTCGGCGATCGGTTTCTCCAGTACCGCGGTACGACCGACGAGACTTTCCGCTCTCTGGTTCAGCAAGGGTTCGTCGGTGGTTTCGGCTGAGGACAGAACGAAGCGGCGGCCGAGCAGCACAGCGACCACCGAGAGGACGGCGAAGAGGACGAACTGCACCTGCCACATCCAGAAGCCGGTCTCCCAGAGCATAAGGGAGAGAATTCCGATAATGAGCGCGGCGATGCCGATCCAGATCAGGAACACGCCGGGTGCCACGAGTTCGGCTGCCAGCAGCACGAAGCCGAGAACCCACCAGCTCCAGGGCCCGAGTTCTTGAATGGCGCGTTCGATCATCGCCTACTTCCCTTGCGAGGGATCTGCCGGGAAGGCGGGCGTGGTCCGAGGAGTCGATGGGCGCGGGCGTGTCGCCGGTGCCGTCTGTCCATCGCCAAAAACCTCCTTGGCGATGGCGCCGATACCGCCGAGCGAGCCGATCAGTGCGGAGGCTTCCATCGGCATCAGCACGATCTTCTGGTTGTTGGCGGTGCCGATCGAGGCGAGCGCCTCGGTGTACTTCTGCGCGACGAAGTAGTTGATCGCCTGGATGTCGCCGGCGGCAATCGCGGCAGAGACCATCTGCGTCGCCTTGGCTTCGGCCTCGGCCAGACGTTCGCGGGCTTCCGCATCGCGGAAGGCCGCTTCGCGCTGGCCCTCGGCCTGGAGGATCGCCGACTGCTTGGCGCCCTCGGCGCGCAGGATCTGCGCGTTTCTCGAGCCTTCCGCTTCCAATACCTGGGCGCGCTTTTCGCGTTCGGCCTTCATCTGTCTTGCCATGGCGTCGACAAGGTCCTTCGGCGGTGCGATATCCTTGATCTCGATGCGGGTGATCTTGATGCCCCAGGGGTTGGCGGCCTCGTCGACGACATGCAGCAATCGGTCGTTGATCGTATCGCGATTGGAAAGCAGTTCGTCGAGATCCATCGAGCCCATGACCGAGCGGATATTGGTCATCGTCAGGTTGAGGATGGCGTTTTCCAGGTTGGCGACCTGATAGGCGGCCTGCGCTGCGTTCAGCACCTGGTAGAAGGCGACGGCGTCGGCCGAGACGCTGGCATTGTCCTTGGTGATGACCTCCTGAGTCGGAACGTCGAGCACCTGCTCCATCACGTTCATCTTGGCGCCGATCCGGTCGATGAAGGGCACGATCAGGTTCAGACCTGGCTCCAGCGTCTTCGTGTAACGACCGAAGCGCTCGATGGTGTAGCGGTAGCCCTGCGGCACCGTCTTGATCCCCATGAAGAGGACCAGGATGATGAGAACCACGAAACCGACGACGACGATATCCAACCCGCCCAAGAGATGCCCCCTAAATTTGCAATCCCGACCCGAGACAGCACTTTAGCGCAATAGTTGTCGGTCCGGAATCGGTTTCCGCGGATTGCGCATAGATTCAAAATGTTAGGGACGCGCACTCGCCGGTGAGCGCGTGCGTGTTCCATTCATCCAGAAGTGGTGATCGGGGCACCGTTTTCAAGCGGCGCGGCAAGGAATGGGAGCTAGAGCCAGCCGGCGAGTTCGCGACGCACGACGTGTTCGAGGACCGCCATGCCTTCGGCGCTGTCGTTGAGACAGGGAATGTGGGTGAACTTGTCGCCGCCATTGTGGTGGAAGCTCTCGGCCGCCTGCTCGGCGATCTCCTCCAGTGTTTCCAGACAGTCGGAGACGAAACCGGGGTTGATGACGGCGATGCGCTTGACGCCTTCCTGTGCGAGTTTCTCGACCGTCTTGTCAGTGTAGGGCTGCAGCCATTCCTCGGGGCCGAAGCGCGACTGGAAGGTGACCTGCAGCTTGTCCTTGGACCAGCCGAGCTTTTCGCGCAGTAGTCGCGCGGTCTTCTGGCATTGGCAATAATAGGGGTCGCCCTTGTCGAAATAGCTCTTCGGGATCCCGTGGAAGGAAGTCAGAACCACTTCCGGTTCCCAGTCGAGCGTCGCCAGATGGCGCTCGATCGAGGTCGCGAGCGCGTCGATATAGACCGGATCGTCGTGGTAGGGCGGAACCGTGCGCAGCGCCGGCTGCCAGCGCATCTTCAAAAGCGCCTCGAAGGCCTTGTCGTTGACGGTGGCGGTGGTAGCGGCCGCATACTGCGGATAGAGCGGGAAGACGAGGATGCGTTCGCAACCGGCCTTCTGCAGCGCCTCCATGCGCGAGGCAATCGATGGCTGGCCGTAGCGCATGCCCCAGTCGACGATCACCTCAGGGCGATCGGCGAACGTTTTGGCGATCAGTTGCGCCTGGTTGCGGGTGTAGGTCCTGAGGTAGCTTTCGTTCAGCTCCTTGTTCCAGATCGTCTCATAGGCCTTGCCCACCTTGCCGGGACGGGTGTTGAGCACGATGCCGAACAGGATCGGGTACCAGAACAGCCGCGACCATTCGATCACCCGGCGGTCCGTCAGGAACTCCTTCAGGTAGCGGCGCATCGAGGTATAGTCGGTGCCGTCGGGCGTGCCGAGATTGACCAGCAGAATGCCGACCTTTCCGGATTTGACGGAAGGGTGGTCGGCAGGGGCGATCACGGCAAGCTGTTCGGTCATCTCGGTCCTCGTCGGCCCCGTTCAATCGGGACACTGCTTTCGGTTTCAAATCCTTCTAAAAAGAAAAGCCGGCGCGGGGAAGCCCGCGCCGGCTCTGAAAGTAGAGGAAAATTGTCTTACTTTGCCGGAATTTCCAGTTCCGTGCCGACATGCAGCGCGCGCGGCGCCGGCTTGCCGTTGGCTTCGGAGATCTTCTTCCACAGCGAGCCTTCGCCGTAGAACGACTTGGCGAGGTCCCAGAGCGTATCGCCCTTGGCGATCACGTGCTTCTGCGGGCCGCTTGCCGCGGGCGCTGATGCATCGCCGGAGGTTGCCGCCGGCTGGGTTGCCGTGGTGTCGGTGCCCGTCGCCGGCTTCGTTTCCGTCGCCGGTTCTGCCGGTGCAGCACCTGCAGCCGAAGCGACCTCGGTGATGCGGCCATCGGTATAGGGCTTGAACGGCTGGTGGGCGGCGAGATAGTCGGCGAGCACGGTTTCGAGGCCCGGACCGTAGTCGTAGGCGTTTTCACCCTTCTCCTTGAAGACGTCGTAGCCGTCGCCGCCATTGCGCATGTAGTTGTTGGTGACGAGCGAATAGGTCTTGGCCGGATCGAGGGCGACGTAGCCTTCGCCTTCCTTTACCTCGACCGAGACGACACGGCTGCCGACCGGCTTCGACTTGTCGAAGGAGAACTTCATGCCCGCCACCTGCGGGAAGCGACCGCCGCCTTCCTCGAGCTTGCTGAGGCCGTTTTCCAGCGCTTCACGGATGCCGTCGCCCTTGATCTGGAAGGTGGCGACCGTGTTCTGGAACGGCAGAACGGTGATGGCTTCGCCCATCGAAACGTCGCCGGCGTCGATCGAGGCGCGCAGGCCACCGCCATTGGTGATGGCGATGGTGACACCCTGGCCCTTGACGCGGTCGAGCATGGCGTCGGTGAGCAGGCTGCCCATTTCGCATTCCTTGGTGCGGCAATTCTCACGCGAGCCGTCGATCGGCGCTTCGGTCTTGGCGATGATCTTCGAGCGCAATTCCTCGATCGGCTTGCCGAGTTCGGCGACGCGCGCCAGCACGGCCTCATCCGGCTTGACGGACGAGTCGACCAGGATCGGATCGCCCTTGGCGGCTTTGACGACGCCCTTGTCGTCGAAGGTGACGACGAGATCGCCGAGATACTTGGTGTAGGATGCGGCCTGGACGACCGGAACCTTGTAGCCGCCGGGATTGTCGACCATCGTCGGGTAGGGGCCTTCGGCCTTCGGGTCGGTGTTGGACAAGAGGCTGTGCGAGTGGCCGCCGACGACGATATCGACATCGGGGATCTTGGCAATTGCCGCGAGATCGCGCGGATAGCCGACATGGGTCAGCGCAATAATCTTGTCGACGCCCTGCTTCTTCAGTTCTTCGACAGCGGCCGTGGTGGTGGCAACGTCGTCGCCGATCAGGATGTCCGGGCCAGGCGAGGAGAGTTCCGGCGTGTCGTTGGCGACGGCGCCGACGATGCCGACCTTCTGGCCGCCGACGTCGAGCACGATCGACGGCTTGATGCGGTCGCCGATCTTCGACTTGTGGCTCGGCAGGACGTTGGCGGTGACGACAGGGAAGGTAATCTTGTCGAGGAAGCCGGCCAGGCCGTCTTCGCTCTCGTCGAATTCGTGGTTGCCCACGGTCATCGCATCGAACTTCATCAGGTTGAGGAACTCGGCTTCGGCCAGGCCCTTATAGGTGGTGAAGAACAGCGAGCCCTGGAAGTTGTCGCCGGCATTGAGCAGCAGCACGTTCTTGCCGGAGAGTTCCTGGCGTTTCGTGTCGATCAGGGCTTTCAAGCGAGCGACGCCGCCGAAGCATTCGTTCTTGCCTTCCTCTTCCGCCGAGCAGGTCGAGTCGAACTTGTTGATCGACTCGATGCGGGAATGAAGGTCGTTGATGTGCAGGATGTTCAGCTCATAATCGGCGAAGGCTGCGCCCGAGGAGAGGGCAAGAATGGACGCGGTCATCAGGCCGGTCCGCATGTGTCTGATCATGATGTTCTCCTGTTTGCCGGTTGTCAGCCGACCGTTTCCGGAGCCGTGAAGACGGAACCGTTCCCCACGGTCGGAGTGGCTTTGCCGGGCCGGATGTTTTCATCACTTGAAGGTGACTTCAAGCGCTAAAACCAAGCTCGCTTTGTCAATTTATAACGAGGTTAAGCTGCGATCCTGCAACAAAAAAAGCCCCCGATCGGGGGCTTCGATACTTGCGTATGCGCTGTTTTAGCCGCGCCGCGCCAGCGAGAACTGCGCGCCGGCATCGGTGGTGCAATTGAGCTGGTTCTGGGTGACCAGGGCGCAAGCGACCTTGGACTGGGTATTGCGCACGAGCGAGGTCATGTTGATCTCGACGAGCGTCGGGCTCGTCTTGATGTAGTTGCCCGAAGCAAGCAGCTGGTTGGTGTCGGTCGTGCGGGTCGAGAAGGTGCCGCCCGCAAAAGTCGAGACGATGCCGTTCGGGTCTACCCAGGAGCCTTCGACGCCGGTCGCCTGGCGCGACGGCCCGCCCTCATCGATGATCCGGGGCGACGACTGGCAGGATGCCAAGGCCGCGGCGGTTGCGATAAGGGTCAGAACTGCGAATGGCTTCATAGGCGATTTCCCCCGCATTGGGCCGAGCGGACTGTTTCATTCCGGCATGACCATGCCGCGATCATGAGTTGAAAGCAAGAGCGGCAGGGGGCGGCCGGCGCCTTTTCCTGCACAGATGAAAAGGCCCGGGACACGGTCGTGCCCCGGGCCGGATGACGTTTTACGTCAAAAGCTTAGCGAACGAGGATGTTCTTGAACTGCCAGGGATCCTTGGTGTCGATGTCTTCCGGGAACAGGCCCGGACGACCGTCGAGCGGGGTCCAGTCGGTGTAGTGGCCTTCAACCGGACCGAGATAGGGAAGCTGTACTTCCAGGCAGCGCTTGTAGTCCATCTCGTCGGCTTCGACGATGCCGGCCTTCGGGTTTTCGATCGCCCAGACCATGCCGGCGAGAACCGCAGAGGTTACCTGCATGCCGGTGGCGTTCTGGTAGGGAGCGATGCGGCGGGTCTCTTCCAGAGACAGGCGCGAGCCGAACCAATAGGCATTCTTGTCGTGGCCGTAGAGCAGGACGCCCAGTTCGTCGAGGCCCTCAACGAGTTCCTTCTCGTCGAGAACGTGATGGACCGGCTGGGCGTTGCCGCCGTTGCCGAACATCTCGTGCAGCGACAGGACCGCGTCGTTGGCCGGATGGTAGGCGTAGTGGCAGGTCGGACGGTACGTCACTTCGCCGTCCTTATCGCGAACGGTGAAGAAGTCCGAGATCGAGATCGCCTCGTTGTGGGTGACGAGGAAGCCGTATTGCGGGCCAGGCGTCGGGCACCAGGTGCGTACGCGGGTGTTGGCGCCCGGCTGCTCCAGGTAGATTGCAGCCTTGCAGCCCTTCTTGTGCTTCTTGGCGTTCTTCGGCATCCAGTTTTCATGGGTGCCCCAGCCGAGTTCGGCCGGCTGCAGACCTTCGGAGATGAAACCCTCGACCGACCAGGTGTTCCAGAACACGTCGAGCGGCTTCGGCTTCTTGGTCAGCTGGGTGTCGCGCTCGGCAATGTGCACGCCCTTGACGCCGACCTTTTTCATCAGCTTCGCCCAGCCTTCGCGGTCGTCCTGATGCGGCTCTTCAAACTTCACGCCGAGGTCGTTGGCGAGGTTCAAGAGGCCCTGCTTGACGAACCAGGAGACCATGCCGGGGTTGGCGCCGCAGGTGGAAACGGCCGTGGTGCCGCCCGGGTTCTTTTCCTTTTCCTTGCGAACGGTTTCGCGCAGCGCATAGTTGGTGCGCTCGGAATTGTCCATTTCGGCGTCGAAATAGAAACCGAGCCACGGCTCAACGACCGTGTCGATGTAGAGAACGTCGAGCTTGCGGCACATCTTGATCAGGTCGAGCGAGCCGGTATCGACCGACAGGTTGACGCAGAAGCCCTGGCCTTCGCCTTCGGTGAGCAGCGGCTTCAGCAGTTCCTTGTAGTTGTCCTTCGTCACATGAGCGCGAACGTGACGTACGCCATGCCGTTCGAAAATCTCGTTGTCGGCGGCGTCCTCACGGGGTTCGACCACGATCAACCGGTTCTTGTCGTATTTGAAGTGGCGCTCGATCAGCGGCAGGGTGCCGCGACCGATCGAACCGAAACCGATCATGACGATCGGACCGGTGATCTCGCCGTAAACCGGATAGGTGGTATCTGCCATTTTTGTCTTACTCCTGAGGAAACTTTCCTGTGACGGTGGGTGACTAAGCATGAGGAAGCGGCTGGTGCCGCTGTTCCAGCTTGACGGGTGTGCCGCAGCGGCTTCGGTGCCGAATGCGGCACGCGGGCGCTGTAGAGCATAGATCGCTGTCACAATAAAGAGCCGGCGGGTCAACCGCTATCTGAGATAGTGCTTAACCGGCGATCGAAAGCAGGGCCGCGACTGCCTCACGCTTCCGCAAGAAGGCACTTCTTTTCTGAGAGCTAGTGCTGTAGCTGTTCGTCAGGCTCGATCCAGCGATCGGGATCGAGTTGGGCAAGGCCGATGGTGAAGGGCTTGGAGGAACCGTCGTAGCGCGTATGCTTCATGCACTTCGGCCGGTCCAAGACGGTGATTTAACCATATCCCCATCGTTTCACACGCGTAAACGCTTGTCACAAGCACTTCGTGCTATAGCTTCGTCTGAAGCATCCGCTTCGCGCCATGATTGATATTGTCCGACCCGGAGGCCTGACAGACCGTGACCGGTAGTCATCTCAAGGCTCTTGCGGCCTTACAGAGCAAAACACCCGTACTGATCGCGCTCTACGATCAGCACGATCGATTGCGATTTGCCAACACGGCATTTCGCGCGGCCTATCACGTCGGTCCAGACGAGAGCCCTACCTGGGCGGAGATCATGCGCCGGAACTACGCAGCCGGCCAGGGGACCGTCCTGAAAACCGACGACGTCAACGCCTGGATCGCCTCGACGGCTCACCGGCGCGGCAAAGTGCCTTTTCGTGCCATGGAAACCGACTTGCATGACGGCCGCTGGCTGTGGATGACGGAGACGGTGGATTCCGACGGCTATATGCTTTGCATTGCCGTCGATGTCACCACCATCCATGCGGGGGAGCGCGAGCTCCGGCAGGACCGCGATTTCGCGCTTCGGGCGGCCCAGGTCGACGAGCTGACCAGTGTGCCCAACCGTCGCTACACAATGGGGCGGTTGACTGAATTCATCGCCAACTGTGCCGAAAATCCGCATATGTGGGGTTGCGTCGCGATCATCGACATCGACTATTTCAAGGCGATCAACGACCGCCACGGGCACCAGCGCGGCGACGAGGTTCTGCTCGATTTCGCGCGTCAAATGCAGGAATTCGTGCGCCGCTCGGATTGCTTCGGCCGGATCGGCGGTGAGGAATTCATGCTCATCCTGCCTGATACCACCATCAGCGAAGGCAATCGCATTCTCGACCGTCTGCTCGAAAGGGTCAGAAGCTCCCGGCCGCTCGAGAATATTCCGGAGTTCTTCTACACCTGTTCGGTCGGGCTTGCGGAATATCGTGATGGCGATTCCGTCAGCGATCTCTATGCGCGCGCCGACCAGGCGCTCTACCTCGCCAAGCGCGATGGGCGGGATCGTGTCAGACGCTACACGCTTCCCGGTTCAGACCAGGAGTCTCACCCGGATCATACCGCGTAGCGAATTGCCGACATAGACCGTTCCGCTTGTGAGATCCGCCGGCGAAAGGCGCGCTACCCGCGCGCGTCGTTGGCAGATGAGTTCGGTACGAAGCACACCGGCGAGCAGGCCGCAGGCGATCGGCGGTGTCTTCAGGACACCGCTACCGTCGTCGAGGAAAACCGAGGTGATCGTGCCTTCGCAGACCTCGCCCTTCTCGTTGAGCAGAAGAACCTCGTCAGCCTCGCTTGCTGCGAACTCGCCACGGGCCGTTTCATAGGCCGCCCGGCGGCTGGTCTTGTAGCGCAGCAGCGGATCACGCGAGTTGAGCCGGGTGGCGGCGATCCGCACCCGCCAGATCGTATCGTCCGACAACGGTACGAACGGTGCGGCCTTTACCTCGATGCGTCCGTCGGGGAAAAGCTCGAGCCGCACGCGGAGTACGAGCTTGTCGTCGCCGCTCTCCACCGCTGCCAACAGGGCCGCTTCTGCGCCTTCCGCTCCTGGAATGCCGAGACGTCGCGCCGATCGCTTCAGCCGCGCCAAATGCAGGCGCGATCGGACGAAGCCGTTTTCGGGCTCGTAGCGCAGCGTTTCGATCAGCGAGAAGTCCGTCATCGTGCGATCTCGTCATCGCCCAGCGCGATCTTGTCGTCGCCGAGCGCGATCTTGTCGTCGCCAATGGCGAAGCGGGCCTTCAGCAGGCATTCGTCATATTCGGATTGGGCGTTGCTGTCGAAGACGATGCCGCCGCCGACATTGAAGATAGCCTCGCCGTTGGGGAAAAGCGAAATCGTGCGGATGGCGACGCTGAAGCGCATGATCCCGCTCGGGGCGATGAAGCCGATGGCGCCGCAATAGGCGTCGCGCGGTCCGTCTTCGAGGTCGTGCAGGATTTCCATGGCCCGCATCTTCGGCGCGCCGGTGATCGAGCCGCAGGGGAACAGGGCGGCGAAGATGTCCTCGATACCGATCTCGGGCAGGAGCTTTGCCCGAACATGGCTCACCATCTGGTGCACGGTCGGGTAGGTCTCGATTTCGAAGAGCTTGGGGACGCTCAGCGTGCCGACTTCGGTGATACGCGAGATGTCGTTGCGCAGGAGATCGACGATCATCCGGTTTTCAGCCTGGGTCTTTTCGTCGGCGCGCATGGTCGCGATGATCTCGGCGTCTTCGGCCGCAGAGGCGCCGCGCTTGGCCGTACCCTTCATCGGGTGCGTCTCGATCCAGCCGTCCGCATCGACGCGGAAGAAGAGTTCCGGCGAACGCGACAGGAGGACCGGCCCGTCAAGCGCAACCAGCGCCCCGTATTTCACCGGCTGGCGGTCGATCAGCGACCAGAAGGCGGCGCGCGGATCGCCAGACCAGCGGGCACGGATCGGCATCGTCAGGTTGGCCTGGTAGCAATCACCCTGGCGCAGATGCTGGTGCAGACGATCGAAGCGCTCGCGGTAGGTGCCGAAGTCCCAGCCCGCGCGTGGCTCAGCGAGGAAGGGTTCGTTCTCGGTCCGGCGCTGCGGCTCGGCGAGGGGATGGTCTTCCGAGGGCGCGTCGAAGATGCCGAAGGACATCAACGGCGTTTCGCGGCCCTCCTCGGCAAACCTTGCGAGTTTCTGCTCGAAGAGGTGGCCGGCCTCGTAGGACATGAAGCCGGCGAGCCACTTGCCCGCCTTGTGGGCGCGCTCGAGCTCGGCAAGGCCGCGGGTGAATTCGGCTTTCGTGCGCGCGGTGACGATGCGCGAAGGCTCAGCGAAAACCGTGGTGCGGTTTTCGCTGTCGTCCCGGAACAGCACATAGGGTGCGGTGTCGCTCATAAAGTCGTCTTGTCGATCGCGCCGTGATCCGGACCTGTGCCCGGATCAGGCCTTATCAAGCGCCTCGAGTTCGTCGATGAGCCCTTCGATCATCGACAGTCCCTGTGCCCAGAACGACGGATCGGTGGCATCGAGGCCAAAGGGCGCGAGCAACTCGGAATGGTGCTTGGTGCCGCCGGCCTTCAACAGTTCGAAGTACTTCTCCTGGAAGCCTTTTTCGGCGTTCTGGTAGACGGCGTAGAGCGAGTTCACCAGGCAGTCGCCGAAGGCATAGGCGTAGACGTAGAAAGGCGAGTGGACGAAGTGGGGGATATAGGCCCAATAGGTCTCGTAGCCTTCGGAGATTCGGATCGCCGGCCCGAGGCTCTCGTTCTGCACCGACAGCCACAGCTTGCCGATGTCGTCAGCCGTCAGTTCGCCTTCCTTGCGGGCAGTGTGGACCTTGCGCTCGAACTCGTAGAAGGCGATCTGGCGCACGACCGTGTTGATCATGTCCTCGACCTTCTGGGAAAGCATGGCCTTGCGCTCGCGCTTGTCCTTCGTCCGGTCGAGCAGCGCGCGGAAGGTCAGCATCTCGCCGAACACGGACGCGGTTTCGGCCAGGGTCAGCGGAGTAGACGCCATCAGCGCGCCCTGTCCCCCGGCCAGCACCTGGTGCACGCCGTGGCCGAGTTCGTGTGCGAGCGTCATGACGTCGCGCGGCTTGCCCATGTAATTGACGAGCACGTAGGGGTGCGCGGATGGTACCGTCGGATGGGCGAAGGCGCCCGGTGCCTTGCCCGGCCGCACCGGCGCGTCGATCCAGCTCTCGTCGAAGAAGCGGCGGGCGATCGCAGCCATTTCCGGATCGAAGGCCTTGTAGGCAGAGAGCACCGTGTCCTTGGCTTCGTTCCAGGAAATCAGCGCGTTCGGCGTTTCCGGCAACGGCGCATTGCGATCCCAGAAATCCATCTCCTGCATGCCGAGCCATTTTGCCTTCATCGTGTAGTAGCGATGCGACAGGCGCGGATAGGCGGATTTGACGGCTTCGGCCAGCGCATCGACAACTTCGCGCTCGACGCGGTTCGCCAGATGGCGGCTGTCGGCGATGTCCTGAAAACCGCGCCAGCGGTCGGAGATTTCCTTGTCCTTGGCCAACGTGTTGGTGATCAGCGTGAAGGTGCGGATATTGGCCTTGAAGGTTTCGGCAAGCGCCATCGCCGCCTTCTTGCGGACCTCTGTCGCCGGATCCTGCAACAGGTTCAGGGCGACTTCCAGCGGCAGCGCTTCGCCATCGACGCTGAAGGTGAGGCTCGTCATCGTCTCGTCGAACAGCCGGTTGAAGGCGGCAGCACCCGTCATCGATTTTTCCAGGAAAAGCTGCTCCAGCTTGTCGTCGAGCTGATAGGGCTTGTCCATGCGCAGGTCGGTCAGCCAGGGCCTGTAGTGCGCGGCAAGCGTATCGTTTTCCAGCGCCTTGTCGAGGACCGCGTCATCGATCCGATTGAGCTCCAGCGAGAAGAACAGCAGATGCGCCGACATGTCGGTGAGCTTCGACTGTACGTCGCCATAAAGCTTGCCGTTCTCGGGCTTGGACGTGTCCGAGAAATAGGTGAGGCCGGCAAAGGAAGCGATGCGGCCCATGACATCTTCGAGCGCTTCGAACTCCCGGACGGCGGCGCCGATGCCGTCGTCACCACGCTTCGTCGCGGCCTCGGCCAGCTTGCCCTTCCACTTGGTTTCGAAGGCGGTCGCTTCGGTCTCGGCCTTTTTCAGGTCGTTGCGAAAGGCATCCGATGCGGCCGACGGATAGAGATCTTCGAGCCGCCAGGAGGGCAGGTCGCCGAGATCCGCGGTAGCGCCATGGGATTGCCCGGCGGCGGCGCGGACAGCGGATTGCTCGGGAGCGAAGGGGCGGAAGGTCATCGTCGGATTTCTCTCGTTCGTGACAGGAAGAAGGCAAGCGATATGGGTTCCATTGCTATCGCCGGCAATGGATAAAATGCAAGCATTTCTCAAAACATGATGTTCAGCCCTTTATGGCACAGATGCCTGACGTCATTTGGCACATGAGGTTGGCCAAATAGTACTGCGTGTCCAAAGCAGGAGGCTTCCGTGACATCACATATTCTGGTCATTGATGACGATCCGGTGCAGCGCCGGTTGTTGACGAACATGATCGAGCGTCTCGGCCATGTAGCGCATCTCGCCGACAATGGCCGCAGCGGTCTGGAGCTCCTGGAGCGCAAGGGCGGCATGATCAATGTCATTCTGCTCGACCTGTTGATGCCGGAAATGAACGGGCACGGCTTCCTTGAAGCGCTGGCCGAGCGCGGCGTCGATATGCCTGTCATCGTACAGACCGGCCAGGGCGGCATCGAAACCGTGGTTCACGCGATGCAGGCGGGTGCCTTCGACTTCCTGGTGAAGCCCGTCTCTCCGGAGCGGCTGTCGGTCGCGATCAGCAATGCGCTGAAGATGGCGAGCCGCGACGGCAAGGTCAAAACCTCGCGCCGTCCGCGCGGCGGCGCCGTCGGCTTCGAGGACATCGTTTCGGCAAGCCCGGCGATGATCCGGGTGATCGACCTGGCGCGCCGTGCCGCCCAGTCCAACATTCCGATCGTGCTCGAAGGCGAGTCCGGCGTCGGCAAGGAAATGGTGGCCCGCGCCATCCAGTCGGCGAGCGACCGGGTCGGCAAGCCCTTCGTCACCGTCAATTGTGGCGCGATCCCGCATAACCTGGTCGAGAGCATTCTCTTCGGCCACGAAAAGGGCGCCTTTACCGGCGCGACGGAAAAACACACCGGCAAGTTCGTCGATGCCGACGGCGGCACCCTGTTCCTCGACGAGATCGGCGACCTGCCGCTCGAAGTCCAGGTGAAGCTGTTGCGTGCCGTGCAGCAGGGCGAGATCGAGACGATCGGCGCGCGCCATCCGCACCGGGTCAATGTGCGGCTGATCTCGGCCACCAACAAGGACCTGATCAACGAAGTGCGCGAGGGCCGGTTCCGCGAGGACCTCTATTACCGCCTCAACGTCTTCCCGATCACCATCCCGGCGCTGCGTCGGCGCAAGGAAGACATCCCGGTTCTGGTGCGTTCCTTCGTCGAGCGTTTTGCCGCCGAGCAGCGCCTGCACACACCGCTCGCCATTTCGAGCGGCGCCTTGGCGCTGCTGACTGCCTATGACTGGCCAGGCAACATCCGGCAGCTCGAAAACGCGATCTTCCGGGCTGTTGTGCTTGCCGAAGGCAACGAGCTGACGGTGAAGGATTTTCCGCAGATCGCCACCCAGATCCCGGGCTACGTCGTTTCCGACCGCTCCGGCTTCTCCTGGGGCGAAGCCGGTCCGGAACGGGAAAGCGGGCCGGCGGAACAGGTGCCGAATGTCTATCCGGACTTCGCGAGTGCGGCGAAATCGATGGAAGGCGATGCCGGGCACGACCCGCGGATGGACAACGCGATCGCCAGCGTCGACGAGGGTGGTGACGTCCGTAAGCTCGCCGAAGTGGAAGAGGAACTGATTCGTTTTGCGCTGAAATTCTACCGCGGACAGATGAGCCAGGTGGCTCGCAAGCTCGGCATCGGCCGGTCTACTCTCTACCGCAAGCTGAAGGATTATGGCATCGATCCCGAGAACCCATTGAGGGAGGCGGCATAAAATCGACGCATTCACAATTCATTAGCCCTGCTATTCAGTCACCGCCGTTTAGACCTTGTTAGTGAAGTGTTCACTATATTATAAGGGGCGGTGACGACTGTGGCATATTTGCCATGCTGTCACCTTATTTGACAGTCATCTGAGACAGCGAAGCACGGTTGTCCGTCGGACGGGGATTGAATGCCAAATTTGTTCGGTTTTAAGAAGCCGCTCGGCTCCTTAGCGAGAGTCTGCGCGGCCTTTACCCGTAAGGTGCCGCAGGTTCTTACATCCGTTGCTATTGCGGCTTCCCTCGTGACGCCAGGTTTCGCGCCTCCCGTAGAGGCCGCGGGCCAGACCCGGACACTGAAACTCTATTTCATTCATACCCAGGAAAAGGCGCAGATCACCTTCAAGCGCAATGGCCGTTACGACACCAAGGGCCTGCAGGAGATCAACCGATTCCTTCGCGACTGGCGTCGCAACGAACCGACCAAGATGGACCCGCGCCTGCTCGACCTCGTCTGGGAAGTCTACCAGAAGAGCGGTTCGCGCGATTATATCCACGTCGTCTCGGCCTATCGTTCGCCGGCAACCAACGGCATGCTGCGTTCGCGCTCGAAGGGCGTCGCCAAGAAGAGCCAGCACATGCTCGGCAAGGCGATGGACTTCTACCTTCCCGACGTGAAGCTGAAGACGCTGCGCGAAATCGGCGTGAAGTTCCAGGTGGGTGGCGTCGGCTATTACCCGACCTCCGGCTCGCCTTTCGTTCACATGGATGTTGGCGGCGTTCGCGCCTGGCCGCGCATGAGCCGCGCCGAACTCGCACGCCTCTTCCCTGATGGCAAGACCATGCATCTGCCGTCCGACGGCAAGCCGCTTCCGGGTTATGACCAGGCGGTCGCCGACTACAAACGTCGCGTCGGTGCCTCGGCGATCGAAGTCGCCGGTGGCGGCGCAACCGGTCCTGGCGATAGCGCAAGCGGCAAGCGTCGCGGCAACCTGTTCGCCATGCTCTTTGGCGGTGGTGGCGGCGACGAGGATGAAGAACCCTCGGCGATCGCAGCCGGTCCTGGCGCTGACGATGAAGGCGGCGCTGCGCCGGCCAAGGTACAGACGGCTTCCGCTCCTGCTGCCCAAGAAGCGCTGCCAGGTGTCGCCGGCTCGGTTGCTGCCGAACCGACAGCTGCTGCCACTGCAACAGCCGAACAGAACATCAATGCACCGGTTCCGGCCGTTCGTCCTGCCTTCAAGGATGCGCCGGCCGATGGCGGCGTAGCCGTTGCGCTGGTGGCGCCGCAGAAGAACGCGGCCCAGGATGCGCTTGCTGCTGCCCTGCCGCAGACCACGGAAATGCCGAGCGAATTCGCCGATCTCGGCTCGATGAAGGTGCCGGTGCCGCAGATGCTTGACCGTCGCGACATGAATACGCTTGTCGCTTCGGCCGATCCTTCCGCGGATGTGCAGGCGCTTGGTTTCGTTCCGGTTCCGGCGATGCGACCTGCGGGTGACGCGGCCCTTGCCGCCGTTGCCGATGCGCAGGTCGTGGTTCCATCCTTCGCGGAGCGCCCGGTGGTTGCGTCCACAGAGCCGCCGCGTGACGTTGCCGCCGAGGCTGCGACCCGTGTGGCGCTTGCTGCTCCGACGCCGGCCCAGCGCGAGCCGGTATCGCAACAGCCGATCGAAATGGCGGCCTATGCGCCGCAGTCGAACACGAACGCCCGTGCGGCCGTCTTCGACAACGCCTTCGACACGCAGGCCGAAGCGCCGGCAAAGGGCGGTCGACCGAAGAAGAACGACGCCGACGCAGCGACCCGCTCGTCGGTCCGCACCGAGCCGAAGCTGACCCAGAAGATCATTTCCGAATGGGCGCTGACGACGGGTCGTGTGGCGACGCTCTCCAAGCCGGTCAAGGCGCCGCGCTTCGTCAGCAAGTCGCTCCGCACCGCACCGACCACGGTCTATGCCGCCGGCTTCTCGAACGGCGCTGGCACGGTGGACACGGCCCGCTTCAGCGGCAATGCGGTCAACTTCATGGAAGTGAAGAAGTTCAGCACGAACTGAGCTTCGGCCGAACAGCAGACACGAAAAGGCCCGCCGAACCGGCGGGCTTTTTGATTCTGTATCGTGCTTTCGAGTGCTGTCGTCTCTGGTCGGGTCGGGGGCAGCCTGCTCCCCATCGCTGTCCGGACGAGGCCGCCTGTCGGCGGCCCTGCAAGCCTGCTTATTCTTCGGCGGCTGCCGGCACCATGCCGAGCGCCTGGAGGTAGGTGTCGAGGATCGCTTCCTGTTCCATGCGCTCGTCGTGGTCCTGCTTGCGGATCGAGATGACCTTGCGCAGGATCTTGGTGTCGAAGCCCATGGACTTGGCTTCGCCGTAGACGTCCTTGATGTCGTCCGCGATGGTCTTCTTTTCTTCTTCCAGGCGTTCGATCCGCTCGATGAAAGCGCGAAGCTGATCGCGTGCGACGCCGTGAGCATCCGACATGGTCTTCTCCTTGATACGGGGAATTGAATTTCGTGGGTGCCGTGACGTGCCGAAAACGGCCGCCAAGGTCAAGGGTCAATGCGCAACAACGCGGTCAATTCCGTGGCAAGCGCCGGCGAAACGCCCTTATTCCTTCGGCCTGTTGATCTCGAAGGCTGCCTTCTGCTCGGCGGTCGCTTCCCTCTGGTGGCGCTCGCGCCATTCCTCATAGGGCATGCCGTAGATGATCTCGCGCGATTCCTCCTTGGCGAGCACAACGCCCGCCTCTTCGGCGGCTTCGCGGTACCAATTGGAAAGACAATTGCGGCAGAAGCCGGCGAGGTTCATCAGGTCGATGTTCTGGACATCGGCGCGCTCGCGCAGATGGGTGACGAGACGGCGAAAGGCGGCTGCCTCGAATGCGGTCTGCTGCTCCGGGGTCAGTTCGGTCATGGACGTTGATCCTCTTCAGTTACGGCGTGCTTCCGGACCCAAGCTCTAATAGGCGCCGGTACGGGAGGCGTGGCGCTCGTAGCGATGCAATTCGGTCATGGCGTTGAGACCCGCAAGGATTGGCGCCAGCCGCTCGGCCCAGCCAGCAACGCCCGTCTCGTCGGCGATCAGGTCCTGGCGCACCTCGATCAGGGCGTGGGGAATGCCCGGCATCATGCAGTGCCGGAACATGGTATCCCCGCGCAGCGCACCGTCATAGGGTTCGTTGTTGCCGACGACGATATCGCCCGACGCCTCTAGTTTCGCGATCAGCGGCAGGACGGCGCGCGGATCGTTGTCCCAGAGGACGGCAGCGTGCCAGGGGCGGGCCACACCCTTCCAGGCCGGTGTGTAGGAGTGGATCGAAATGACCAGCGGTGCCGCGCCATGCGCCTCGGCGCTTCGGCCGATCGTCTCGGAAACGGCGCGATGATAGGGGCGGTGGAACCGGTTCAGCCGGTTCTCCCATTCCTCTGCGCTGATTGGGTGGTTGCCGGGCACGATCGCGCCGTCGGAGATCTTCATGACCAGCGTCGGGTCGTCCTCGCCGCGATTGGGATCGATCAGCAGGCGGGAGAAGCAACCGAGCACGGCCGGCGCATCGAGCATTCGCGAGAGTTTCCGCACCAGTGCCTCGACGCCGATGTCATAGGCGATATGTCGCTCGAACGCCGAGGCGGGCAGGCCGAGACTGCCGTACTCGGCCGGTAACCGGTTCATCGCGTGGTCGGCAAGCAAAACGAGCCCGGTTGCAGGCTTGGCTTCGATAATCTCATAGGGAGAATAGTGTTGCATGCCGGTCCAGTCTCTTGTCTAGCCTCGTCCTCGCTGATCGCACGCACGCGCGTCAATCGCAAGAAACGCGCAACTGTTTAGCGCAATTTGAACGCAATTTGCCGATTGTAATCGATTAGAGTTACGTTGACTTTCGGGGCTGGCCGTCGCAAGAAAGTGCCACGCAAATCAAAACGGAGTTCCATCGGAAACCGTGTCCAGAAATCCTTTTTCCAAAGCGAAGCCGGGGCTGACGACACTGGGAGGTATCCTCCTGTTTTTCCTGGCAACCTCAAGCTCATTTCTCTTTGCCGATGAAGCGCGCGCCGATTTTCGCGTCTGCAACGGCACGCAAAATCTCGTCGGAGTGGCGATCGGTTACCGGGCCAAGGAAGGCTGGGTAACGGAGGGCTGGTGGCAGGTTCCGGCCACCACCTGCGCGACCCTGATCGAGGGCGAGCTTGAGTCACGATACTATTATCTCTACGCGGAAGATGCGGCCCGCGGCGGCCGCTGGACCGGTGACGTCAACATGTGCGTCGCCGAGAACGAGTTCAAGATCGCGGGCGTTCAGGACTGCTTCGCCCGCGGCTTCCAGCGCATGGGATTCAAGGAATACGACACGGGGCGGCAAGGGAGCTGGATGGTTCAGCTCTCCGAAACGCCCGGCACGCAGGAAAGCCAGAATTGATGAAGCGGAACAGAAAAGTCAAAATCCTCGCCACGCTCGGACCGGCGTCTTCCGATGAGCAGATGATCCAGAAGCTGCACGAGGCCGGGGCTGATCTGTTCCGTATCAACATGAGCCATGCGAGCCACGACGTGATGCGCACGCTGGTTCAGCGCATCCGCACGGTGGAAAGCCACTGTGGTCGGCCGATCGGCATTCTCGCCGATCTTCAGGGCCCGAAGCTGCGCGTCGGCAAGTTCGCAGAAGGCAAGGTGGATCTCAAGGTCGGCCAGACCTTCACGCTCGACAACAAGGACGTGCCCGGCGACAACACGCGCGTCTACCTGCCGCACCCGGAAATCCTCGAAGCGGTCAAGCCCGGCCATCGCCTGTTGATCGACGACGGCAAGCTGCATCTGCGCGCTGAGAAGACCGACGGCAAGAGCATCGTGGCCACGGTCGTCGCGGGAACGAAGATTTCGGACCGCAAGGGCGTCAGCTTGCCGGACACGCTGCTCGCGGTCGGTGTTCTGACCGACAAGGACCGCGCTGACCTCGACGCCGTTCTCGCCACCGGCGAGATCGACTGGGTGGCGCTCTCCTTCGTGCAGCGGCCGGAAGACCTGGCCGAAGTCCGCAAGATCGCCCGCGGCCGCGTCGGCCTGATGTCGAAGATCGAGAAGCCGCAGGCACTCGACCGCATTGATGAGATCATCGAGCTTTCGGACGCGCTGATGGTCGCGCGCGGCGACCTCGGCGTCGAAATGCCGCTGGAATCGGTGCCGGGCCTGCAGAAGCAGCTGACGCGCGCGTGTCGCCGCGCTGGCAAGCCGGTGGTTGTTGCCACGCAGATGCTGGAATCGATGATCTCCGCACCCGTTCCGACGCGCGCCGAAGTTTCCGACGTTGCGACGGCCGTCTTCGAAGGCGCCGATGCCGTCATGCTGTCGGCAGAATCGGCCTCGGGCGAGTATCCGGTGGAGGCCGTGTCGACCATGGCGTCGATCGCCAGCAACGTCGAGCGCGACCCGCACTATTCCAGCATCATCTACGCGCAGCGCACGCCGCCGGAGGCAACCGGTGCCGACGCGATTTCGCTCGCTGCCCACCAGATCGCCGAGACGCTCCGTCTTGCCGCGATCGTCTGCTACACCTCGTCCGGCACCACCGGTCTTCGCGCCGCCCGCGAACGGCCACAGGTTCCGATCATCGCTCTCTCGCCGATCGTCCAGACGGCACGCCGTCTCTCGGTCGTCTGGGGCCTGCATTGCGTCGTCACCGAGGACGCGACGGACCTCGACGATATGGTCAACCGTGCCTGCCGCATCGTTGCGGCCGAAGGCTTCGGCAAGCCCGGCGAACGCGTCATCATCTCTGCCGGCGTGCCCTTGGGTACGCCTGGCGCCACCAACATGCTGCGCATCGCCTATATCGGTTCGGACGGCATGAGCGGCATCTGATGCAGCCTTGGCAAAGTGCGAAGCGGGTCAGACTTGGCCGATGGCTTCGGACGACATGATCAGGCGGGCTTCGGCCCGCCTTTTTATTTGCTCGAGATCCGTCGGCTGGCCCGCCATCTTTTCGAGCGCAGCCACGACCACGTCCGTGACCACATAGTCGGGCTTGTGGCCGAGATTGCCGATCCACAGCAGTTCCGCGCCGGGGATATCGCGCGCCAGCCCGCGGGAATGGATGTCGGCCAGCACGATGCCGTCGCTATCGCCGGTGATGATCACGGTCTGTGCCGTGATCTCGCGGTAGCGGGGTGCCGTCGCGGTCAGATAGGCATGGAGATTGGCTATGTCGCGCGCATTGTTGCGGAAGGTCGCCGGACGCAGCACCAGATGCGGGCCGGTCTTGTCGATGTAGTCGTCGGGCCGCGGATTGGGTGAAAAAATCGAGTGTGTGCCGCCTTCGATGCGGCGCTGCCCCAGGGGCGTCACCAGCGTATGGGCGAAGAGCCAGCCGACGAGGGGGAGCGCCGTGAGGCGATAGTACCATTCGATGCCGCCTGGCCAGGGGTGCGTCGCGGGCGCCAGCAGGATGAGGCCGGCCGTCTTTTCCGGGTGATGCAGGGCGAAGCTCGCAGCGATGGCGCCGCCGAAGGAATGGCCGACGATGACCGCGCGACGGATGCCGCGCTTTTCCATCAGCTTTGCGATCGCCGTCGCCTGGCCGTCCGGAAGGTCGTTTTCCGCTCCGCCCCGCTCGGAGTAGCCGTGACCCGGACGATCGACGAACAGCATCTCGGCGCGGCCATCAAGGGCTGGGGCGAAGGCATGCAACTGATCGAGCAGATTGCCACTGGCGCCATGGATGAAGATGACGGGCAGGAGATCGGCCTGCTCGCCTGCCGGCAGGTGCACGCTGTTCATGCGATAACCGCCGATGTCGATCAGTTCGCCGGCATTCGGAAACCGCCGGGTGAAGGCTCGCGCGTGCCAGAGGCTGTAGGCAATGCCGACGAGCGCTAGTCCAATGAGCAGGAATGTGGCTGGTACCATTGTCTCAATCTGTCTTCCGGCGTCCGTAGGCCCGTCAAGGCGTCTGCGTTGGCGAGCCTTCAGGGGCAGGGGAGCCCATCGACTGCCATCGTGGCCAGATGGCGTCAACGGCGCGCTGGCGGGCAAGCACGAACTCAGGCAGCGCGGTATCCCGGTCGCCCTTGTTGTAGCGGGTGTCCGTGCTGTCGACAACGAGCACCGGAGGGGCGCCGAACTGATCGGCGGTGATGTCGACGATGTAATCGCCGCATTCGACCCAGGCATGGCTTTGCCAGCGTTCCCCGCAGAAGAAGCCGTAGGGGCCGATGTCAGGCCCGGAAGGCGCACTCCGCGGCGCTCCAGAGGCCCAATGGGCATCGAGGCCTTGGGCAATCAAGACACGTGCCAGGAACAGGCTCGAGCGGCCGCAGGTCCATTGTGAAGCGATCGCGGGGAGATCGCCACCCCAAGCCCGGTGCCATTCCAGCCAGATCGGCTCAATGAAACGCCGAGCGGCTGTCGCTACTTCGAGAAGAGTGCTTTCATTGGTGCAGAGGGGCATTGAAGGCTAGGGTCGAGTGTGTCGCGTTCAGTCAGGTCTTGCTGCCGGCGAGCTTCTCGGCGAGCTCGCCCAGCTGCTCCTGCGCCTTGCGATCGGCGGGATAGATGTCCAGGAACTGCTCCCATGCCCGCATGGCGAGCTCGTCCTTGCCGGAGGCGCCGAGGATCGCTGCCATGCCGGCAAGCGCGCCGAAATGACGAGGCTCGATCGTCAGCACGCGGTTGATGTCCGACATCGATTTCCGATAGTTGCCCATCGTGTAATGCAGGGTCGCGCGACGGTTCCAGCCTTCGACATAGTTGGGCGCAAGCGTGATCACCTGATCGAGGATGTCGAGCGCCGCCGCCTGCTTGTTGTCGGTGATGGCCTTGTCGGCCCACTGCATCAGGAGATTGACGGTGGCGCTGCCGGAATCCTGCCATTCAACACGGATCTGGTTGGCGAGTTCACGCGCCTTGTCGGCATCGCGTTCCTTCTTGAGGTCCGCGAACAGGCCGTCCAGTCGTTGCTTGGGTGTGGTGAGGCTGGCCGATTCCGTTTGGGTCGATGCTTCCGCCGCGAAGGAGAAACTGCCAGCTCCGATGGAGGTGGCGAGCAGGGCGGAACACGCCAGAATCAGGGGTACAAAAACTCGCATGGCGAGCATGTTAGCCCGCCATGGATCAACTTCATAATCAATTTTGGGACATCGCCGAAGCGATGTCTGCCACCCGGCTTAGATCAGCCCTGACGAGCCTTGAAGCGCGGGTTCGACTTGTTGATGATGTAGATGCGGCCCTTGCGACGAACCAGACGGTTTTCGCGGTGACGGGTCTTCAGCGACTTGAGCGAATTCTTGATCTTCATTTTCCTGATCCGCAGGTTTCGGGGAACGAAAATTCGCCCGGTATCTTCTAACAATCAAAAGCGCGCCGTTCAGCGCGCTCCTTTAAGGTGGGATGGCACATACCGTGTCCCCCCTAAGGTGTCAACCACAAGACGCTCCATTTTGGCGTCTTGCCCCGCATTTCTGCGGTCTTCAGCCGCGGACGAGCCGTGTGACGTGGCCCATTTTGCGGCCGGCGCGCGCTTCGATCTTGCCATAGAGGTGCACCAGAACATCGTCCTTGGCAAGCCATGCCGGGACATCGTTGAGGTCGTCGCCGATCAGGTTCTGCATGACGCAGTCGGAATGGCGGCGGGGATTGCCGAGCGGCAATCCCGAGACGGCACGAATATGCTGCTCGAACTGCGAGACGACGCAGGCCGCCTCCGTCCAATGGCCGGAGTTGTGCACGCGCGGCGCCATCTCGTTGGCGATCAGGCTGCCGTCGGCAAGTACGAAGAATTCGACGCCGATGACGCCGACATAACCAAGTGCATCGAGGATCGCCTTGGCGGCCTTGCGGGCCGCGTCCGCCGTGCCGTCGCCGAGTGCTGCCGGTACCGTCGAGGTGTGGAGGATGCCGTTGCGATGCACGTTCTCGGCCGGATCGAAGCAGGCGACCGTGCCATCGGTGGAGCGGGCGGCGATGATCGAGATCTCCCGTTCGAAGGGTACGAAGCTCTCCAGGATCAGGGGCACGCCGCCCAGCTCCGCGAAGGCGCCGGCAGGACTGTCGGCTGCGGAGCGGAACACGCGCTGTCCCTTGCCGTCATAGCCAAGGCGACGGGTCTTGAGCACGCCCGATCCGCCGAAATCGGCGAGTGCTGCTTCGAGATCGGCCTGGCTGTCGACGGCGTGAAAACGCGCCGTCGCAATGCCGCAGTCATTGATGAAGCGTTTTTCGACGAGGCGGTCCTGCGCGACTTCCAGCGCCTTCGGCGGCGGGAAGACAGGTCGTTTCGCGGCGAGCCGTTCGGCGGCCGCGACCGGCACATTCTCGAATTCGTAGGTGATGATGTCGCTCACGGTCGCGAGCTGGCTGAGCGCGGCTTCGTCGTCATAGGCAGCAATGATCTGCTCATTCGCCACCTGTGCCGCCGGACAGTCGACCTGCGGCTCGAGGATCACGGTGCGGAAGTTCAATCGGGCAGCTGCCATCGCCAGCATGCGGCCGAGCTGGCCGCCGCCGATAATGCCGATGGTGGTCATGCCTGGTCCACCGGGTATTCGGCGACCGAAATCGTCTGCTGTTCGCGCCAGTCGTCGAGCCTGTCGGCGAGATCGTCGTCGCTGAGCGCGAGCACGGCTGCAGCAAGCAACGCGGCATTGACGGCGCCGGCGCGGCCGATCGCCAGCGTCCCGACGGGGATGCCGGCGGGCATCTGCACGATCGAGAGCAGGCTGTCCTGGCCGGAAAGCGCCTTCGACTGCACCGGCACGCCGAAGACCGGCAGCGGCGTCATTGAGGCGCACATGCCCGGCAGATGGGCAGCGCCGCCGGCGCCGGCGATGATCACCTTGAAGCCCTCGTCGCGAGCGCCCTTGGCGAAATTGACCAGCCGATCGGGCGTGCGATGGGCGGAAACGATGCGAGCCTCATAGGCAATGTCGAGCGCGTCGAGCGTGTCGGCGGCGTTCTTCATCGTCTCCCAGTCCGACTGGCTTCCCATGATGATGGCGACGGGTGGGGTCGTGGTGTCGATCACGTCTGTCCTGTTCCGCGTTCAGGCGATGATGTCGGGGATGATCTGGTCTTCGATCTTGCTGATCTTGTCCTTGATCGCCAGCTTCTTCTTCTTCATGCGCTGGATTCTCAGCGCGTCGCAGCCGGTCTCGATCATAGCGTTGATGGCAGCGTCGTAGTCTTCATGTTCCTGCCTCAGCCGCGCGGCGGTCAGTCTGAGTTCGGCCTGGTCCTGGTCCGGCATGCAAAGCGATCCCCATCAGCCCGGTTGCGAAGTCCTCCTCGAACCGGAATTCCATGCGTCGCTCTATCACATCTTGGGCGGTAACGGGAAGTTATCCGACGTCATCATTTCGCCTTCGACAAATGAAAAATGGCATGGCACAGTAGTAAGGTTACAAACCATGGAACATCCGGCATTCGCATGCCGGATGCAAGCAAAAGGAAGGGACTGCCAAATGACTGTTGAGGCTCATCTTGCAACGCTTGAGAAAAAACATGGCGTCCTGGAGCAGGAGCTCCATGCGGCATTGAATCAGCCGTCGGTGGAAGACGAACTGATCAACGACATCAAGCGGAGGAAGCTGCGCATCAAGGACGAAATCGAAAGGCTTCGTTCCTCGACTCACTGATTATCAACGGTATTTCCCAGGACTATCGGGAGGCGCCATCTCCCCTCTGAGTAGGCGCAACAAGGTTTAGAACCAATCCCCCCACAGTGGAATATACGGAATTTTGGACCGGGCTTGACGCCCGGTCTGTTTCTTTCGGGCGCAGCGTTCGCGCCGCCGGGCTCAGGACCAGAACTGATCGAGCCACAGATTGAGACGGTCGAAACCCGGCCGGTTGATCGCATAGATCCGCCGGGTGCCGCTCGCCGAAACCGAGACCAGATTGCAATCCAGCAAGGCCTTCAGGTGCTGCGATACGGCCGGGCGGCTGATCGGCAGGCCCTCCGCCAGTTCGTTCACGGTTCTCGGCGCGCGCCGCAGTTCCTCCAGCAGGTGGCGCCGGTTCGGGTCCGCAATGGCATCGAAAGGGTCCGCGATCGTCATGCGCGGACGTTAGGCGAAATTTTGCGAAGCAGCAAGAAATTTGTGCGATGCGAAATGCTAATTTTGCTTTGCAATATTTCCGTAATACTTGGGTCCGCGGCTCACCCGCCTGCGGCCAGGCTGTTGATACCGTCCCAAAGCAGTTTCGAGCCCGCGATGAAGGCCATGGTATACATGAAGGGGTAGAAGATCTGCGGCTTCATGCGGCGAACGATCCAGGCGCCGCACATGGTTGCGACAATGGCGAGCGGAAATAGCGTCGCCGAGATTTTCAGGTTGCTCAGATCCAGTTGCCCGAGCGCGAAATAGGGGATGAGCTTCACCGCATTCAGGATCGCGAAGAAGCGCACGATGGTGCCGGTGTATTCGCGCGGGTCGAGCTGCAGCGGCAGCGCGTAGATCTGGAAAGGCGGGCCCCCGGCATGGGCGACGAAGCTGCCATAACCGGCAAAGGAACCCCAGAGTGCTGCGGGACCGGCCCGCTGCTTCTTCGGCGCGATGGTGATGCCAAGGCGCGTGCGCCAGACATTGTAGACGTATCGCAGCACGAAGAGCACGGTGATCAGGCCGATGATCAGGCGAAGGAGGTCCCGCGAGACGTAGGCCGAGGTCGCCCAGCCGATGAAGATGCCGGCGATGGCGCCGGGCAACAGCATGAAGAGGGTGGTGCGATCGCCGTGCTTGCGCCACATCCAAAGCGAGACGAGATCCATCGCGATCAGGATCGGGAGGAGGAGGGCGGCCGCCTGGACGGGTGACACCGCCATCGACAGGATCGGAACGCCCATCAGCGAAAGCGCTTCCCCCATGCCACCCTTGCTGAGGCCAACGAGCAGAACTGCCGGAATGGCGATAAGATAGAAGTCGAGATCAGGAAGCATGGGGGGCGGTTGATCCTTTTGCAGTCTCCGTCTATCGGTTTTCCCAAATGAAATCGAGCGCTGGTTTCGCCATCCTGGCGGATGCAGCCGGAAATGGATGTCTTGATATGACAACAGAACGTTGCCGCCTGGTGCTGATCGCGCCCGACATGCCCGATGCGGCGGAACGCGCAAACGTGCTCGCCGATGCCCTGAAGGGCGGCGACGTCGCCTCGGTGATCGTGCCGCAATACGCACTTGATGACTCCGAGTTCCAGAAGCACGCCGAGCGTCTGGTGCCGGTGATCCAGGAGGCCGGCGCCGCCGCGCTCATCGAGGGTGACTCCCGCGTGGCCGGACGTGCCAAGGCCGACGGCCTGCACGTTGCCGGCAATGCGGAAGTGCTGGGTGAGGCGGTCGAGAAGCACACGCCGAAGCTGATCGTCGGCGGGGGCAATGCGGCCGACCGTCACCACGCGCTGGAAATCGGCGAAGTGCGCCCGGACTACGTGTTCTTCGGCAAGACGGATGGCGACATCAAGCCGGAGGCGCATCCGAAGAACCTGGCGCTGGCCGAATGGTGGGCGTCGATGATCGAGATTCCCTGCATCGTCATGGGCGGCACGGACCCGCAATCGGCACTTGCGGTGGCGGAGACCGGTGCTGAGTTCGTGGCGCTTCGTCTTGCCGTCTTCGGCGAACCCGGCCAGGCGCCTTCCGTCGTTGCTGCGGTCAACGCACTTCTTGACGAAAAAGCGCCACGGTTTGAAGATTAAGACGTTTCGATGTTGAGCCGTCTGCCTTCCAGATTGAGTCGAGGTTTTTCCCTTGTTGCCATGGCCGTCGCCCTGGCTATGCCTGCGCATGCGCAGGAGCAGAAGAGTGGCGAGGACGCCGGCGTCGAAAAGCGCGGCCGCATCACGCCCTTCAACGGGGCGGCGATGCCGGAGGGCGCGACGCCGACCGACCAGAAAGACGACAAGTCCGCTGTCGGCCCCAATAAGAAGCCGGCCGACGGCTCTGTCCCATCGTCCGGCGTCACTGTTTTCGATCGCATGGGTGCCGAATTGCCGGCACTGCCAGCGGAAAAGCCCTTTACCGGCAAGGTCGACGATGCCTATGGCGCGTTCCAGCGCGGCTACTACCTGACCGCGATGGATCTGGCGCTGCCGCGCGCGCAGCTTGGCGACCCGGCGGCGCAGACCCTGATCGCCGAGATCCTGCAGCAGGGACTGGGCGTCGTGCGCAATCCCCAGCAGGCTGCCTTCTGGTACGCTCAGGCCGCGGAAAAAGGCGATCCGGCCGCGATGTTCAAATACGCGCTGATCCTGATGGAGGGCCGTTACGTCAAGCGCGACCGGAAGAAATCCGAAGAGCTGATGAAGAAGGCGGCCGATCTCGGCAATGGCTCGGCGCAATTCAACTACGGCCAGACGCTCGTCGCCGACAATCCCGGACCCAAGGGTTTGAAACTGGCGATGCCCTATTACGAAAAGTCGGCCGAACAGGGCATCGCGGATGCGCAATATGCGCTGTCGCAGATCCTGGTCAATGTCGATGGCATCGAGGAAAGCAAGCGGACGCGGGCGCGCGAATGGCTGATCCGCGCGGCGCGGGCGGGGTACGACACCGCTCAACTCGACATCGCGATCTGGATGATCGAGGGCATTGCCGGCGAGCGTAATCTCGAAGAGGGTTTCGGCTGGATGCGGCGGGCGGCCGAGGGCGGCAACGTGGTTGCACAGAACCGGCTTTCGCATCTCTACGTCAACGCCATCGGCACCCGGCCCAATCCGGTCGAGGCGGCGAAATGGTATGTGCTTTCGCGTCGCGCCGGTCTGAAAGACGACGCGCTCGAAGACTTCTATCTCGGTCTCAACGAAGAGCAGCAGAAGCAGGCACTCAGTGCCGCCAACAAATATCGCCGGAGCTGAACGGCGCCGCTCGCGGTCGAATCTTTGGCGGTCGTTCGGCGGAAATGCTATTTCGCTTGAACTTGCGGGCCATTTGTGGTTCTGAGGCCGCGGTTTTGCTCGTGGTGCCGCGACAGTTGGCGGCGACGGCGAGCGGAGTGAGAATTCACTCGGTTTTTTGACGACGGAGCTCAATCTGCGGCTTGCCCTGCGTCCTTGGATCGGTTCCGATCAAGGGAATTTGCAAGTAGGGCCGGCAATGCGGCCGCGTTCCGTCAAGCAGGTTCAACGTCCGATCGATTGTTTTCGATCGGCCTTCGTTATCAAGGGATCGCCAGATGGCCCGTTCAGCACTTCTCAATGTCATGGTTCAGGCCGCCTTCAAGGCCGGCAAGTCGTTGGCCCGCGATTTCGGCGAAGTCCAGAACCTGCAGGTCTCGCTCAAGGGACCGGGCGACTATGTTTCGCAGGCCGACCGCAAGGCCGAAAAGCTCATCCGCGAGGAACTCCTCAAGGCCCGTCCGACCTACGGCTTCCTTGGCGAGGAAGGTGAAGAGATCGTCGGCACCGACGGCGCGCATCGCTGGATTGTCGACCCGCTCGATGGCACCACCAATTTCCTACACGGTATCCCGCACTTCGCCGTTTCGATCGCACTCGAGCGCCAGGGCGAGATCGTCGGCGCCGTCATCTTCAACCCGGCGACCGATGAACTCTACACCGCCGAGCGTGGCGGTGGCGCCTTCCTCAACGACCGTCGCCTGCGTGTCGCCTCGCGCAAGCATCTTTCCGATGCCGTGATCGCCACCGGCACGCCGCATCTCGGCCGCGGCAACCACGGCAAGTACCTGATCGAACTGCGCCACGTGATGGGCGAAGTGGCCGGTATCCGCCGCATGGGTGCCGCCTCGCTTGACCTCGCCTATGTGGCCGCCGGCCGCTACGACGGTTACTGGGAACGCGACCTCGCCGCCTGGGACATCGCGGCTGGCGTGCTTCTCATCCGGGAAGCCGGCGGCTGGGCGCACGATATCAACGGCGGCGCCAAGCCGGTCGACGACGGTTCGGTCGTCTGCGGCAACGAATATATCGTCAAGGCGCTGAACGACGTCGTGCACCGCCCGGTGCCGACGAAGTAATCAGCGACCCTATTCCTATGCTCGGCCTCCGGCGCTCACCCGCCGGAGGCTTTGTTTTTCCGCTTGATCCGGAATGGGGCAACACGACAGTGCCACATGCCTGTGCCTATCTACGCGCGTCGCGGCCGTCGCCCCACTTTGGGAACGGCTGAATTTCGTCCTTGAATCGATTTCGGTTTCGGGAATTATGCAGTAGTCTCCGGGCCGGCGCCGCGCCGTTCCGACAAGTAAAAACCGGGAGATACTTACACCCATGACGAAACTGCATCTGTCCGGATGGAACGGTCGGGAAGGCATGGAAGAAGGCTATAATCCGCACAAGCTTTCGAGCCCCATGCACTATTTCTGGACCATGGTGGTCTTCCTGATCATCGTCGGTTTCGTGGGCGCAATCCTCTTTCGGCAGGCACACAACGCCTTTCTGGCCAACCCCGGCCTCAACGGCTTGATCCTTGGGGTGCTGCTGATCGGCATCCTGCTCGTATTCACCCATGTGCTGGGCTTGCGTCCCGAAGTGCGCTGGTTCAACTCCTTTCGCGCCGCCGGCAGTGCCGACAAGGTGGGCCGCGATCCGGTGCTGCTGGCGCCGATGCGGGCACTGATCGGTGCCCGTCAGACGGCGATCTCGACGACGGCGCTGCGCTCCATTCTGGATTCGATTGCGACCCGCCTCGATGAATCCCGCGACATCTCGCGCTATCTGACCGGCCTTCTCGTGTTTCTCGGTCTGCTCGGCACCTTCTGGGGTCTTTTGGGCACCATCGGCTCGATCAACATGGTCATCCAATCGCTGGATGCCGGTTCGGGAACCACCGAAGACATTCTGGCGGCCTTGAAGAGCGGCCTGTCGGCGCCGCTGACCGGCATGGGTACGGCGTTCTCGACATCGCTGTTCGGTCTTTCCGGTTCGCTGATCCTCGGCTTCCTCGATCTGCAGGCCGGCCGCGCCCAGAACCGTTTCTATACCGAGCTTGAAAACTGGCTTTCTTCCGTGACCGATGTCGGCTCCGAGCTGACTTCTGCGCTCGATGCGCCGTCGGGTGCGCCGGTCGAGGAGTTGAAAAAGCTTACGGATCAGCTGGTCCGCCTCAACCAGGAGGGCGGTTCGAGCCAGCGCACGACCGCCGCCATGGCAAGCCTTGCCGAGGGTATCCAGGGCCTGGTGAAAAATATGCGCGGCGAGCAGCAGATGCTCCGGGACTGGATCGAAGCCCAGCAGGAAGAGGCCAAGGCGATGCGCAGGACGCTCGACAAATTGTCGTCGCGCATCGGAGGCGAGCGGATCGCCGTGACAAGCGAGAGGTCGTCATTGCCGGCCAAGCTCGGACAGTTGGACGAGACCGGAGGAGAGTAATCCATGGCGCTCGCCCGCAAAGGCCGCACGCAGCGCACGATCGATTATTGGCCGGGCTTCGTCGACGCGCTGTCGACGCTCCTGCTTTCGATCATGTTCCTGCTCACCGTCTTCGTTCTCGGGCAGTTTCTGCTGAGCCGCGAAATCAGCGGCAAGGACGAAGTGCTGACCCGGCTGAACAGCCAGATCAACGAGCTCACGCAGCTCCTGGCGCTCGAAAAGAGCGGCAAGCAGGATCTCGAGGATTCGCTCGCCAATCTCCAGGCTTCCCTGTCCCAGTCGGAAGGCGAGCGCTCGCGGCTGCAGGCGCTGCTCGATCAGGGCGCCGGCAGTACCGATGTCGCCAACCAGAAGATCGGGCGCCTCGGCTCGGAGCTTGAGAACGAGCGTGAGATCAGCGCCCGGGCGATGAGCCAGATCGAGCTCCTGAACCAGCAGATCGCCGCGCTGCGCAACCAGATCGCCGCCATCGAGGTCGCGCTTCAGGCATCGGAGGCGAAGGACCAGGCGTCGCAGACGAAGATCGCCGACCTCGGCCGCCGCCTGAACGTGGCGCTTGCCCAGCGCGTGCAGGAGCTCAACCGCTACCGCTCCGATTTCTTCGGACGCTTGAGGGAAATCCTCTCCGACCGCGAAAACATCCGCGTCGTCGGCGACCGCTTCGTGTTCCAGTCGGAAGTGCTGTTCCCATCCGGCGGCAGCGAACTCAATCCCGAGGGGCAGGCGGAGATGGGCAAGCTCGCCTCGGCGCTGCTTGATCTCGCCAAGGAGATTCCGGCGGAGATCAACTGGGTGCTGCGCGTCGACGGCCATACCGATAATGTCCAGCTTTCCGGAACAGGCCGCTATGCGGACAACTGGGAACTTTCCTCGGCGCGTGCCACCTCGGTGGTCAAATTTCTGATCTCGAAGGGGGTGCCTGCCGATCGCCTGGTCGCGGCCGGCTTCGGTGAGTATCAGCCGATTGCGCCGGGCGAGACCCCGGAGGCCCGGGCCCAGAACCGCCGCATCGAACTCAAGCTGACCGAAAAATAGGCCGCGGCCGCGAAACATACCGCGGCCAACGCCCGACCCTTGAATTGACCTTGACGTACGCGTAACAGTTGCTGCAGCCATTCGTATGGCGGCGCTGTATGGGGTGCAGGGGAGGGCATTTCGTGGATTGCGATGTATTGGTCATCGGTGCGGGCCTTGCCGGCCTGGTTGCCGCCTCGGAAGCGGCCGCCCTTGGCCGCAAGGTCATCGTTCTCGATCAGGAAGGCGAACAAAACCTTGGCGGTCAGGCTTTCTGGTCGCTGGGCGGTCTGTTCTTCGTCGATAGCCCCGAGCAGCGGCGCATGGGCATTCGTGACACGCGTGAGCTTGCCTGGCAGGACTGGCTGGGGTCTTCGCAGTTCGACCGTCCGGAGGACCACTGGCCGCGGCTTTGGGCGGAAGCCTATCTCGACTTTGCCGCAGGCGAAAAGCGCCGCTGGCTGCATTCCCTCGGCATGCGCTGGTTTCCGGTCGTCGGCTGGGCCGAGCGCGGCGGCGGCCTTGCCCATGGCCACGGCAATTCGGTGCCGCGCTTCCATGTCACCTGGGGCACGGGGCCAGCGGTACTCGATCCGTTCGTGCGGCTGACGCGGGAGGCGGAAAGCCGCGGTCTGGTGCGCTTCCGATTCCGCCATCGGGTCGATGAGCTCATCATCACGGATGGAACGGTGACGGGCGCCCGCGGTGCCTTGCTGAAGGAGGATCCGGTCGGGCGGGGCGAGCGCAGTTCACGCGACGTCTCCGGCGATTTCGAGATATCGGCGGGTGCGATCGTCGTCACCTCGGGCGGTATCGGCGGCAACCATGATCTCGTTCGCCGCAATTGGCCGCGCAAGCGCCTTGGCCAACCGCCGGCAACCATGGTCTCGGGCGTGCCGCATCACGTCGACGGACGCATGCTGGAGATCAGCAGCCGGGCGCGCGGCTCGGTCATCAACTCAGACCGCATGTGGCACTACACCGAGGGGCTCAGGAACTTCGACCCGATCTGGCCGGATCATGGCATCCGCATCCTGCCCGGCCCATCATCCTTCTGGTGCGACGCCGACGGCAACCGTTTTTCCGCGCCAGCGATGCCGGGCTTCGATACGCTCGGCACATTGCAGGCGATCCGCGACAGTGGTCACGACTACAGCTGGTTCATCCTGACGCGGGCGATCATCAAGAAGGAGTTTGCGCTTTCCGGTTCGGAACAGAACCCGGATCTGACCGGCAAGAGCATCTCTCTGCTCCTGAAGCGGCTCGGCAAGAACCCGCCAGCGCCGGTCCAGGCCTTCATGGACAAGGGTGAGGATTTCATCGTCCGGGACCGGCTCGAGGACCTTGTGCCGGCGATGAATGCACTGACGGGCGAGAACCGGCTGTCGCTCGACCATCTACGCCGACAGATCGAGGCGCGCGATCGCGAGATCACCAACCCGTTCTCCAAGGATGCGCAGGTCACCGCGATCCGCGGCGCCCGCGCCTATCGCGGCGATCGGCTGCTGCGTACTGCCAAGCCGCACCGGCTGCTCGATCCGAAAGCCGGGCCGCTGATTGCCGTTCGCCTGCATATCCTGACCCGCAAGACGCTGGGCGGCCTGCAGACCAACCTCTCGGGCCAGGTGCTCGAACAATCGGGTGAGCCGGTGCCGGGCCTCTATGCCGCCGGCGAAGTCGCCGGTTTCGGCGGCGGCGGCATGCATGGCTACAATGCGCTCGAAGGCACCTTCCTCGGCGGTTGCATCTTTTCCGGCCGGGTGGCGGGGCGGGGTGCTGCTGGGGTGTGATCGCTTCCCGCCGCTCGCTTTTGGGCTGCCCCTCACCCTAGCCCTCTCCCCGCACGCGGGGAGAGGGGACGGCCGAGCGTGCAGCTAAACTTGGCAAATGCTTCGAATGTCTGGACAAGTCGGCTGACGATCAATCCATCTGCACGTTGGCGTCGCGGACGACCGGCGTCCACTTCGCCAGTTCTGCCGTCACATGCGCACTGAGCTCTTCCGGCGTCGAGCCGACGATCTTGGCGCTGAATTCCTTCATGCGTTCGATGACGGCGGGATCCTTCAGGGCCTTGTTTGCTGCCTCGTTGAGGCGGGCGACCACAGGCTGCGGCGTGTTCGCCGGGGCGAAGAGCGCGTTCCAGGTATAGGTCTCATAGCCTGGGATGCCGGATTCAGCGACCGTCGGAACATCGGGGAAGGAGGGCGCGCGTTCCGCCGTGGTGACGGCAAGTGCCCTCAGCGTGCCTGCCTTGATGTGCCCGGAGGACGAGGGCAGGTTGTCGAACATGATCGGCACCTGGTTGCCGATGACGTCGTTCAGCGCCGGACCGGCGCCCTTGTAGGGGATATGCTGCATGCTGACGCCGGCCATTTTCTTGAAAAGCTCGCCGGAGAGATGCAGCGGCGTGCCGTTGCCGGAGGAGGCATAGCTGTATTCGTCGGGCTTGGCTTTCAAGAGCGCCAGCAGTTCCTCGACGTTCTTGGCTGGAAGCTCCGGATTGACGACCAGCACGTTGGGCACGATGACCAGCAGCGAGATCGGAGCGAAGTCCTTCTGCGGATCATAGGGCTTGGTCTTGAGGATCAGCGGGTTGAGCGCGTGGGTGGCGACGGTTCCCATCAGGATCGTGTAGCCGTCCGCATCGGCGCGCGCGACATTGGCCGCGCCGAGATTGCCGCCGGCGCCGGCGACGTTCTGGACGATCACCTGCTCGCCGAGGTCTTCAGACATTTTCTGCGCGATGATGCGGGCGACCACGTCGGTCGACCCGCCGGCGGCGAAGGGAACGACCAGTGTTATCGGTCGGTCCGGGAAGCCCTGGGCGAGGGCCGGGGTGCTAAAGGGCAGCGCCGATAGCGCCATCAGGCCCAGCATCAGCGTTGCGCGCCGGGTCAGTTGCGAAAATGCCATGCGAATTTCCTCCCGATCATGTCTGCGAACCGCAGAGAACGGCCTTTGGCAGGCCGGCCCCATAACAATAGGGCTCGCTTCTCAGCCGGCAACTGCCACGTGTGAAATCGGGAGGGTCGTCGTCGCAACGCCTCAGTTTTTCGTGGCGACGAACAGGGCCTCGGCGCCGTGGTCGAACTGCAGCCGCGCAAGCTTGGCGTAGAGGCCACCCTGGCGGATGAGGGAGACGTGCGTTCCCTCCTCGACGATCCGGCCATGATCCATAACCAGGATGCGGTCCGCCTTCAGAACCGTTGCGAGCCGGTGGGCGATGATGATCGTCGTGCGCTCGCGCAACAGGCCATCGAGGGCTTTCTGCACCAGCGTCTCGCTTTCGGCATCGAGCGCCGAGGTGGCCTCGTCGAGGAGCAGGATCGGTGCGTTCCTGAGGATCGCGCGGGCAATGGCGATGCGTTGCCGCTGGCCGCCGGATAGCGTGATGCCGCGTTCGCCGACGAGCGTGTCGTAGCCGTTGTCGAGGCGGTTGATGAACTCGTCTGCCTGGGCGGCGACGGCCGCAGCGCGCACCGCCTCACGGGTCGCGCCAGGCACGCCGAAGGCGATGTTGTCATGAACCGAGGAGGCGAAGATGGTGACATCCTGCGGCACGATCGCCAGCCGGTCGCGCAGTTCCTTCGGATCGACCGTGCGGACATCGAGCCCGTCGACGGTTACAGCACCCTTGGCGGGATCGTAGAAGCGGAGGAGCAGGGAGAAGACCGTGCTCTTGCCGGCGCCGGAAGGGCCGACGATGGCGACAGTCTCGCCGGGGTTGATCGCAAAGCTGAGGCCGTTCAGGCTCTTGTAGTCGGGTCGCGCCGGATAGGCGAAATAAACGTCGTCAAAGGCAATGGCGCCGGCGGCCGGTGCGGGCATGGCGACGGGGTTTGCCGGCGCCTGGATCTCTGGGATCTCCGTCAGCAGTTCGTTGAGCCGTTCGGCGGCACCGGCGGCCTGAGAGAGCTCGCCCCAGACTTCGGAGAGCGAGCCGAGGCTGCCTGCGGCAAAGACCGAGTAGAGCAGGAACTGGCTGAGGGTGCCGGCGGAAAGATTGCCCGACAGCACATCATGCGCGCCGAACCACAACACCGCAACGACGCTGCCGAAAACCATGGTGATGGCGAAGGCAGTGAGCACCGAGCGCGCCTTGATCGCGGCGCGCGCAGCGCCATAGGCATCTTCTACAGCGGATCCGAAATGGTTGTTGGCGAGTGCCTCGCCATTGAAGGCCTGCACGGTGCGGGATGCGGCGATTGCCTCGCCGGCATAGGCGGACGCCTTGGCGAGTGTGTCCTGAGCCTCGCGCGATCGGCGGCGGACGGAGCGGCCGAAGCCGACAAGCGGGAAGACGATGATCGGGATCGCGATCAGCACCAGGCTCGAGAGCTTAGGGCTGGTATAGACCATCATGCCGATGGCGCCGAGACACAGGATCAGGTTGCGCAGCGCCACCGAGGCGGTGGCGCCGACCGCCGACTTGACCTGGGTCGTATCGGCCGTCAGCCGCGAGACGATCTCGCCGGACTGGTTGACGTCGAAGAAGGAGGCGGAAAGCCGGGTGACGCGATCGAAGACGTTGCGCCTGAGGTCGGCGACGATGCGCTCGCCGAGTGTGATGACGAAGTAGTAGCGCGCCGCACTTGCCAGAGCGAGCACGATGGCGAGCATCATCAACATCGAGAAGTAGGTGTTGATGAAACCGGAATCGGGACTGGAGAAGCCGTTGTCGACCATGCGCCTGACGGCGAGCGGCAGCGCCAGCGTCGTGACCGCGGCGAGGATCAGCGAGATACTTGCGCCGACGACCAGATGGCGGTAGCGGGCGAGATAAGGTAGGAGCGTGGCCAGCGGGCGGATGGATTTACGCGCTGGCGCCTGGATTTCTCGTTCGGACACTTGACCCCTTTCGCCAACCACGGAGGAAAGGCTTTGCCCATGAGTCTTCCGCGCGGCACTTGTTATCCCGCAGACCTTGATGTATAGGCACGGCATCGAATTGGGAAGCCGTGGCCCTTCAGCCGGTCCGCGGTTTCATTTACGTGTTCGGTCTCGAAGTCGCAATGCCTTGCGACAATTGGACCCTGGAACTCTAGGAAGATCGTTATGAAGGCAGACATCCATCCCGATTACCACGTCATCAAAGTAGTCATGACCGACGGCACCGAATACGAAACCCGCTCGACCTGGGGTTCTGAAGGCGCCACCATGAACCTGGAAATCGACCCCAAGTCGCACCCGGCCTGGACGGGCGGCAACCAGCAGCTCATGGACCGCGGCGGTCGCGTCTCCAAGTTCAAGAAGCGCTTCGAAGGCCTCGGCCTCTAATCGAACGCCTCTCGGCATTCTTAAAGCCCGGCCATCGTGCCGGGCTTTTTGTTGGCCATGCGGGGTAGCCGCGCCTGAGTATCACTCGGGAAGACCGGCCTTGCGAAAGCCATCGACGAAATGCGCGAGCACGGCGTCGTCTCGGAACGGCTCGGTCGCGGCCCAGTGGCGGATCGTGAAGCCCGGGTTGGCGACGAGAAAAAGCTCTGCTTCCGTGCGCGCCTCGTCGAGGCGGCCGAGCTGGGCGAGACTTGCCGCCAGGAACCGGCGTGAGCTCGTGCGATAGGTCTCGTCCCTGCGCAGCGTCTCGACAGCGGCCTCGTAGTCACCAGCCGCATATTGCGCCTGGCCGAGCGTCAGATAGTACCAGCTTGCCGGAAACGGGTTCAGCCGGAACGCCTTGCGGATATGCGCGAGGCTCTCTTCGACCCGCGCGGCGAGAACGTCGATGTCGGACAACGCCGCCCAGGTGTCGGCCTCGTTCGGGTCGAGTTCGATCGCCTTGGCGAATTCCGCCTCCGCCTCGGTAAAGCTGCGCTCATATGCGAGCAGGTAGGCCAGGATCCAGCGGCTGCCGGCATCGTTTGGGTCGATCGTGACGGCTTTGCGCGCGAGCTCCAGGGCAAGGCTGCGGGCGGCCTCCGTCGGTCCGCCGGAGTGCACCCGTCCCATCCATTGGTTCATCGCCAGCCAGCGGTAGGCTTCGGCATAATCGGGGTCGAGCGAAACCGCACGCGTCAGCATCAGGTGCGCTTCCTGGGCGGCCTGCGGCGTATCATCCATCAACCTGCGGGCGCGCACGCAGAGATCGTAGGCCTCGATGTTGCCGGGCCGGTTGCGTGGCAGCGGCGGCGGGCGCAATTGTCCGAGCAACGCTTCCACGATCTTGGCCGTAACCTCGTCCTGAACGGCGAAGATGTCTTCCAGGCTGCGATCGAAGCGCTCCGCCCAGAGATGGTCGGCGCTCAGTGCGTCGACCAGTTGGGCATTGATACGCACGCGTCCCGCTGCGCGCCTGGCGCTGCCTTCCAGCAGGTAACGCACGCCAAGGTCTTCCGCGATCGCGCGCACATCCACCGCCTTGCCCTTGTAGACGAAGGACGAGTTCCGCGCGATGACGAACAGGCCGGGGATCCTCGAAAGGTCGGTGATCAGGTCCTCGGTCAGCCCATCCGTGAAGGGCTCCTGCTCGGGATCGTTGCTGACGTTGACGAAGGGCAGAACGGCGACCGACGGCTTGTCCGGCAGGGGGAGGCGCCGCTTTGCCGCACCGAGCGTCCTCGAACTTCCCGTGAAGCGATAGCCGACGCGCGGGATCGTCGAGATCCACTCGCCACCATCGGCGGCGGGGCCAAGCAGCTTTCTGAGCTGCGCGATCTGGACGGTCAGATTGCCTTCCTCGACAGCCGTTTCCGGCCAGGCCGCATCCATCAGTTCGGCTTTGCCCAGGATTTCGCCGGGCCGCCCGACGAGCGCCGCAAGCAGCCTCAGTCCACGGTAGCCGATCGCGACAGGATCATCGTCCCGGAGGAGCGTTCCCGCACCCGGATCAAGTACGAAGGGACCAAAGGCGAAGCGCGTTTCCTGCATGGGCGCATCTATAGTTCGTTTGGAGGTTTTTGAGAACTTTTTGGACGCGCTTAATTACGCCCCAGTTCGTGTCCTGCAGAATTCGTCGGTCTTTCGGGCCGATATGGAGGCTGCCATGAACCACATTCCCATTCCTTTATTCCGGCATCAGGCACGCGTGCGCGAAGAAAACCCGATGCCTTTGCGCGCCGGCCTCGCAACGCTCAGAGGCGTTATCGCGACCTGGGACAGGAGGGCCCGTTTTCGCCGGGACCTCAAACGGGTCTCGAGGAGCGACCCGCATTTGATCGACGATATCGGCCTCGCACGGCGACAGGTCGAGATCGAAATCGCCAAACATCTCTGGCAGGCATGAGGCGCGTGTCGAAATGATATCGGACCAAGAGTCTCTGCGTGCGACGCAGCGTCGTCAATTACGCGACATGACCTTACCGCGCGAACAGCCAATCCTGTGGGCGGCGATAGCCGGCACCATCGCAACGGTCACGGTGTTTGCGGTCGCCCAGGGGCTGACCTATCCGCTGCTCAGCTTCATTCTGGAGCGGCAGGGAACGACACCGGGACTGATCGGCCTGTCGGCGGCGATGACGCCGCTGGGTTTCATCGTTTCCGCTCCCCTCATTCCGGCGCTGGTTCGGCGCTTCGGCGCGGCGTGGCTTGCTATTCTTTGCTCGTTGTTTGCCGCGCTAACGCTGATCGCGATCGCCTGGACCCAGGAGCTCTGGGCCTGGATGCCGCTGCGTTTCCTGCTCGGCTTCTTTGCCAATCCGCTTTCCGTGATCAGCGAAACCTGGCTGATCACGATCACCCCGCCGTCGCGCCGGGGCCGCATCATGGGGCTCTATTCTTCGATTGTTTCGGGCGGCTTCGCCATCGGTCCGCTGTCGCTCGGCCTCGTCGGCACGGAGGGCTGGTCGCCCTTCCTCATCGGCATCGTGGCCTTCCTTCTCTGCGGCATGATCTTGCTCGCAGTCGTGCCGCGCCTGCCTGACATGCCGCAGGATGGCGAGGCAACTTCCGTCGGCGCTTTCCTGGCGCTGGCGCCTCTTCTTCTGTTTGCGGTTTTCACCGCTGCCGCTTTCGAGCAGATCCTGCTTTCGATGTTTGCCACCTATGGCGCCACGCTCGGAAGTGCCGAGGAGCGGATCGCCTCTCTCATTACCTGTTTCATCGCCGGCAATGCGCTGCTTCAGGTATTTCTCGGGCGCATGGCCGAGCAGATGGGCTCGATGCGGACGATGTTGTTCTGTGTGCTGGTCTCGCTGGTCGGGTGCCTGCTGCTGCCATGGGCCTTCAACTCCTGGCTCGTCTGGCCGCTCGTCTTCCTCTGGGGCGGGGTCTCGTTCGGCATCTACACGATGTCGCTGATCCAGCTCGGCGAGCGTTTCACCGGCCAGGCCCTGATCGCCGGCAATGCGGCGTTCGCGGTTGCGTGGGGTCTCGGCGGCATCGTGGGGTCGCCCGCGACAGGACTAGCCATGCAGTGGCTTGGCCATCGGGGACTGCCGCTGGCTCTTGGTTTCCTTAGTTGCGTGCTGGTGCTGCTTCTGCTGGCGAAGATGCGGCGCGCGCGATAGTGACACCAGCGACGCGAGAAACAAAAAACCCGGCGATGGCCGGGTTCTGTTTTCCGCACGCTGAAGCGAAGAGCTATCAGTTGGTGCCGAAGGCCGTCTGCAGCAGCTTGATCTGCGCCTTGACGCCGTTCTGGTTGTCCGGAACGATGGCGGCGGCTTCGTGCGGGCGGTAGATTTCGCGGTCGAGCAGGGCGACGCGGTTCTGCAGGCGCAGCGAGCGCTCGATGAGGTCGCGGAAGGATTCCGGCAGTTCGGCCCAGCCGGGAGCGGACTTGTCGACGTTGAAGCTGTCGAGGCGCACCTTGCTCTTTTCCGACATCACCTGGTCACGGCTCATCTCACCGTTGTTGACGGCGCGCTGCAGGAGCAGCCACGAGGCCATCTGCATCAGGCGGGTGGTAAGCCGCATGGACTCGGCTGCATAGAGCACCGACGCCATGCGCGGCAGAACCTTCGAGGCGGCGCGGCCGGGACCATCGAGGTATGTCGCCGTTTCCTCGACCAGACCCATGCCTTCCGAATAGAGCGTCTTGAATTGTGCCGAGGACGCTGCGTGTCCTGCGAAACTGACCGTATTCAATCCTCTCTCGGACATGACCTGTTTTCCCTGGTTCAAACGCATCACGACAGTCAGGTAGTGGACAGTTATAGGAAATAAATCCTTGCCCGTCTCTATGCTCGAAGAATGATCCGATAGCGCATTTCGCGCAAGGGTATTCTTAAGAAAGGGTTAATCTCCACAGTTCTTTAGCGAAAGCTATGCCAAAACAAAAAAAGAGCCGCGAAAAGCGGCTCTCAAGGTAAAACAGGGAGAAAAATCAGACCCATTCGCCAGTCGGAGAAATTGTCTGAAACCGGAAAGCTCCGGATACCCCGACAATCGCAGATAATGCTTAATTTGCCGTTAAACGCGCCTCGTTTTGCTGCGCTGCGGCCGCTCCCGCAAGGTCTCAGCGAAACAGGCCTTCGGCGGCTGAGCGGCTCGCGGATTTGCGCGTCCGCTCGGCTTCGAGCCGGGCGATTTCCTCCGTCAACAGGGCGATACGCTGGGTGAGTTCATCGACTGAAAGCAGTGAAAGATCGCTGCCGATTTCGTGCACCAGCTTCTTTTGTGGTCGGTCGTCGTCAAACAGGCTCATCCGTCTGATCCTCCCATTTCTGGTTGTTGTCCGGTTCGCTATGCGCTTCCTCGAACGGGGCAGCGCGCGGCGAAAGCTGCAGGCTTTCCGGTGTCGTCGGCGCACCGGCATTGACCGGCGAGAAGGCGTCGCGGTCGGCGACCGGCACGGGCGCGCGCATCCGGCTGCGGATGATGGCATAGGCTGTGATCAAAATGTGGGCGCAGGCGGTAATCATGAACAAACCGTACGGACCGGTTGCCGTCATGACCGGACCGCCGATCGTCGGGCCGATGATCGTGCCGATGCCATAGAGCAGCAGCAGGCCACCGGAGACCTTCACGAAGTCTTCGGCGGTTGCGAAGTCGTTGGCGTGGGAAACGGCGATCGGATAGAGCGCGTTGGCGGCGGCGCCATAGATTGCGATCAGCGTCAGCACGATCCAGACCTGGCTCGGCTCGATCAGGAAGATGAGCAGGCCGGCGACGGCGCCGACACCGGCAAGGGCGGCCAGGACATAGCGACGGTCGATGCGGTCGGAGAGGCGGCCTGCCGGAAGCTGCATCACCGCGCCCGCGAAGATCGCCACGCTCATCATGGCCGCGACGGTACTGTCGGAAAGGCCGGCCTGTCGCCCGAAGACGGCGCCAAGCGTGCCGAAGGCGCCATTGGCGATGCCGACGAGCAGGATGCCGAGGAACGAAACCGGCGAGTTCCGGTAGAGGCCGCGCAGGTCGAGGCTGACCTTCTTCAGCGGTTGCGGCGAGGCGGCCTTGGACATCAAGGTCGGCAGCATGGCGACACAATAGAGGATGCCGCAGATCATGAAGAAGATGCTGGTCGAGGTGTCGCCAAAGGGGATCATCATCTGGCCGCCGACGACGCCGAAAAGCGTGATGGCGATATAGAGCGAGAAGATGACGCCGCGGCTCTCATTGGTGGCGCGCTCGTTCAGCCAGCTTTCGATGATCATCGACGTGCCGGCGGTGGCAAAGCCGGTGAGCGCGCGCAGGATCAGCCACCAGGTCGGATCGATCATGATGCCGGTCAACAGCGCGACGATGGCGATGAGAGAAGCAAAGACGCTGAAGGCGCGCACATGGCCGATGCGCTTGACGACATTCGGGGCGAAGAAGCACCCGAGGACGAAGCCGGCCGCCCAGGACGTACCGATCAGACCGAGGATGGTGGTCGGGTATCCCTCAGCAGTACCGCGAACGGGAAGAAGCAGTCCCTGAAGACCATTGCCCAGAAAGAGAAACAAGGTGCCGAGCAGGAGGGCAGCGACCGGGAGCAGGTTCTTTCTCATCATCCATCCGAAATTCGTTCTGCCGTCAGCAAGTTAGGGCGGTGCCTGGTGAATTGCCAGCCGGTTTCTCTCTACAGCGCTTTGATTACAGTGCCTTGATTTGCCGCCTGTTTCCTTCGACCGGAGACGATTGAAGGAAACAAGCGGTTGCCGGTCATTGCAAATCGTCCGCGAAAACACTAGCCCTTTTTGCCAAGCGCAGCGTATCGCTAGCCTTTGGGGGAAGCGGTGCTCCGTGCGACGAAGAGTGCCGGCGTTGCGAACGCTTTGCCGGTTGAGGCAGCCTCCCGGAAGACGAGGGCAATATGCAGAAGGCGCTCGCCCTAATCCTGCTCCTGGCAATGGTGATCCAGCTTCTGTGGCCGCTCGGCATCCCTGGTCTGCGCCGCCGCCGCGACTTCTGGAAGATCGCGGTCTTCGCCATCGTCATGATGATGGTGACCGTGCTGATCCGGCCTTAACCGGGCCATCTTGCCTCTAAGTACCCGTTTCTTTGGAAACTCCGGAGCCGATTGCGCGATGCTATTGGGTTGTACGTATATTCGCTACAACTACAAAAGGGCGCAGGACAGATGGGGAATAACGCGCTAGATTACCTCTTTCACTCCGGAAGTGAATTCGAGGGTTTCTTGGAACGCCGTCTCGCTGCCATTCTCGCCGCCGATGTCGTGGGATACAGCCGCCTGATCGGCGCTGACGAGACCGGCACACTCGCCGCGATGAAGCGACACAAGAATGAACTCGTCGATCCCAAAATCCACCGCCACAAGGGCCGCATCGTCAAACTGACCGGCGACGGCATTCTCGTCGAATTTGCGAGCGTGGTGAATGCGGTCGCCTGCGCCGTCGATATTCAGCGCGGCATGCTGATCCGCAATGAAAGCGTGCCGCAGCTAAAGCGCATCGAGCTGCGCATCGGCGTGCATCTCGGCGATATCATCGTCGAGGACGGAGATATCTTCGGCGACGGCGTCAATGTCGCCGCCCGTCTCGAAGGGCTGGCGGAGCCATCCGGCGTTGCCGTTTCCGCCACGGTGCGCGATCACGTCGGCACCCGCCTTGATATCGGCTTCATCGACAAGGGTGAGCACACGCTGAAGAACATTGCCGCGTGCGTGCATGTCTATTCGGTGGCGCTCGGTGCGCCGACGAAAGTTGCGGCGGCGCCAAGCGGGGTCGGCCCCATCGTGCTTGATGACGGCTACGGGCTCTCGGTCGGCGTGCTTCCGTTCACCAACATGAGCCATGATCCCGAGCAGGAATACTTCTCCGACGGCATCACTGAAGACATCATCACCGATCTCTCGAAGATCTCGAAGCTGCATGTCGTCGCCCGCAACACGGTATTCACCTACAAGGGGCGGTCGGTGAAGGTGAAGCAGGTGGCCCAGGAACTGGGCGTCCGCTACATCCTCGAGGGCAGCGTGCGCAAGGCGGGTTCGCGGGTGCGCATCACCGGCCAGCTCATTGATGCCTTGACCGGTACACATCTCTGGGCCGACCGCTACGACCGCGACCTGACCGATATCTTCGCCATTCAGGACGAGATCACCCACGCTATCGTCGATCAGCTCAAGATCAAGCTTTTGCCGGCGGAGAGACAAGCGATCGAGAACGACCCGACCACGAGCGTCGAAGCTTATACCTACTACCTGCGCGGCCGGCAGTTTTCGCATGCCTGGACCCGGTCCTATCTGCTCTTGGCCCGGCGCATGTTCCTGAAGGCGGTGGAACTCGACCCAAACTTTGCCCGCGCCTATGCCGGCATCGCCGATTGCGAGTCGGCGCTGCGCGACTGGCACGAGGACGAGTTCCCGCTGCAAAGCATTCTTTCCACAACCGCGAAAGCGCTGGAGATCGATCCGAACCTTGCGGAGGCTCATGCCTCACGCGGCCTGGTGCTGCACCAGGACGGCCAGGACGATGAGGCGGTCGCCGAATTCGAGCGGGCGTTGACGCTCGATGCCGGCCTCTATGAGGCGAATTTCCATTACGCCCGTTTCCTGTTTATGCAGGGTGCCTTCGAAACGGCGATCCAGTTCTTCAAGCGCGCTGCTGACATTCGGCCGGACGACTATCTTTCGCCGATTCATCTCATGAGCGCCTATAAATCGCTCGGCCGTGACGTCGAACGTGCGCAATGGGCAAGGATCGGGATATCTCGGGCGGAGCGGGCGCTGGAGCTCAATCCGGAAAACTCCGGCCCCGCGCATCGCGGCGCGTTGGCCCTCGCTCATATGGGCGAAGCCCAGCGCGCCCGGGAATGGGCGGCGCGCGCGCTGGCAATCGATCCCGACGACGTGGTCGCGCGATACAATACAGCCTGCGTCTATTCCATCCTCGGCGATACCGACGCGGCGCTCGACCTGCTCGAAACCTTGCTGCCACAGAGTTCGTGCTACCAGCTGCTCTGGTTCAAGCAGGATTCCGACCTTAACGCGGTTCGCCACCATGTCCGCTTCCAGGCGATGGTCGAGGCGATCGCGAAATGCGAGGCGGGGTTGCGCTAACCGCCGGAGGGTGCCGGCGGTTGCTTTCAGTGGTGACTTGCCTGACGGGATTGCGCCGGCGCAGTATTGCGGCCACCCGTCAACCACCAGATGGCCGCGCCGGTGACAAAGAGCATGGCCGTCGCCACGATCACGACTGCGGTAAAGGCCTGCTCGAACGCGAGCCTAGCGCGGGTTACCAGTTCGCCAGCCACATCCGCCGGCAGTTTCTCGGCAAGAAGCAAGGCTTCGTCGAGGCTGTCGCGGGCCATCGGCGAAATGGCTGCACCCTCCGGCAGCACGAGGAAGGCGGTGTAGACGACCGACATGACGGTGCCGAGAACGGCAATGCCGATCGCGCCGCCGAGCTCGAACGAGACCTCCTCGATCGATGCCGCCATGCCTGCCCGCTCCGGCGGGGCGTTGAACATGATGGCGCTGGAGGCGGCGGTCATCGAGGCGCCGATGCCGAGGCCGAGGACGACGAGGGTGACGATCTGGGTCAGCGCGCCGGCCTCATGGGCCAGCAGGTATCCGCCGAGACCGAGGGCCGCGAGAATGAGGCCGGAGCGCAGCACCACTTCCGCGCCGAGACGCGGCAGCAGGGTGCCGGTCAGCGGACCGGCGACGAAGGCCGCGAGTGGGATTGGCAGTATGAAGAGGCCGGCCTGAAGCGGCGAAAGACCATCCACGAGCTGCAACTGCTGGCTCAGGACCAGCTCGATGCCGACGATGGAGGCGGATGCGACCAGCGCGGCAGCGACGCCGGAGGAAAACGCCGCATTGCGGAAGAGGCTGAAATCGATCAGCGGATGCGGGCTCCGGCGCTGGCGGCGCACGAAAAGAATGAGCGCAATGGCGCCGATCACGGCAGCGGCGAGGCCAGCTTCCAGCGACGGTTCGCGCTTGCTCGTTTCCTTGACGGCATAGGCGAGACCGACGAGGCCGACCATGATCTGGAACGATCCGAGTGCATCCCACGGATGTTTCGGATTGCCCGGATTGTTCGGCAGCACGACGAGGGCGAGGATGAGGGCAATGGCGACGATCGGCACGTTGATGAGGAAGACCGAGCCCCACCAGAAATACTCGAGCAGGAAGCCGCCAAGCACCGGTCCGATGGCGGCACCACCGGAGGCGATCGCGGCCCAGACGCCGATCGCCAGCGCCCGCTCGCGCTCGTCGGTGAAGGTAAGGCGGATGATCGACAGCGTTGCCGGCATCATCAGTGCGGCGCCGACTGCAAGCAGTACACGCCCGCCGATCAGGATCGCAGGGGTGGGGGCGTAGGCGGCAATCAGCGAAGCGACGCCGAAGACCGCGAGACCGACGATGAAGGGCTTCTTGTGCCCGAGCCGATCGCCGAGCGTGCCGAGGCCGGGCAGAAGGCCGGCGACGACGAGGGCGTAGGCGTTGACGATCCAGAGCTTCTCGGAGGCGCTGGCGCCGAGGTCATGGGTCAGACGGGGAAGGGCAGTATAGAGCACCGTCATATCGACGACGATCAAAAGGAGTGCGCTCGATACGATGGCCAGAATGAGCCAGCGATTTTGCGGATGCATAGTACACCTCAATGGCCACCCACAGGGAATTGGGGGCTAAGTCTTGTTAACGTCGGGGTCATTATTTAAATACGTACGTATGGATTTGAAATAGGAAGTCAAGATGGGACGACGTCGAACAATCGATCGTGACAAGGTTCTGGATGCGGCGGAGGCGATCGTGAATTCCGTCGGCGCCGCCGGCCTGACGATCGATGCCGTCGCCAAGGCGTCCGGCATCACCAAGGGCGGCGTGCAATATTGCTTTGGCAACAAGGACGGTCTGATCGACGCGATGATGGAGCGTTGGTTCAACGAGTTCGACACCGCGGTTGCGGCCGAGGGCGGCGACGATCCCGATCCGGTAAAGGCGATGCGCGCCCACGCGTCGGTGACTGCGCGAATGAACACGGCCGACAATGCCCGCACATCCGGCATGATGGCAGCCCTTTTGCAGCGGGAAGAGCATATGGCGAAGAACCGCGCCTGGTACCGCGCGCGTCTCGATGGCATCGACCTGTCGACGGAGGCTGGGCGCCGGGCGCGGCTTGCCTTCCTCGCCACCGAGGGCGTCTTCCTGTTGCGCGGTTTCGGTTTCGCCGAGATGGACGACGCCGAATGGCAGGATATGTTCGCCGATATTCTGAAGCTGTTGCCGGAGCCCGGCGAGGCCGCCTAGAGCAATTCGAGGAAAAGTGTGAAACGGTTTTCCGTCCGGAATTGCGCAATTTCAAACAGTTAGAGCATTTCACTGTTTCATTGAAACAGTGAAATGCTCTAACGGTCGCCGCGGGAAAGCGCTACAGGTCGATCAGACCGCGCATCGCACTGATGCAATTGCCGGAAAGGCTGACTTGGCGAACGATGCCGCCCTGCTTGCGGACATGCGCCCCGATGAGGCTCCGCCGGCCCATCTCCACGCCCTGCTCGATCGCGATTTCGACATCGATATCCTGGTTCGGCAGCAGCGAGACGAGATAGGCCGAAAGGGCGGCCGAGGCGCTGCCGGTGGCGGGGTCTTCGTTGACATTGTCGAGTGGCGCGAACATGCGCGCCCGGATCTGCCACGGCGTTTGCGGCGATCGTGCATAAAGGAACAGACTGAAGCTGTCTTCCTCGGGCTTGTAGCGCGCATTCGCTGCATGGAAGGCCGTAACATTCGGCCGCGCCGTCGAAAGTGACGCGATATCACTGATTTCCGCGACCGCGAAGGGCAGGCCGACGGAAAGCCGGATAGGCGTATGGATGCGCGTGCTGATGGCTTCCGATGTGAGCGATGCGCAGGCAGCGATCGTCCCGGCGTCGATTTCCGGGCCGGCCGTCAGACCGCGCGGAACGACGATGCGGGCACCGATGACCTCGCCCTTCTCCCGCGACAATGTTGCCTCGACGAGCCCCGCCTTTTCCTCGAAGCGCAGGATGCCGCCGGGCACACGGCCGAAGATTTCCTTCTGTCGGCCGAGCACGAAGGCGGTGCCGACATTCGGGTGACCGGCAAAGGGAATTTCCATCGTCGGCGTGAAGATCCGGACCTCCGCCGTGTTGGCGGGGTCGCGCGGCGGCAGCACGAAGGTGACTTCGGAGTAGCCGAACTCGGTCGCGATCGCCTGCATCTGCTGGTCGCTCAGGCCCCGGGCATCCGGGATGACCGCGAGTTGGTTGCCGGCGAAACGCTCAGCGGTAAAGACGTCGACAGTGACGTAGGCGATGGATTGTGGCGAGGCGGCGGAGGTCATGGCACCGGCTTTCTCTACGGTTGGCTGTGAAGCCAAGACTTAAGCCAGCGTTCGCACGCGTCAAAGGCGCCAACTTGTTCCGGTGACAAGTTCCATCCGGCACGGGCAGCCAGCTCTTGGCTGGCCCTGCTGTCCAGGCGCTCCGCGATGTTGACGACGCATTCCTGCTGCGGATGTAGCCGAAGCAAAGAGGGGCCGACTTGCGGCCCCTCGGATCTCATCTCTCGACCATGCCTTATGCGGCCTTCTCGAGATCCTTCTTCCAGGTGCCCTTGGCCGCAAGGCTGCACATCTCAGCGCGATGCGAGAAGGCACGCTGGCCATCGCCGATGTTGTCGGCCTTGCCGTGCCAGGCGTTGAGTGCCTCCTGCTGCAGGGCTCGGCCATAGGAAAAGGTGAGTTTCCACGGCAGGTCGTGGGTGGCGTTCATCGCCGAAAGATGGGCCGTCGCCTCTTCGGTCGACTGACCGCCGGAAAGGAAAGCGATGCCAGGCACGGCCGAAGGCACCGTGCGTTTCAGCACCCTTATCGTGCGCTCGGCCACCTCGGCGACGGAAGCCTTGCGGGCCTTCTTGCCGTCGATGACCATGCTCGGTTTCAGGATCATGCCTTCGAGTCTGACGCGCATGGCGGCCAGTTCCTCGAAGGTGGTGCGCAGCGCCCACTCCGTCACTTCCTCCGCGCGGTCGATCGAATGGTCGCCTGGCGCTCCATCCATCAGCACCTCCGGCTCGACGATCGGCACGATGCCGGCTTCCTGGCAAAGGGCGGCATAACGGGCGAGCGCATGAGCGTTGGCACGAACGGCGCCCGGGCTCGGCAGGGTATCGGAGACGGCGATCACGCCACGCCATTTGGCAAAGCGCGCGCCGGCTTCGTAATATTTCGCCAGCCGCTGCGCGAGGCCATCGAGGCCTTCGGTGATCGTCTCTGCCGGGAAATTGGTCATCGGCTTGGCGCCGGCGTCGACCTTGATGCCGGGGATCGCGCCGGCGGCACGGATGATTTCGACCAGCGGCGTGCCGTCGACGGCATGCTGAAACAGGGTTTCCTCATAGAGGATGACACCGGAGATGTACTTGCGCATCGCCTTGTCGGCGCGCAGCAGCATTTCGCGGTAATCGCGCCTGGAGGTCTCGGTGGATTCGAGGCCGATCGTATCGAAACGCTTCTTGATCGTGGCCGTAGACTCGTCGGCGGCGAGCAGCCCCCGGCCGTTGGCGACCATGGCAATTGCGATGTCTTCCAGTCTTTCGCTCATGTTTTTCTCCCTAGACAGCGCTGATCACCAGGGACCAGGCAGGTACTGAAACAAACAGTTTCGGACCGACGGCGCACAGGGCAGCCGCCACGCTCCAAACGAGGGCGTAACAGGCGAAATTGTCCAGGAAAATGGCGAGAAAAGCGACTAAAACGATTTAAAATTTTTTAATCGATTGAACAATCAAGATTTTTTCTTGGTTGACCGGCGCGCGGCGGTTGTGTCCGCGCGCCGATTGGATGCGTTACTTCTGCTTGAGGATGTCGACGCCCGGGAGCGGCTTACCTTCCATCCACTCGAGGAATGCGCCGCCGGCGGTCGAGACATAGCTGAAATCGTCGGCGACTTCGGCATGGTTCAGTGCTGCGACGGTATCACCACCGCCGGCAACCGAGACCAGCGATCCCTGGCGGGTGCGGGCGGCCGCGTGCTTGGCAACGGCAACCGTCGCCCTGTCAAAGGGGGCGATCTCGAAGGCGCCGAGCGGACCGTTCCAGACGAGCGTTTCGGCCTTGGAAATCCAGTCGTTGACGGCGGCGATCGACTTCGGACCGACGTCGAGAACCATGGCATCGGCGGGAATGGCGTTGATATCGACCACTTCGTTGTCGGCGCCGGCCTTGAACTCGCGGGCGATGACGCCGTCGTCCGGCAGAACGATGGCGCAGCCGGCCTTGTCGGCGGCAGCAATGATCGCCTTGGCGGTGTCGGCGAGGTCATGCTCGCAGAGCGACTTGCCGACATTGATGCCCTTGGCGGCGATGAAGGTGTTGGCCATGCCGCCGCCGATGACGAGCGCGTCGACCTTGGTCACGAGGTTCTGGAGGAGGTCGATCTTGGTCGAGACCTTGGCGCCGCCGACGATCGCGACGACCGGCCGTTTCGGCTGGCCGAGGCCCTGTTCGAGTGCTTCGAGTTCGGCCTGCATGGTGCGGCCGGCATAGGCGGGCAGGTGATGGGCAAGGCCCTCGGTCGAGGCATGGGCGCGGTGGGCGGCGGAGAAGGCATCGTTGACGTAGATGTCGCCGTTGGCGGCAAGCGCTTCGACGAAGGCCGGCTCGTTCTTTTCCTCGCCCTTGTGGAAGCGGGTATTTTCAAGCAGCAGCACGTCGCCGTCGCTCATATCGGCAATGGCGTTCTTCGCCTTGTCGCCGATGCAGTCGGCGCCGAAGTGGACACGCTGATCGAGCACATCTTCGACGGCCGGCGCGATCGTCTTCAGCGACATGTCGGCGACCGGTTCACCCTTCGGGCGGCCGAAATGGGCGAGCAGGATGACCTTGGCGCCCTTCTCGGACAGTTCGCGGATGGTCGGCGCCACACGCTCGATGCGGGTCGCGTCCGTCACCACGCCGTCCTTGACCGGCACGTTGAGATCGACGCGCACCAGCACGCGCTTGCCGGCGATGGCGGTCAGATCGTCGAGGGTCTTGAAAGTCATCAGATAGTCTCCGGTGATAGTCTTTGGAAAAGGGTGGGATAGTCGATGACGAGGCCGTCCTCGTCCACGGGCAGGTCCGCGGCAAAGCTGCGATCCTCGGCCTCGTAGCGGTAGAGCCTGAAATCATCGAGGCAGGTGTAGTGCTGGCCGTCCACGACGGGCTCGAACGTGTCGAACGGCACGTAGAGCATCTTGAGCTTTACAGTGCCGGACTGGCGACCGAGGTCGAGCCGGCGGATCGGCAGCGTGTTGGTGAAGGGTGTACCGGCGAGGTCGATATCGATGCAACCATCGAACTCGGAGAGGGGAGCGCCTCGCGCCGTCATCCATTGGCCTGGGACGTCCGAGCGCAGATGCAGGCTCCGGCCGTCCGTCGTGTCGACCATGAGCTTGCGAACGTGCCAAGTGTCGTCGCAATCGATCCGGTAGCGCACGCCATAGGGCGTGCCGCCGCGGTTGCCGATGAGAACGCCGACGGCGCGGATGACCGCGCCGTCGGTTGTTTCGGTTTGCGTCAGCGTCAGGTGTTCGAGCCCTTCCCCTTCCAGCGGACGCCAGCGGACCGTCTTTGGAGAAAGGGCGCGAAACATCTGACTTAGATGAGCTTGGCGAAGGCGACCGCCGTGTCGGCCATGCGGTTCGAGAAGCCCCACTCGTTGTCGTACCAGGTGAGGATACGCACGAAGTTGCCTTCGACGACCTTGGTCTGGTCGATCGCGAAGATCGAGGAGTGGCTGTCATGGTTGAAGTCGCGCGAAACGAGCGGCTCTTCCGTGTAGCCGAGAACGCCCTTGAGCGCGCCGTTCGACGCAGCCTTGATGGCGTTGGTGATTTCCTCGACCGAGGTGTTGCGCTTGGCGACGAACTTGAAGTCGACGACCGAGACGTTCGGGGTCGGAACGCGGATCGACGTGCCGTCGAGCTTGCCCTTCAGTTCCGGCAGAACCAGGCCAACGGCCTTGGCAGCACCGGTCGAGGTCGGGATCATCGACAGAGCGGCAGCGCGGGCGCGGTAGAGGTCCTTGTGCATCTGGTCGAGCGACGGCTGGTCGTTCGTGTAGGAGTGGATCGTGGTCATGAAGCCGTGGTTGATGCCGATGGCATCGTTCAGGACCTTGACGACCGGAACCAGGCAGTTCGTGGTGCAGGATGCGTTGGAGATGACCAGGTGGTCCTTGGTCAGTTGGTCATGGTTGACGCCGTAGACGACCGTCAGGTCAGCGCCGTCGGCCGGAGCCGAAACGATGACGCGCTTGGCGCCGGCGGTCAGGTGCGCTGCAGCCTTGTCGCGGGCGGTGAAGATGCCGGTGCACTCCATCGCGATGTCGACGCCGAGTTCCTTGTGCGGAAGCGTTGCCGGATCCTTGATCGCCGTGACCTTGATCGGCTTGCGGCCGCCGACGGTGATCGTATCGCCTTCGACCTTCACCTCGGCCGGGAAACGACCGTGGATGGAGTCATAGCGCAGCAGGTGGGCGTTGGTTTCAACGGGGCCGAGATCGTTGATGGCAACGACTTCGATGTCGGTGCGGCCGGATTCGACGATCGCGCGGAGCACGTTGCGGCCGATGCGGCCAAAACCGTTGATTGCGACTTTTACTGTCATATCGGGTCTCTCCCTGTCTGGATGACGTAGTACGAAAAAATCGGGGCGNCCCCGCAACTTGATCAGGAAAGCTTGGCTTCCGCAGCGGCGACCACCGCCTCGGGCGTGATGCCGAAGTGCTTGTAAAGGTCCTTGTAGGGACCGGAGGCACCGAAGGACGACATGCCGATGAAGGCGCCGTCGCTGCCGATGAAGTGGTCCCAGCCCTGGCGGATGCCGGCTTCGACGGCGATCTTGACCGGCGAGTTGCCGATGATCGCCTGCTGGTAGTCTTCGCTCTGTTCGGCAAAGAGCTCGAAGCAGGGAACGGAGACGACGCGCGTCGAGATGCCCTTGGCGGTCAGTGCCTGGCAGGCCTTGACGGCGATTTCGATTTCCGAGCCGGTGGCGAAGATCGTCACCTTGGCGTCGGCGGCCGAGATCAGGTCATAGGCGCCGCGAGCGCAGAGGTTTTCTTCCTCATACTCGGTGCGAACGGCCATCAGGTTCTGGCGGGTGAGCGCAATGCCGGACGGGCGGTTGTGGCTTTCGAGCGCCAGCTGCCAGCATTCGGCCGTTTCCGTGGCGTCGGCCGGGCGGAACATCAGGAGGTTCGGAATGGCGCGAAGTGCTGCCATGTGCTCGACCGGCTGGTGGGTCGGGCCGTCTTCGCCGAGGCCGATGGAATCGTGCGTCAGCACGTGGATGACGCGGATGCCCATCAGCGCGGCGAGCCGGATCGACGGGCGGCAATAGTCCGAGAAGATCAGGAAGCCGCCGGAATAGGGGATGACGCCGCCATGCAGCGCCATGCCGTTCATGGCAGCGGCCATGCCGTGCTCGCGCACACCCCAGTGGATGTAGCGGCCGGAGAAATCGTCAGGCGTGATCGACTTGGTCTGGCTCGTCTTGGTGTTGTTCGAGCCGGTCAGGTCGGCCGAGCCGCCAATGGTTTCGGCGAGAACGCCGTTGATGACTTCGAGCGCGTCTTCGGAAGCCTTGCGGGTTGCCGGCGAAGGCTTGGTTTCAGCAAGCTTCTTCTTGTAGTCGTCGATGGCGGAGGACAGACGGCCTTCGAGCTCGCCGGAGAAGCGGCGAACGAACTGGGCCTTCTTCTCAGCATCGCTCTTTTCGAGGCGCTCTTCCCATTCCTTGCGCGTCTTGGTCGAGCGCAGGCCGGCCAGACGCCAGGCGTCGAGCACGTCGGAGGGAACGACGAAGGCTTCGGCTTCCCAGCCGAGCGCCTTGCGGGTGGCGGCGATTTCCTCGGCGCCGAGCGGCGAGCCGTGGACCTTGTGGGTGCCGGCCTTGTTCGGCGCACCGAAGCCGATCGTCGTCTTGCAGGCGATCATCGTCGGCTTGTCGGACTTCTGGGCCTCATCGATCGCGGCGGCGATCGCTTCCGGGTCATGGCCGTCGACGGCGATGGTGTTCCAGTGGCAGGCGCGGAAGCGGGCGTGCTGGTCGGTCGAGTCGGCGATCGAGATCGGGCCGTCGATCGAGATGTTGTTGTCGTCCCAGAAGACGATCAGCTTGTTGAGCTTCAGGTGGCCGGCGAGCGAAATCGCTTCCTGGCTGATGCCTTCCATCAGGCAGCCGTCACCGGCGAGCACATAGGTATAGTGCTCCATCAGGTCGGAACCGAATTCGTCGCGCAGCTTGCGCTCGGCGATCGCCATGCCGACGGAATTGGCAAGGCCCTGGCCGAGCGGACCGGTGGTCGTCTCGATGCCGGCGGCGTGGCCGTATTCCGGGTGGCCGGCGGTGCGGGCGCCAAGCTGGCGGAAGTTCTTGATCTCGTCGATGGTGATGTCTTCGTAGCCGGTCAAATAGAGCAGCGAATAGAGCAGCATCGAGCCATGGCCGGCCGACAGCACGAAGCGGTCGCGGTTCGGCCAGGAGGGGTTCTTGGGGTCAAAGCTCAGATAGCGCGTGAAGAGGACTGTCGCTATGTCGGCTGCACCCATGGGCAGGCCTGGGTGGCCGGAATTTGCCTTCTCGACGGCATCCATGGAAAGGAAACGGATCGCATTTGCCATCCGGTCGTGTTTTTCGCGAGAGATCATGACTGTTCCGTTTTGCGTTCGGTGGTCAGGGAACGGTCTCTATCCTCCAAAGACCGCGCAAGAAGCGGCTGACACATAGCAGGTGCGCCGTGCGAGTCAATAAATACGGGCCTTCCGCGGCCATTTGACGGCAGGTCGTTCCGGTCCTTGTCTCGCAATGCAACAGAGCTTTCGCACTGCCGTTGAAGAAAGCCGGCTACGCAATCCATCCACAGCTTCCGTAGTTGTTTGCGGAGCTTGGCATTGTTGAGACTTACGTAATAGGTTTAAAAAAGATCGAGCCGAAGCGGCGGACGGGATTCGGGCGATTCGGCCTCACGGGCGAGGTATTCGGAACACATGCCGGCAAAGACTGTCAAAGCGGCGATCGATGAACTGCGGAACGCAGTGCAATCCCTGGAGAATGCGATCGACGGTCGGTTTGACAGGGAACGGGATTTCGGCGAGTTCGAAGGCGAGGTTCGGCGTGTCAACACCGACCGGTCGCGACTGGCACAGGAACTCGACCAGTCGCAGTTCCGGGCGAACCGGCTCGAGGAGGTTAACCGCGAGGTTTCCCGCCGCCTCGTGACGGCGATGGAAACCATTCGGGCGGTGCTCGACCGCTAGGATAAAGCGACATGGCGCAGGTCACAGTATCGATCGACGGCAAGGCCTACCGGATGGCCTGCGAGGAAGGGCAGGAAGGTCACCTGACCGAGCTTGCCACGAAATTCGATCAGTATGTCGGACATCTCAAGAGCCAGTTTGGCGAGATCGGCGATCTGCGCCTCACCGTCATGGCCGGCATCATGGTCATGGACGAGCTCAGCGAGGTCAACCGCCGGCTGAAGAGCCTCGAGGCCGAGGTCGGCAATCTGACTGATGGTCGCGATGCCGCACTTTCCGACCAGATGAAGAGCGAGGAGGCGCTGGCCTCTGCGCTCAGCGAAGTCACCGCCCAGATCCACAGCATTGCCGCCAAGCTGAACGGCCGCACCACGACACCGGCAAGCTAAAGGTTTCGGTGGCGAGCCTCTGGCGCGAAGCACCGAGACACTTTATATATCGACTGCGGTCTGCGCTTCCCGACAGGAACCACAATCCCCGGGGCCATACTCGATCTCAAGGGAGCCGTCCCTGTCCGGGCTCGTGGGTCTGGACACATGGCGCCCACCTACTTTGTAGGTACCCGGGATCGTAAACTATCCATCGGTTGTGTGGATCGCACCTTCTCGCCCCCTTCAGGCAGCCGTTCAATCTCCGGCAAAGGCCCGGCGAATGGCGTCGGCCATGGCCTCGACGATCCGGTCCTTGCCGTTCCCCGCTTTCGATACCCGCAACACGACGTTCGAGTGGTCGATCACTTCATAGCCGTCATCGGCCGTCAGTTCGCGGCACCCGGCCGGAATGCTGCTGCGGGCGAGCGGCGCAATGGCAAGGCCCGACACCACGGCAGCCATCAAGCCGCCGCTGGTGCGGCTGACATAGGCCACGCGGCTTTCCAGGCGACATTTCCTGAGATTGCGCTGGGCGAGGTCGTCGCACCAGCCGCCTTCCAGATAGGTATAGGTGGCGATCGGCAGCGGTCGCCGCTCGTCGGTGCGGTGCTGCTCCGAGGTCACCCAGACGGTCGGGTCCATCATCAGCACTTCGTTCTTCGTTCGCCCGCCGGGTTCAAAGACGACAGCGAGGTCGAGCTCGCCGGCTTCCAGTGCCGCGATGTTGGTCATCGAAGCGCCCTGCTGAACGGTCACTTCGACGCCGGGGTGGATGGCGGCGAAGGTTCCGAGCGCTTTCGGCAGGGTAGAGTTGATGTATTCCTCGGGTATGCCGATCCGGACCGCGCCGTCGAGAGCGGGCTGGCGCATCGCGGTGGCCGTGTCGTCGAGCAGCGTGACGATGCGTCTGGCATTGTCGAGCAGCCGCAATCCCTGCGGCGTCAGCACGACGCCACGCGAGTGGCGCTCGAACAGCGCGTCGCCGAGCATGTCCTCGAGCTTCTTGATCTGCATGCTGACGGCGGATTGCGTGCGCCCGACAATATTGGCGGCGCGTGTGACATTGCCGGTGTCGACGACCGCAAGAAAGGTTCTGAGCAATTCGCTGTCGAGGGGGAGGGACATGGTTGTATCCATCAGAAATTCTGATAGCAGCCATGCTCGCAATTCGTTTGTCAGATGTCAACGCGAGGACGAAGATTGGCTGGTTCGATCATCTTGCGCAGGGTCATTCTCCATGAGCGTGCTTGCCCTCTTCGCGTTTTCCGAAGCCTCCATCGCGCTCCGGCGTCGAGCGATGCAATGGTCTTGCGACGTCCTGTTTCCCGAGGTGCCGGTGGACGTGCCATCAGGCAAGCCGGCGCTCCTGCGCGATGCGGGGATCTATCATGAGGCAGCCGACATGATGCAGCGGGAAAAGCTGGCGATCGCCTACCGGTCGCACTGGCTGTTGTGAGCGATCTTACCGGCAGATACGGGATTAGAGCGCCGTGCGTTCAGGTGAACGCACAAAGACGCTTTAGCACTTTGATTCTAGAGCATCTTTCCGCCTCCAGTGATTCCACTTGAGAGCGGGATGCTCTAGGAGATGAGGTCCAGCCTGGCGGCGCGAAACACCGCTTCGGCGAGATTGCCCGCCTGCAACTTACGCATGGCATCCGTTAGTGCCCGATCGATCCGATCGAGCGGAATGTCGGTCTCGCGCACCATGTCCTGGCGCGTGCGGCCGCGTGCGGCGAGCGTCAGGCAACGCAGTTCCAACGGGTCGAGTTCGTTCATCTGGTCCTTCATGGACGTCGGCTTTTCCACTGCTGCCTGCAGGAGCGCGTCCATACATCGAACACGGGCATTAGTTCCTGCTAATTATTTGAAATCGTGTCCTTATTTGCACGCGGCTCATGTTTCGCGAAAGCGGAACCCTTGCCCATGATGAATGGAAAGCTAATGCTGTGCCGAACCGGGAAGGAGGTGGCATGATTGTCGCAAACTGCTGCAAATGCGGCGATGCCGGTGGGTGGGCGAAAGATGCCATTGCGTAAACAGGCTGGTGGCCGGCCCGGGAATCGGCGAGAGATGGGGAACTTGTGCCATTTCGGGAAGTGATTTTCTCCGGCGACGATGGCGGGCGGCGGGTTGGCAGGAGAGGACGCGATGTCACCGAGGGATTTGAAGGCAGCACTGCGCAAGGAGAGGCTGGCATTGCGCGATGCAATGTCGGCGGAGATGCGGATCGAAGCGAGCCTGACCATGGCCGATCACGCTGGCGACGTCATCGCGCTCGATCCCGGACACATCGTCTCCGGCTTCTGGCCGATCCGCTCCGAGGTCGACATCCGGCCGCTGATGGCGCGGCTGAAGCAGCGTGGTGCCAGGCTCTGCCTTCCCGTGATCATGGACAAGCAGACGATCATCTTCCGCGAATTGCTCGATGGCATTGACGTCATCGCCACCGGATTCGGCACGACAGGTCCGGGACCGGACGCACCTGAACTCGATCCGGATATCATGCTCGTACCGCTTTCCGCGTTCGATTCGACCGGCCACCGGATCGGCTATGGCGCCGGCTATTACGACCGCGCCATCGACCGGCTGCGCAACAAGGGCCACCTGCCAAAGCTGATCGGCATCGCCTTCGACTGCCAGGAAGTGACATCCGTGCCGGCCGAACCGCACGATGTCGCGCTCGACGCCGTGCTCACCGAGAGCGGGTTTCGGCATTTCTGAGTTCATTTCGCCAAGACCGTGGAGTGGGCTAAAGCCTTGAGACCGCAGAGGTCGGGGCGGCAGGTCGTTGCGCGGTTTTCGCTGATTTCATCTAAGGCGTTTCCTGCGCGGTCGGGATCGTGTAGACGCTCTATCTCTTTGTTTTACGCAGTTCCGGACGCAACAACCGCTGACGCGCTTCCGCCGGGCTGCCCTGGTGGGATTTGAGCGAGCATGAGGCTTCTGTTTCTGGGAGATATGGTGGGCAAGACGGGCCGTACGGCGGTCTGGGAGCGGCTTCCAGGACTGGTTGGTGACCTCAAGCTCGATTTCGTCGTCGTCAACGGCGAGAATGCGGCCGGCGGTTTCGGCATCACCGAAGACATCTTTCTCGAGACGATCAACGCCGGCGCCGACGTGGTGACGACCGGCAATCACGTCTGGGACCAGAAGGAAGCGGTCGTCTTTTGCGAACGGCACGATCAGTTCCTGCGCCCTGCCAACTATCCGGCCGGCACACCTGGCCGCGGCTCCAACCTATTTTTCGCCCGCAACGGCGCCCGCGTGCTGGTCGCCAACGTCATGGGCCGCGTCTTCATGCATCCGGAGCTCGACGATCCCTTCAAGACGGCGGAAGCCATCCTCGACGCCTGCCCGCTCGGCGAGCAGGCGGATGCAATTGTCTTCGATTTCCATGCGGAAGCCACCAGCGAGAAGCAGTGCTTCGGCCATTTCGTCGACGGAAGGGCCAGCCTCGTCGTCGGCACCCATACGCACGTGCCGACCGCCGACCACCAGATCCTCAATGGCGGTACGGCCTATATGAGCGACGCCGGCATGTGCGGCGACTACGATTCCTCGCTCGGCATGGACAAGGAAGAGCCGCTCAACCGGTTCATTTCGAAGATGCCGAAGGGGCGTTTCGAGGCGGCCTCCGGTCCCGCGACCATCTGCGGGCTTGGCGTCGAGATCTCCGACCGCACCGGGCTTGCCGAAAAGATCGCGCCGCTGCGCCTCGGCCCGCGGCTGGCCGAGACGATCCCGGATTTCTGGTCCTAAAAAAACGAAGCCAGCAGCACCGCCTGCTTGTCGAACGCGCTTCCGGTTGAAGCGCGCGCTGCCACGTATCGCCTTCCGGGAATTGATTTTTTTCAAGGTGACAACCCCATCAAATGATGGCAGGTTATCGCGAAATCACGCCGGGCCGGGGCGTGATGTATTCGAGTGTTTTCCAGTGATGAATACCGTCCGCAGTCCTGAATTGCGGGCTTGTGCTGCCGACACCGGACAATCGGGAGCAGGCGCTCTCTGCCCGGCGATCTCGATCCAACAGCGTTCGCCGGCCCAGAGCGGGGACCGCTGTATCATTTAATTGCTTGTGTGACTTTGCCTCTTGGGTCGCTGCCGATCCGAGTATTTGTGCGGAGCGGGAGAGTGATGCGGCGATTTTCCGCTCATGTCCTGTTCTGAAGTATTCAAAGCGATTGCGGTGGTTGGTCGGTCCGGCTGCTCACCGCCATCCAAAGTGCATTCGGAGGGCGTGCATGTTGTCTAAGTGGCATTTGCCGATGATCGTCGGCGCTTCTCTTTCCCTTCTTTCCTCTGTCGGTGCCCAAGCACAGGACGCGCAATTGCCTGTCGTGACCGTCGCCAAGCCGGTCGTGCGTGACGTGATCGACAGCGACGAGTTCATCGGCCGCTTCGAGCCGGTCGACGAGGTGCAGGTTCGCGCCCGCATCGGCGGCTATCTCGACGAGGTCAATTTCACTGACGGCGCCCTGGTGAAGAAGGGCGACAAGCTTTTCGTCATCGACCAGCGTCCCTACCGCACGGCCCTCTCCCAGGCCGAGTCGACCCTGGAATCGGCGCGCTCAACGCTGGAATTCGCCGAGTCCCAGTTCAAGCGCACGCAATCGCTGACGGGCACCGGCACGCTGTCGGTTTCGACGCTTGACGATCATCGTCGTGCGCTGCTTTCGGCGCAGGCGCTGGTGCGCGGTTCGGAAGCGGCGGTCGAGCGCGCCAAGCTCGACCTCGACTACACGACCATAACCGCGCCGCTCAGCGGCCGCGTCGACCGGCGCTTGCTGTCGACGGGCAACCTGGTGCAGGCGGACCAGACCGTCCTGACGACGATCGTCTCGCTCGATCCGATCGACTTCTACTTCGACGTCGACGAACGGCGGCTCTTGTCCTATGCGCGGGTCGCGCGCGAACGCGGCAGTGCGTTGCAGGAAGGCGGCGGTGCGCTCGAGGTACTCGTCACAATCGCCGACTCGCAGGAGGAACCGTTCAAGGGCAAGCTCGACTTCGCCGAAAACCGTGTGGACCCGCAGAGCGGCACCATGCGCGTGCGCGCCCGTCTCGACAACCCGAAGCTGGTGCTGCAGCCTGGTCTCTTCGGCCGTGTGCAGATCGAAGGCTCGAACACCTACAAGGCCGTGCTCATTCCGGATGAGGCGATCGGCGCCGACCAGAACGAGCGGATCGTCTATGAGGTGACAGCCGATGGATCGGTGGTGACCAAGCCCGTGCGGCTCGGACCGAAACTGCATGGCTATCGGGTCATCCGCAGCGGCATGACGGGCGACGAGACCATTGTCGTCAACGGCCTGATGCGGGCGCGCCCCGGCAGCAAGGTAAAGCCCGAGATGATTCAGCTTCCCCCTGAGGCGCAAGCGGCGGGGACGACGCAATGAGGTTCGCTCACTTCTTCGTCGATCGACCGATCTTCGCGTCGGTGCTTTCGATCGTCCTTTTGATCGTCGGCAGCATTGCCTATTTCCAGCTTCCGGTGGCGCAGTACCCGGAAATCGCGCCGCCGACCATTGTCGTGCGGGCGGCCTATCCCGGCGCCGACGCCAATACGGTCGCCAACACCGTGGCGACGCCGCTCGAACAGGAAATCAACGGCGTCGAGAACATGCTCTACATGTCCTCCTATTCAACCGCTGACGGCTCGATGGCGCTGACGATTACCTTCAAGCTCGGCACCGATCTCGACCAGGCACAGGTGCTGGTGCAGAACCGCGTGTCGATCGCCGAACCGCGCCTGCCGGAAGAGGTCCGACGCATCGGCATCACCACGGCCAAGAGCTCGCCCGACCTGATGATGGTCGTGCATCTGCTCTCGCCGACCGAACGTTATGACCAGCTCTACGTCTCGAACTATGCCCGCACGCGCATCCGCGATCTGTTGGTGCGGCTCGACGGCGTCGGCGACGTCATCCTGTTCGGCGAGCGCGAATATGCGCTGCGTGTCTGGCTCGATCCGGAAAAACTGTCCGCCTATGGCATGACGGCCGGTGACGTGGTGCAAGCGTTGCGCGAGCAGAACGTGCAGGTCTCCGGCGGTTCGATCGGCGGTCCGCCGGCGCCGGGCGACAGCGCCTTCCAGTACACCGTCACCACCGACGGTCGCTTCAGCGATGCGCGGCAGTTTCGCTACGTCATCGTCAAGGCGACGGAAACCGGTCGCCTCGTGCAGTTGCAGGATGTCGCCCGCGTCGAGCTCGGTGCCCGCGAATACGTCAACAACAGCTATCTCGACGGCAGCCCGGCGGTGGCGCTCGGCATCTTCTCGCGGCCGGGCACCAATGCGCTCGACGCTGCCGAGCAGATCCAGAAGGTGATGACCGACGTCGCGCGTGATTTCCCGGAAGGGCTCGAATACCGGATCGTCTACAATCCGACCGAGTTCATTTCGGAATCGATCAACGAGGTCTACAAGACGATCGGCGAAGCGGCGTTGCTCGTCGCCATCGTCGTTCTCGTCTTCCTGCAGTCCTGGCGCACGGCGATCATCCCGATCGTCGCCATCCCCGTGTCGCTGGTCGGCACCTTCGCCTTCCTCTACGCCTTCGGCTTCTCGCTGAACATGCTGACGCTGTTCGGCCTGGTGCTGGCGATCGGTATCGTCGTCGACGATGCGATCGTGGTCGTCGAGAACGTCGAGCGAAACCTCGCGCGCGGCATGACCCCGCGCGAAGCCTCGCATGTGACCATGGACGAAGTGGGTGCCGCTGTTATCGCGATCTCGCTGGTGTTGACCGCCGTCTTCGTGCCCACGGCCTTCATCCCCGGCATCGCCGGCCAGTTCTATCTGCAGTTCGCCGTGACGATCTCGGTGGCGACAGTGATCTCTGCCTTCAATTCGCTGACGCTGTCGCCGGCACTGGCGGCGATCCTCTTGAAGCCGCACGAAAACGGCCATCACGAGAGCCGCAACCCGCTGACGCGCTTCGGCCGGGCACTGGCCAACGGCTTCAACAACGGTTTCGACCGCATGGCCGAAGGCTATGCCTGGATCGTGCGCAAACTGGTGTCGACGAAGACGGCAGTGGCCGCGGCGCTCCTCGTCTTTGTGGGCCTGCTCGGGGCCACATGGTACATGGCACAGATCGTGCCGAGCGGCTTCGTGCCGACCATGGACCAGGGTTACGCAATCGTCGTCATCCAGCTTCCAGACGGTGCCTCGCTCGACCGCACCGATGCGGTGGTCAAGCGGGCGTCGAAGATCATCCAGGACGTCCCTGGAGTGAAGAGTGCCGTCGCCTTTGCCGGCTTCAACGGTGCGACGTTCACCAACGCGTCCAATTCGGGCGTGGTCTTCGCCCCCTTCGAGAGTTTCGAAGAACGGTTGAAGCACGGCCAGAGTGCCAACCAGATCATCGGCCAGCTCTATGGCAGCCTGCAGAGCATCCAGGAAGCCTTTATCATTGCCGTACCGCCACCGTCGGTGCGCGGCATCGGCAACTCCGGCGGCTTCAAGATGCAGATCATGGATCGGCAGGGCGCCGACATGCGGCGCGCGCTGGGGCTTGCCTATCAGATGATGGGTACGGCCAACCAGACGGAAGGGCTGACCGGGGTCTTCACCACCTTCTCAGCCTCCAGCCCGCAATACTTCCTGGCGATCGACCGCGACAAGGCGCGCACGCTCAACGTGCCGATCCCCAACATCTTCGAGGCGCTGTCGATCAACCTCGGCACCTCCTACGTCAACGACTTCAACGCCTTCGGTCGTGTCTACCAGGTGCGGGCGCAGGCCGATCAGCAGTACCGTATCGAGCGCGACGATATTCTGGCGCTGAAGGTTCGCTCCGCGACCGGTGCGCTGGTGCCGATGGGCACGCTCGTCGAGATCCGCGACACCGCCGGTCCGACGCTCGTGCAGCGTTACAACATGTACGTATCGGTTCCGGTGCAGGGCAACCCTGCGCCGGGCGTCTCGACCGGCACAGCCCTCGACAAGATGGAGGCGCTCGCCGCCCAGATCCTGCCGCAGGGCACGACCTTTGAGTGGACGGAACTCGCTTTCCAGGAACGCCAGACGGGCAACACCGCGGTGTTCATCTTCGCACTGTCGGTGGTCTTCGTGTTCCTGGCGCTGGCGGCCCAGTACGAAAGCTGGGTGCTGCCGCTGGCGATTATCCTGATCGTGCCGCTTGGCGTGCTCTCGGCGCTGGTCGGCGTGTCCATCCGCGGTCTCGACAACAACGTGCTGACGCAGATCGGGTTGATCGTTCTGATCGGCCTTGCGGCCAAGAACGCGATCCTGATCGTCGAGTTCGCACGCCAAGGTGAGGACGAGGGCAAGACCCCGATCGAGGCGGCGGTGGAGGCGAGCCAACTCCGCCTCAGGCCCATCCTGATGACGGCCTTTGCCTTCATCCTCGGCGTGGTGCCTCTGATGATCGCCACCGGTCCCGGCGCGGAAATGCGCCAGTCGCTCGGCACCGCGGTGTTCTCGGGAATGCTCGGCGTGACCTTCCTCGGCCTGTTCCTGACGCCGGTTTTTTACGTCGCGCTCAGGTCCTTCCGGCGGCGCAAGCCGGCGACGATGACCGAACCGGCGCCCCATCCAGCAGAGTAGCGGGACGCAATCGCAAGGTTGCAACGCCCCGGCAGCAATGCCGGGGCGTTGTCGTTGGACGAGTCAGGTTTCCTTGTTCCTGCCGAGGGCGGTGACGCAAATGTGAGCACGGGCAGCCGTTTGTAACTGGACGCAGACAGGCCCTTGAACAATTCTCTCCCTGCCCGTGACGCCATCATCAGGCCGAGCGAAGGCAAAGGCTTCCATTCGCTGTGCAACGGCTATCTGCCACGTGCCCTTCGGGCCCGAGGTCAGAAAAGCAAGTGAGAGAGGTGAAGGCTGATGCTCCGGTACCTTGTCTACACGTTCGCCGCCATCTGGCTCATTCACGCGTTCTGGCCGTCGGTCGCGCATGCGCAGCAACCACCCCGCCATGTCAGTCAGTGCCAGGCGATTGCAGAAGCCATACCGCAGGCGACCTTCGCCAGCTTCACGCCCGTTGCTGCCACCAAGGGAAAGGCCGTGGTCGGTGAGGTAACGATCACCTATCTCGGCCATTCCACCTTTCTGATCGAGACGCCAGACGGCGTGTCGATCGCGACCGATTACAATGGCTGGTTCGCGCCCTCGTCGCCTCCGACGGTCGCGACGATGAACAAGGCGCATTCGAGCCACTATACGCTGGCGCCTGACCCGGCGATCAAGAATGTGCTGCATGGCTGGGGCGAGAACGGCGTACCCGCCCGTCACGACCTCGTGGTGGGCGACACCTATATCCGTAACGTCACGACGGATATCCGTGCGGGTGGCGCAATGGAGCACGATGGCAACTCGATCTTCATCTTCGAGGTAGCGGATCTTTGCATTGGTCACCTCGGCCATCTTCATCACGAGCTCGACGACAGCCACTACCGCCAGATCGGCCGGCTCGATGTGCTCATGGTGCCTGTCGATGGCGGCCTGACCATGGGTGCCGAGAGCATGAGCCGGGTGGTCAGCCGGCTGCGCGCCTCGCTGATCCTGCCGATGCACCGCCGTGGCCCGCCGATCGACGCCTTTCTGGACATGTTTGGCGACGACTACGACAAACGCTTCGCTGACAGCGCCAGCATCAAAGTATCGTTGCGTTCCTTGCCAAGCAAACCATTGATTTATATTCTCAAGGGCGTCTGAACACTCAGGATCGCCCAATGAAGTTGCTTGTGGTCGGCGTTTCGATTTTTCTCTCCCTTTCGACCCTTGCCGCGGCGGGCGGCGCACCGCCACCGCGCATGCCCTCTCCCGAAGGACAACAGCAGCAAAGTCTACCCGAGACGGCAGCACAGCCCGTGGGCGAACAGGAGATGTTCATGATGCCGTCGGGCAATATCGGCTGCGTCTACACGCCGGCCGGCGGCACCGCGGTGTACCAGCCTCAGGACGGTGGGCCTGAGCTTGCCTGCGATATCGTCGCGCCGCGCTATGTGCGCGCCACGCTCGGCCGTGCAGGGGCCGCCACACTCAATCACGCCGTTGGCGATCCGAGCTGCTGCTCGGCAGCTCAGGTGCTCGACTATGGGCAAAGCTGGTCACGGGGGCCGTTCGCGTGTGCTTCCGAACGCACCGGCCTTTCCTGTCGCCGCGACGACGGACACAGCTTTCTGCTCAGCCGTGCGCAGGTCTCTGCCGACTGAAAAGCCGCGCCCCGGCTGGACGGAAAGCAGCAATAAAACTATAAGGCGCCCCATTCCATTCAAATTCATGCATGCAGAGGGTGCCATGGCTGGCCATTCACAGTTCAAGAACATCATGCACCGCAAGGGCCGTCAGGATGCGGTGCGCTCGAAAATGTTTTCCAAGCTCGCGCGCGAAATCACGGTTGCCGCCAAGTCCGGCATGGCCGATCCGGCCATGAACGCGCGTCTGCGTCTGGCGATCCAGAACGCCAAGGCACAGTCGATGCCGAAGGACAACATCGAACGGGCGATCAAGAAGGCCTCCGGCGGCGACGCGGAAAACTACGAAGAAGTCCGCTACGAGGGCTACGGCCCGGGCGGCGTTGCCGTTATCGTCGAGGCGCTGACCGACAACCGCAACCGTACCGCCTCCAACGTGCGCTCGACCTTCACCAAGGCCGGCGGCGCGCTTGGCGAAACCGGTTCGGTTTCGTTCTCCTTCGATCGTGTCGGCGAAATCACCTACAAGCTCTCCGCCGGTGACGCCGACAAGGTGATGGAAGCGGCGATCGAGGCCGGTGCCGACGACGTGACCACCGACGAGGACGGCCACACCATCATCTGCGGTTTCGAAGCGATCGGCGACGTTTCCAAGGCGCTCGAAGACACGCTCGGCGAAGCCGAGACTGTCAATGCGATCTGGAAGGCGCAGAACACCGTGCCGGTCGATGAAGAAAAGGCGCAGTCGCTGATGAAGCTCATCGACACGCTCGAAGACGACGACGACGTCCAGAACGTCTATTCGAACTTCGAAGTGTCGGACGAGATCCTGGCGAAGCTGTCGGCCTGATCGGACGGCCTATCGTTACCGGAATATGCACCCGTGTCCGAAAGGGCACGGGTTTTTCTTTGGATGGCCCGATGACCTATGACTTCGCGATCTTCGATTTCGATGGCACGCTTGCCGACACGGCGGCGAGCTTCATGGCCGCGTGCAACAGTGCTGCACGGCGCTACGGCTTCCGCGAGCTTTCCGTCGAGGAATTCCAGTCACTGAGGACGATGGGCAATCGCGAGATCATCGCGCATCTCGGCGTGCCAATGTGGAAGCTGCCGCAGATTGCCGGCTTCATGCGCCGGGCCATGGCGTCCGAGGCCGCGTCCGTGCGGCTGTTTCCAGGTGCGGCCGATCTGCTTTTGCGATTGAAGGCGGCAGGCATCGGCATTGCGATTGTCAGTTCGAACGCGGAGGAGGGCATTCGCGCCGCGCTCGGCGACGTGGCGGCGACCGTCGATCTCTATGAGTGTGGCGCGGCGCTTTTCGGCAAGGCGCAGCACTTCAAGCGGGCGATCCGTCACTCCGGTCTTGATCCGGCGCGCGTGCTGGCGATCGGCGACGAGGCGCGCGACATCGAGGCTGCGCGCAAGGTTGGCGTGGCGGCTGGCGCCGTTTCTTGGGGCTATGCCGATCCGGACTTTCTGCAGGGGCTCGGACCGGACCGGTTCTTTTCACGCATGGACGAAATCGCCCCGGCCTTCGGAGCGATCTGATTGCGGCTTCATGCGGCCTTGACGAGTTCCTTCTGCGCGTCGGCGAAGAGGCGAAGCGAATGCAGGCGCGCCTCCATGTCGAAGATCGGCATGGAAATGATCAGTTCATCGGCCTTCGTCTGATCGAGGAAGGTTCCGATTTTCCGGCGGATCGTCTCGGGCCCGCCGACGACGGCATACATCATCGAATGGTCGACGAAGATCTTTTCGTCATAGCTCCAGAGCCCATCCATCGATTGAACCGGCGGCGGGAACTGTCCGCGCGCATTGCGCCGCAGCGCCACGAAGGATTGCTGCATCGAGGTGAAGAGATAGTTGGCCTCTTCGTCCGTATCGGCGGCGACGCCCATGACACCGACCATGACATGCGGCTTGTCGAGCGTCTCGGACGGCGTGAAGCGCTCGCGATAGATCTCCAGCGCCGAAAGCAGCATGTCTGGCGCGAAATGCGATGCGAAGGCGAAGGGAAGGCCGAGCATGCCGGCGAGGTGAGCGCTGAAATGGCTTGAGCCCAACAGCCAGATCGGCACGTTGGTATCGGCGCCCGGAACGGCGATGATCTTCTGATCCTCTGCGACAGGGCCGAGCAGGGCCTGCAGTTCCACGACGTCGTTCGGGAAGTTGTTGCCGCTTGCTTCCATGTTGCGCCGCAGCGCCTGGGCGGTGCGCATGTCGGTGCCGGGTGCGCGGCCGAGGCCGAGGTCGATGCGGCCGGGATAGAGTGCGGCCAGCGTGCCGAACTGTTCTGCGATCACCAGCGGCGAATGGTTAGGCAGCATGATGCCGCCGGAGCCGACGCGGATCGTCTTCGTGGCTGCGGCCACATGCGAGATCACCAGCGAGGTCGCCGCACTGGCAATGCCTTTCATGCCGTGATGCTCAGCGAGCCAGAAGCGCTGGTAGCCGTTTTCCTCGGCAGCCTGGGCCAGACGGCGCGAGTTTTCGAGTGATTGGGCGATGCTGCCTCCTTGCGTGATCGGGGAAAGATCGAGGACGGAGAAAGTCGCCATGGCATGGAGCCCTTTATTGAGGGAAATTGATGAAAGGCTATGTAAGCTCAATTTTCCTCAATCCAAGGGCAGTGGCGAAGAAATCCTGAAGCCCGTCTCACCTGTGCGTATGTTTTTGTTTTGTTCACTTTTTGCTGGCAGCGTCCGGGCGAGCATCATAGGGTGAATTTCATGCAGAACACGATTCGCATCATCGGCATCGATCCGGGCCTCCGCCGTACCGGCTGGGGCATCATCGAGACGCTCGGCAACTCGCTGCGCTTCGTGGCCTCCGGCACGGTGACCTCCGATGGCGAGATGGATCTCGCCTCGCGACTCTGCCAGCTGCACGACGGGCTTGCCGAGGTGGTGCACAGCTACCAGCCGCACGAGGCGGCGGTCGAACAGACCTTCGTCAACAAGGATGCAACCGCGACGCTGAAACTCGGCCAGGCGCGTGGCATTGCGATGCTTGTGCCGGCGCGCGCGGGCCTCAGGGTCGCCGAATATGCACCGAACGCGGTCAAGAAGGCTGTGATCGGCGTCGGCCACGGCGAGAAGCAGCAGATCCACATGATGATCAAGGTTCTGATGCCGAAGGTCGAATTCAAGGGCAACGATGCGGCGGACGCATTGGCCATCGCCATTTGTCATGCTCACAACCGCCAATCGGTGACAAGCCGGCTCGCCGCATTGATGGCGTAGTTGCAGCAGATCTAAAGTGTTAAAGCGACCTTAGCGAGTCTTGTAGACGCGCGGCACTGTAGACAAGAAATTTTCCGATGGTCTGAGCGACCATCCCAGCCCACCGCGAGAGACGCCATATGATCGGCAAATTGAAGGGTACCATCGACGAGATCGGCGAGGATCATGTCGTGCTCGACGTGCATGGCGTCGGCTATGTCGCCTTTTGTTCGGCGCGCACGCTGTCCAAGCTCGGATCGGCCGGCGAGGCGGCGATGCTCTTCATCGAGACCTATGTGCGCGAGGACCAGTTGAAGCTCTTCGGCTTTCTGACTGCGCTGGAGCGGGAATGGTTCCGCCTCCTGCAAAGCGTGCAGGGCGTCGGCTCGAAAGTGGCACTCGCGGTACTTTCGACCTTGACGCCGGGCGAACTGGCAAATGCAATTGCGTTGCAGGACAAGACCTCGGTCTCGCGTGCGCCGGGCGTCGGGCCCAAGGTTGCGGTTCGTATCGTCACCGAGCTCAAGAACAAGGCGCCGTCCTTTGCCGGCGAGATGGCGGCATCGATCGGCCTCAAGCAGGAACTCGGCGAAGGCGTTGCGTCCGCGCCGGTATCGGATGCCGTTTCTGCGTTGACCAATCTCGGCTATTCACGCGACCAGGCGGCCAATGCGGTGGCCGCCGCGCTGAAGAATGGCGGTGAGGGGGGCGACAGTGCCAAGCTCATTCGCCTCGGCCTCAAGGAACTGGCGCGATGATCGCTTGCCTTGGCGGGGCGCTCAAGGCAGAACGGAAGAGGGCCGGGCGCAGGTGGGTACCTGCGCCATGACGACCGACCAATTGGAACGAATGCATGACTGACGCGGCACGTCTGATAACGCCGGAAAAGCGCGGTGAAGATCTCGATGCGACGATGCGCCCGCAGTCGCTGGACGAATTCACCGGCCAGGCCGAGGCGCGCGCCAACCTGAAGATTTTCATCGAAGCGGCCAAGAACCGTGGCGAGGCGCTGGACCACGTGCTGTTCGTTGGCCCGCCCGGCCTCGGCAAGACGACACTTGCGCAGATCATGGCCAAGGAACTTGGTGTCAACTTCCGCTCGACCTCCGGTCCGGTTATCGCCAAGGCTGGCGACCTTGCGGCCTTGCTTACCAATCTCGAAGAGCGCGACGTGCTCTTCATCGACGAGATCCATCGGCTCAATCCGGCGGTCGAGGAAATTCTCTATCCGGCGATGGAAGATTTCCAGCTCGACCTGATCATCGGGGAAGGCCCGGCGGCGCGCTCGGTAAAGATCGATCTGTCGAAGTTCACGCTGGTCGCGGCGACGACCCGCCTCGGCCTCTTGACCACGCCGCTGCGTGACCGTTTCGGCATTCCCGTGCGTCTCAACTTCTACACGGTCGAGGAACTGGAATCGATCGTGCGCCGAGGTTCCCGGCTGATGGGCCTCGGCATGACAGACGATGGCGCGCGCGAGATCGCCCGCCGCGCCCGCGGTACGCCGCGTATTGCCGGCCGGCTGTTGCGGCGGGTGCGCGATTTCGCCGAAGTGGCGCGCGCCGAAGCCGTGACCAGGAAGATCGCCGACGAGGCGCTGACGCGGCTGCTGGTCGACAATATGGGGCTCGACCAGCTCGACCGCCGCTATCTCTTCATGATCGCACAGAATTTCGCCGGCGGGCCTGTCGGCATCGAAACCATCGCCGCCGGTCTCTCGGAACCGCGTGATGCGATCGAAGACATCATCGAGCCCTACCTGATCCAGCAGGGCTTCATACAGCGTACGCCGCGCGGTCGTATCTTGACCGCAAATGCCTGGAAACATATCGGCCTCAACCCGCCGAAAGAGGTCGAGGCGACGCAGTTCCGGCTGACACTCGAGGACGAATAGATGATTACCCGCCGCGGATTATTGAAAGTGATCGGCGGCGGTATCGCCAGCATGGCGGCGCTCGGCGGTTACGCCTTCGCCGTCGAGCCGTTGGCCCGGCTGAACGTGACCCGCTACACCCTGACGCCGCCCGGCTGGACGCCCGGGTTGAAGCTGCGCGTCGTCGCGCTCGCCGATATCCATGCCTGCGAGCCCTGGATGCCGGCAGGTCGCATCGCTTCGATCTGCCGTCAGGCCAACGCGCTGGGCGGCGACGTGACGGTGCTGCTCGGCGATTATGCGGCCGGCATGAACTTCGTGACCCGCTACGTGCATTCCAGCGAATGGGCGAAGGCGCTTGCGACCCTCTCGGCGCCGCTCGGCGTGCATGCCGTCATGGGCAATCACGACTGGTGGGAGGACAAGACCGCGCAGAAAAATGGCGGCGGTCCGACCTTCGGGCACAAGGCGCTGCAGGATGTCGGCATCAACGTTTACAGCAACCGGGCAATCCGGCTGGAAAAGGACGGGCAGGGCTTCTGGATCGCCGGTCTCGAAGACCAGCTTGCATTGGTGCCGGGCAAGAAGTGGCAGCGCCAGCGCATGGCGGGTCTCGACGATCTCGACGGCACGCTCGCACAGGTGAATGACGGTGATCCGGTCGTTCTGCTGGCACATGAGCCGGACATCTTCCCGAGCGTTCCCCCACGGGTCGCATTGACACTGTCGGGTCATACCCATGGCGGGCAGGTGCGGCTTCTCGGCTTCGCGCCCGTGGTGCCTTCGCGTTTCGGCGATCGCTATGCCTATGGGCACATGGTCGAGGACGACCGCAACCTGATCGTCTCCGGCGGTCTCGGCTGCTCGCTTGCACCGGTCCGTTTCGGCGTGCCGCCGGAGATCGTCGTCATCGACCTCGGTTAGCCCGGTCAGGCGTCGGGGGTTTTACGCCGACTTGCTGTCTGTGACCAACTCCCTGATCGTCGTCGCCAACAGCTCGGATCCGCCGGGTTGCCAGCCAAGCCGGCGCAACTTTTCGGTCGACATGACGAGATAGCCATCCGCTGAAGCGGCCTCCGGCAATGGGTGCCGAGACCCGGTCAGCGTCTGCACCACCGACAGGATTTGCCTGACATCGAGCAGCAGGTCCGAAACGTTGAAGACCTCACCGCGCACGGTGTCGCTATCCGCTTCCAGCATGAGCCGTACTGCGGCGCCGACGTCGTCGCCGTGAACTTCGGTGCCGATCCGAGGCTGGATCGGTTTTCCATCAAGATAGTTCGCAAACAGCTCGGCCCATTTGTGCTGCCTGCCAGGAGCGGCCGCGCCGTAAACGCCGGTGACGCGCAGGCTTGCCACGCTGAAATCCTCGGTCGCAAGCAGGCGTAGGTGATCTTCCACGGCGACCTTCACCGCGCCATAGAGCGTGTCCGGATCGGGTGCGAATGTCTCGTCGATGGGGCCTGGGCGCCTGCTGCCGTAGACGGCGCGGCTCGACAGGAAGACGCAGCGTTTGACGCCGGCAGCGCGAGCGGTCTCGAACAGGCGGATCGAGCCATCGATGTTCGCACGGCGAAAGCCCTCCGGATCATCGCCTTCACCGCCGCGATATTTGCCCTCGACATGGTCGAAGGCGGCATGAACAAAGCCGTCAATGCCATCGAACGCGGCGGACTGATCGCGATCCAGATCGAGGACGAGCGGAACGAAGGGGAGGTTGCGCGAGAAAAAGCTGTTATCGGGGGGATGGCGGCCGCTAACGATCACCTCGTAGCGATGGGCGATCAAATGCTCGACGATGAAGCGGCCGACGAAGCCGGTGCCGCCGGAGACCAGCACCCTGCTCATCGGTGCGCCGGATTGGGGAGGGAGGCGATCTCCGGAATGTCGTCCCCGGTCAGGTAGGCGAACCAGAGGTCGATCAGTGGCCGCAGGGCCCCGGCACGCGGATGGTCTTTTTCCCAGGGCTTTTCATACTGGTAGTGCAGCACGCCGATCGAGCGCCAGTCCCAGAGCGCGGGCATGTTGAACCAGACATATTGCAGCATGTTCATCGTCACCGGCAGGCCGTGCCAATCCGGGAAGAAGCTTTGTAGGAAGGTCTGGTCGGTGCGTGGCCAGAAGGCATCGGGTGCGTCGAGCCGGTCGAGCATCCTGTCGAATGTCGCCAACGACGGTTCGGCGACGAAGACGCCGGAATTCAGCCGGTGAAAGTCGGCGAGGCTTTCATAGACATTCGGGGCCGCGGAGAATTCCGGATAGGCAAACAGCCGGTCGATGTTGCGGAGCACAACCGCGTCGGCATCAATGAAGACGCAGCGGCAGTATTCGGTTAATTGCCAGAGCCTGAGCTTGCAGAAGTTGTCGAGCGGCGAGTGGAAGGCCGGTTTGCGGCCCTTGGTGAAGGGTGCCTTCTCATGCACGTTCCGGCGCTGATGACGCTCGTTGAAGGCATCGGAAAGCGGCAAGAGATCGGTCTCGATCAGGCGACAGCCGAACTCGGCCAGCGGCGCCAGTGCTTCGAGCGCTACGCCGCCCGTATGGAGCACGACGATATCCGCCTTGGTGCTCGTGAGCCGGATGGAGCGTGCGAGCGCGCGGGCACCGCGCGCATAGTCGGCATTAGTGACGAGCGTCACGAAGGCATGATCGGCCAAGGGTGGCGAGGAGGGGCGCAGCCCCTCCGAAGGGTCGTTTGATGTCATGAAACGGATTTCAGCCGCTTGCCCTCTGGGTCGTGGTTGATCAGCGGCGCGATGTCCTTGGTCCAGGCGGAGACGGCAGGCACGCGCGTTCTATCGACACGATAGGCGAATTTCTTCGCGACATCGACGATTTCCGACAGCAGCCCGTCCTGCAGCCGCGTCGGGTTGAGGCCGAGGCCTAAGAACTTCTCATTGTGCACGACGAGTTCGTTCTCGGCCGCTTCCTTGCGCGGGTTCGGCAGCCAGGCGATCTGCGATCCTGAAATCGCTGCGATCATCTCGGCGAGGTCGCGCACCCGGTGGGTCTCGGTCATCTGGTTGAATATCTCGACGCGGCTGCCGCGGGCGGGCGGGTTCTTCAGCGCCAGCTCGATGCAGCGGACAGAATCCTGGATGTGGATGAAGGCGCGCGTCTGGCCGCCGGTGCCATGTACCGTCAGCGGATATCCGATCGCCGCCTGAATGAGGAAACGGTTCAAGACGGTGCCATAGTCGCCGTCATAGTCGAAGCGGTTGATGAGCTGGGCGTGGCGGCGCGTCTGCTCGGTATGGGTGCCCCAGACGATGCCCTGGTGCAGGTCGGTAATCCTGAGGCCGTCGTTCTTGGCGTAGAACTGGAAGAGCAACTGATCCAGGCACTTGGTCATGTGGTAGATCGAGCCGGGATTGGACGGATACAGAATTTCCTGGCTGACGGTCTCGCCGCCCATCGTTTCGATACCGACAGGCAGATAGCCTTCGGGGATCGCAGCACCAATGGTCGAATAGCCATAGACGCCCATGGTGCCGAGATGCACGAGATGGGCGTCGAGCCCGAGTTCGACCAGCGCGTTCAGGAGATTGTGCGTGGCGTTGACGTTGTTGTTGACCGTGTAGTTCTTGTGGCGGTCGCTCTTCATCGAATAGGGCGCGGCACGCTGCTCGGCGAAATGCACGATCGCATCAGGGCGATGCTCGGCGAGCCAATTCTTGAGGAGTTCGTAATCGCGGGCAAGATCGATGAGATTGAAATGGATGCGCCGGCCGGTTTCTGCATGCCAGATGCGGGTACGTTCCTGGATCGAATCCATCGGCGTCAGCGATTGTACGCCGAGTTCCGTATCGATCCAGCGGCGGGAGAGATTGTCGAGGATATGGACGTCGTGGCCCGTATCGGACAGGTGAAGAGCCGTAGGCCAGCCGACGAAACCGTCGCCACCGAGAATCGCAATCTTCATGCACGTTCTCCTGATCGAGGGAAGGAAGTCCGTCACGTGATAGGATAGGATTGTGACAACGCTGCAATGCTTGCAAATGGCTTTTTGTTCCTGCACAGGAAACGGGATGTACTTGCGGAGAAAAGCATGTCCCTGATTTCGCTTGCAGGCGAACTGACCGAAAACGGCCATCGGCTGATCCAGCGCGTCTATTACGAAGACACCGATTTTTCCGGCGTCGTCTATCACGCCCGCTACCTGCACTTCATGGAGCGCGCCCGCACCGATTTCCTGCGCCTGCTCGGCGTCGAACAGGCGACGCTCGCGATCGAAGGTGACAGCGAAGGTCTGGTCTTCGTCGTCCACCGCATGGAAATCGACTTCAAGCTGCCTGCGCGTATGGACGATATCCTGACGATCACCACGGTCACGGAGAAGGCCGGCGGCGCCAAGATGGTGCTGCTGCAGGAAATCCGTCGCGGCGAGCAACTGCTGATCGCCTCCAAGGTGATCATCGCCGTCATCAACGGCCAGGGCCGGCCGCGGCGGCTGCCGGAGGCGCTAGCCTACAAGTTCCATCACGCCAAGGAGAGCGCCGGCCAGCCCGGCACGTCCTCGACAAACACGGTTTAGTCGACGTCCTCGACTCCGAGCTTGTCCAGGATCTTCCTGGTCAGGGATTGCCTGACCTTCGCCAGGTCCCGCCAGGGATCTATGCCGCTTTCAATCCGTTCGAGAATGTCGGGGATCCGGAAGCCGTTGGCGGCTTCAAGCGCGGAAAGCTCGTCCCAGCTGATGGGTGTTGCCACCGGTCCGCCGGATCGTGCTCTCGTGGAATAGGGGGCGATCGCGGTCGCGCCGCGCTCGTTCCTCAGCCAGTCGATGAAGATGCGGCCCTTGCGCTTCTCCTTCGACATGGTGGCGACGAAATTGTCCGGTTCGCGCTCGGCAAAACCCTGGGCAAAGGTCTTGGCGAAGCCCTTGGCTTCTGGCCAGGTGGCCCGCGCTACCAATGGCACGATGACATGGACGCCCTTGCCGCCCGTGACCATCGGTATCGATTTCAGCCCGATCTCGTCGAGCGCGTCGTGCAGCGCCACGGCCGCCGTCTTGACCACCGCGAAGTCGAGGCCTTCATCGGGGTCGAGGTCGAAGATCAGCCGATCGGGGGTCTCAAGCTTGTCGAAGCGCGAGCCCCAGATGTGGAACTCCAGCGTGCCCATCTGCACGGCAGCGACCACTCCTTTGGCGTCGCGCACATACATGTAGTTCTCGGTCTCGCCGGAGCTCTCCGTGACGGGAACTTCCTTGATCTCGTCCGGGAAGCCTTCACTCGCATGCTTCTGGTAAAAACGTGGTCCCTTGACGCCTTGCGGGGCGCGGACAAGCGACAGCAGATGCTCGACGGCGTATGGCAACATCCGATCCGCGACGACGGCATAGTAGCGGGCGAGATCGAGTTTGCTGATGCTCTGACCTTCGAACAGGATCCGCTCCGGATGGGTGATCCGCACGCCGAGGACCGTTTCCTCTGCTGCGCTCGAGCTATCTTTCGTGCTCGACGCCTTCGCGGCTTTCACCTGGGATTTGCCCCGGGACTTCGTTGCCGGTTTCGGCGTTTCGGGTGTCACGGCACTTGCCTCCTTGCGCTTCCGTTGCCCCTCGGAAATCGTCCTGGTCGAGAGTGTGGGCGATTTGCTCTGTTTCGTCGACGGCGGATCGACTGCGCCGGCCCTGAGGTTCTCTGATGTGCTCCTGTTGGAAGCCCAGACATGTTTCTTCCGTTCGCCTTCTCCCGCGGCGATCTCGTCCATGGTCCGGCCGGTGGTGACGCTCGTCTGATGATCCTCCAAGAGAATTTCGCCATCTTCGGTGGCGATGTCGTCACCCTCCTTGATGAGCAGCCAGTTTTCGCGCTTCTCGCCCGGACGTGGCCGCATGCGGACCAGCGCCCAACTACCTTGCAGGCGCTCACCGTGCAGATGAAACGTCAGCTTGCCTTCGCGCAATCCTTCATCCGGATCGTTTTCCGGCTCCCACCAGCCGGTGTCCCACAACATGACGGTGCCGCCGCCGTATTGCTTCTCGGGGATCGTTCCTTCGAAGTCGCCGTAGGCAAGCGGATGGTCTTCAGTTCGAACGGCGAGACGTTTGTCCTGCGGGTTGAGGCTGGGCCCGCGGGTGACGGCCCAGCTTTTCAGCACGCCGTCCCATTCCAGGCGGAAATCGTAATGCAGGCGCGTCGCGTCATGTTCCTGCACCAGGAAGCGCTTGCGGTTCGACCGGCTGCGGCTGCGGCTGCCTTTGGGCTCGCGGGTCTCCTTGAAATCGCGGCGCTTGTTGTATTCGGCGAGCGGATCACGGCGTGCAGCCATTACCCGCCTCCACTCAATCGTCGGAGGGTTGGCGTCCCATCAGGGGATTCAGCCGGTCGGGTCTCGTGGGCGAGGGCCCGTTCGATGTGGGCGATATCCTCGCTTGTGACAACCGGAACTGGATCGGAGATGATTGCCTGAAGGACATCGGACGACAGAACGCCGTGGGCAAGCGCGTCCTCCAACGCCGCGCGGGTTTCGCGCTCGGCCTTGAGTTGGGCGTAAAGCGCCAGGATCAGCCGGTCCCGTGGATCAAAATGCGGTGAGGAGGGCCGTTTGTCGCGCTGTCGTGTCGTCTGCTGAGCCATGGCGAAGAAACGTGCCCGGCGAACGTAAGTTCCGGCGGCCAGGTGATACTGCAAAGACACAGTTCGGTAACGGTTGCTTAACCATAATGGTGTCTTAATCACTGCATCAGGATTTGTGCAGTGCACGTCATCCTTTGACCAAAATTGACGGCAAGAAGGCAACCTAAGGCTAATAAAGGTCGCGATGGTGCGATCTACGGCGGTGCCGGGCATTCTTGCAAACAGGACGTTTGGGCTACCCGGTCACGAGCATGAGCAGCTCTTGCCGGGTGTTTGGATTCGGGGACTGAAGACGATGGAACAGGTTGGATTGGCCGCTGCGACGCACGATGTGACCCTCTGGTCGCTGTTCATGCAGGCGGGCTTTGTCGTGAAGCTGGTCATGCTGGGGCTGATTGCCGCCTCGGTCTGGACCTGGGCGATCGTCGTCGACAAGACGCTGAACTACGGCCGTGTGCGCCGTCAGCTCGATAGCTTCGAGCAGGTGTTCTGGTCCGGACAGTCGCTGGAAGAGCTCTACCGCACGCTTGCCGACCGGCAGACCGCCGGCATGGGGGCGATCTTCGTTTCCGCCATGCGCGAATGGAAGAAGAGCTTCGAACGCGGCGCCCGCTCGCCGATCGGCCTGCAGATGCGTATCGACCGCGCCATGGACGTGACGCTTTCACGGGAATCGGAATCGCTCGAAGCCCGCCTCGGCTCGCTCGCGACGATCGGTTCGGCCGCACCCTTCATCGGCCTCTTCGGTACGGTCGTCGGTATCATGACCTCGTTCCAGGCGATCGCCGGTTCGAAGTCGACCAACCTTGCGGTCGTGGCGCCCGGTATCGCCGAAGCGCTGCTCGCCACCGCAATCGGCCTTCTCGCCGCTATCCCGGCGGTTATCGCCTACAACAAGTTTTCGGCCGACGCCGGCAAGCTCTCGGCGCGCATGGAAGCTTTTGCCGACGAGTTCTCCGCCATCCTGTCGCGGCAGATCGACGAGAAGCTGCAGAGCCCGCGTCAGGCCGCGCAATAATCGCCAGAGAGCACGGAGACCACGCTGATGGGTATGTCGGTTGGCGGAGCCAAAGGTTCGGGCGGCGGTCGTCGTCGCCGCGGCGGCAAGAAAGCGATCATGAGCGAAATCAACGTCACGCCCTTCGTGGACGTGATGCTGGTGCTGCTCATCATCTTCATGGTGGCAGCACCGATGATGACGGTCGGCGTGCCGATCGACCTGCCGGAAACGCAGGCCAAGGCGCTCAACTCCGATACGCAGCCGATCACCGTTTCGGTCAATCCGGCCGGCGAGATCTTCCTGCAGGAAACGCCGATCGCGATCGAAGAGGTCGTGCCGAAGCTCGAGGCGATTGCCACCACCGGTTACAACGAACGCATCTATGTTCGTGGCGACACCAATGCCGACTACGGCACGGTGATGAAGGTCATGGCACGCATCTCGGCGGCCGGGTTCAAGAACCTCGGCCTCGTGACGCTGCAAGAACAGGAAAAGTGATCGTCCACGATGAAGGGCAGTCTCGCTACATCTGCTGTCCTCCACGCCATGGTCTTGACCTGGGCGCTGGTGTCGCTTGGCAGCCCGGCTGACTTCCAGGTCGCCGACGTCGAGGCTCTGCCTGTCGACATCGTTCCCTATTCGGAAATGACGCAGGTCCAGCAGGGCGACAAGAAGGCACCGAAGAAGGAGACGTCTTCGCCGGTGCCGACCAAGCGTCCGGAAACGAACCAGCCCGCCGAAAACGTCGGCGACAACGACACGGACCTGAAGACGCCGCCGACGCCGAACGCCAAGCCGTCGAAGAGCGAAGCCACGGCCTCTCCGGAAAAGAACGAAAAGCCCGAGCCGACGCCCGATCCGGTCGAGCAGGAAATCAAGAAGGTCGAGGAGAGCAAGCCCGCCTCCGAACCGGCGACCGAAGTGGCGGCGCTGCCTGAACCGAAACAGGAAGTGAAGCCGGAAACGAAGCCGGATCCGGCGCCCGCCGAAGAAAAGCCGGCCGAGAACCCGGAAGCAGAAGCCTTGCCTGAGAAGGTGCCGACGCCGGCTGCAAAGCCGAAGGTCGAGAAGCCGGCCCAGAGCGCAAAGACGCCCGAGCGCAAGGACGAGCAGACGCCGAAGGAACAGAAGAAGCAGGCCTCCACCGAGGAAAGCAAGTTCAACGCCGACGAGATTGCAGCCCTTCTCAACCGGCAGGATCCGTCCGCCGGTGGCAAAAAGCGCTCGACGCAAGAGGCGGCGCTCGGCGGCAAGAAGACCGTCGGCGTGGGCCTCAGCGCCAACGAGATCGACGGCGTGAAGGGCCAGATCCAGAGCAATTGGGCGCTGACCGCCGGCTTGACTGGTGTCGCGGAGGTTCGCGTCACGATCCGCGTACAGCTGGATCCGGCCGGCAACATCGTCGGCGAGCCTGAGGTCACTGCAACTGGCGGGCCTGAGGGTACGCGCCGCGCTGTTGAAAGCAGCACCATGCGCGCGCTCCGTCGCTCAGCTCCGCTACAAAACCTGCCGCCCGAAAAATATGAAGGCGAAAAAGGATGGAATACCCTCGTGCTGAATTTCGACCCCTCGGAATTCGCGCTTTAACGCTGCCGGGATTGGAACCCATGCCGGATAGCAAACCAACCCTGCAAACCCTTCATACTAAGCTGAAAGGCTTGTCTCTATGATCAAGGTCTCTCTTTTCCGTGCCCTGATGGTGGCTGCGGGCATGTTGGTCGCCGTCGTGGCGGCAGCGCCCGCAAACGCGGAAGTTGTCATCGACATCAACAAGGGCAAGGTCGAGCCCCTGCCGATCGCGGTTACCGACTTCCTTCAGGGTGAACTCGGCCAGAAGATCTCCGACGTTGTCGCAGCCGACCTCAAGCGGTCCGGCCTATTCGCACCGATCAACAAGGGCGCCTTCATCGAGAAGATCAGCAATCCTGACGCCACGCCGCGCTTCGAGGACTGGAAGGTCATCAATGCGCAGGCGCTTGTCACCGGCCGCGTGACGCAGGAAGGTGACGGCAGGCTGAAGGCCGAGTTCCGCCTGTGGGATACGTTCGGTAGCAAGCAGATGACCGGCCAGCAGTTCTTCACCCAGCCGGAAAACTGGCGCCGCGTCGCCCACATCATCGCCGACGCCATCTATGAGAGCGTCACCGGTGAAAAGGGCTATTTCGACACGCGCATCGTCTATGTCGCCGAAAGCGGCCCGAAGACGGCGCGCAAGCGTCAGCTGGCGATCATGGACCAGGACGGTTTCAATGCCCGCGCTCTCACCAATTCCAACGACATCGTTCTGACGCCGCGCTTCTCGCCGAACCGCCAGGAAGTCACCTACATGTCGTTCGAAAACCAGCAGCCGCGCGTCTACCTGCTGCAGCTCGAGACCGGACAGCGTGAAGTCGTCGGCAACTTCCCCGGCATGACGTTTTCGCCGCGCTTCTCGCCTGATGGCCAGCGCGTGATCATGAGCCTTCAGCAGGACAGCAACGCCAACATCTATACGATGGACCTGCGCTCGCGCACGACGACACGCCTAACCAACACGGCCGCGATCGACACGGCACCGTCCTATTCGCCTGACGGCAGCCAGATCGCTTTTGAGAGCGATCGTGGCGGCGGCCAGCAGATCTACGTGATGGGTGCCGACGGCTCGGGCCAGCGCCGTATCTCCTTCGGAGACGGTCGCTATTCGACGCCGGTCTGGTCGCCGCGCGGGGACCTCATCGCCTTCACCAAGCAGTCGGGCGGCAAGTTCTCGATCGGCGTGATGAAGCCCGACGGTTCGGGCGAACGCATCCTGACCACCGGCTTCCACAACGAGGGGCCGACCTGGGCGCCGAACGGCCGCGTGCTGATGTTCTTCCGTCAGGGCGCCGGTGCCGGCGGACCGCAGCTCTATTCGATCGATATTTCCGGCTACAACGAGCAGCCGATCCAGACGCAGGGCTTCGCATCCGACCCGGCCTGGTCGCCGCTGCTTGAGTAGATCACGGTGAGGAGCGGGATGCGGGCGGAAAACCGCACACACTTTTCCTCATCCCGCTCCGGTCTGACCCGTTTTGCTGCGGGAAAATGTGGCAGCGATGCCGCTTTCTCGCCGCAAAGTGCTGGTCTAGCAGGCGCCGAGCTAAAATTATCGATTTGTTAACCATAACTGTTGAAAAGCGATTAACCGCTTCCGGTTACAGTCTGGCAACCGTGAATTCAGACACTTCCCAAGGAGACCGGCGCATGAGCCGAATTGACACCCCGGCCGTAGGCCGCATGCAGACCATCGCTCGCAACCCGGTCATGATCGCCCTGGTCATGACGCTTGCTATCGCTGGCTGTGCATCGAAGAAGAACATGCCGAACAATGCCAACGAGCTCGGCCTCGGCGGCGCGGGCGCCGCAACGCCGGGTTCGCAGCAGGACTTCACCGTCAATGTCGGCGACCGCATCTTCTTCGACACCGACTCCACCTCGATCCGTGCCGACGCGCAGCAGACGCTCGCCCGCCAGGCTCAGTGGCTCGCCAAGTACCCGAACTACGCAATCACGATCGAAGGCCATGCCGACGAACGCGGCACGCGCGAATACAACCTTGCGCTCGGCGCCCGCCGTGCGGCCTCCACGCGCGACTACCTCGTCAGCCAGGGTGTTCCGGCAAACCGCATGAAGACGATCTCCTACGGCAAGGAAAAGCCGGTTGCCGTCTGCGACGACATCTCGTGCTGGTCGCAGAACCGCCGCGCGGTTACCGTCCTCGGTGGCGCTGGCATGTAATCTCACGGCCGAGCCTGGCTCGGTCGGGTAGCATGACGTGTTCGGGGGAATGCCCGTGTTCCAGGGAACACACCGTGTTCCTAAGATCACAGACTTCTAAATTAAAAGGGCGGCTCTCAGCCGCCCTTTGCTTTTTTACCACACTTTGGCCGAACTCCGTTGCTTTTTCAGGGCAATTGGAAAACTGTGCGGCAATCACCCAGTTGACTCGGCGAGATGTATTGCGGGCCCCTGGTCAAGGGTGGGACAACCGGTATTCGAACAGGACAAATGAAATGAAGAAATTTGTCGTGGCGGGGCTGATCGGTCTTGCGGCCCTTGCGGGCCTGGGCCAGACGGCGAACGCCATGCCGCTTTCAGGGCTGCTGGCCCGAACGACTGAAACTCAAGCCGGCGCGCAGAACCTGCCCGTGGTGAAGGTGCAGTCGGCCGAGACCGCACGGCTTGGCCAGCTTGAGGAACAGATCCGCTCGCTCAACGGGCGTATCGAGGAAATGAGCTTCCAGCTGCTGCAGATGCAAGAGCAGATCCGGAAGTTCCAGGAGGACAACGAGTTCCGCTTCCAGGACCTGGAAAGCGGCAAGGCCTCCCCGAAGAAGAGCGGCGCATTGCAGACGCCGAAGACCAGCGATCAGGCGTCCGTCACCCCCGGGGTGACGGATAGCCAGACGATGGCACCGGCAGGCGGCGGCAGCGACATGGCTGCCGCCGGTCTTCCTCCGGCTGGTAGCCAGGGTTCCAATGGCGCGGCTGCGCCGACCACGCTTGGCCAGATCGTCTTCGACCAGAGCGGCAATCCGGTTTCGGCGACGACCGATGCTCAGCCTGGCGCGAACGCAACGCCTCCGGGTGTCGAAGCCGGTGCGGGCCTGCCCGCCGACGATGGTGGCCTGAACGCTAACCCGGGCAATCAGCAGACCGCCTCGCTCGACAATCCCGGCGATCTCTACCAGTCGGCCTACGGCCACGTTCTCTCCGGTGACTACAGCATGGCGGAACAGGAATTCGGCGACTATCTGGCCGCGTTCCCGCAGGGCGACAAGGCGGCCGATGCCAGCTTCTGGCTGGGCGAGGCGCAATATTCGCAGGGCAAATACAGTGACGCGGCCAAGACCTTCCTGAACGCGCACCAGGCCCACGGCAAGTCGCCGAAGGCGCCGGAGATGCTGCTGAAGCTCGGCATGTCGCTCGGTGCGCTCGACAACAAGGAAACGGCCTGCGCCACGCTGCGCGAGGTCAACAAGCGCTACCCGAAGGCTTCGCCGGCGGTAAAGGCAAAGGTGACGAGCGAGCAGAGCCGTTTTGGCTGCTGAGGCCCACCCGCCACTGGCCGTTGTCGAAACGGCAAAACGATTTCTTGCCTCCTTCGATAGACCAGCACGTATTCTCGTGGCCGTCTCCGGCGGCAGCGACTCGAAAGGACTGCTTCTCGCTCTCAACGAGGCGATCGAGGCAACCAAGCCCACACAGTTTTCCCTGGCCGCCTGCACGGTCGATCATGCGCTGAGGCCGGAATCGGCCGAAGAGGCGCGCGGTGTTGCGGCGTTCTGCGAGAGCCTGGGCGTACCGCATATCATCACCCGATGGGACGGGCCAAAGCCCAAGACCGGCATTCAGGCAGCGGCGCGCGAGGCGCGCTATGCATTGCTGGCCGACGCTGCGCAGCGCTTCGAAGCGTCCTCAATCGTCACCGGTCACACGCTCGACGACCAGCGAGAGACGATCCTGATGCGCGCACAGCGCGGGGAGGGACCCGGTGCCGCGGGCATGGCGGAGGCCACGCTCTATGACCGGCGCATCTGGGTGCTGCGACCGTTCCTCGCGGTCGACCGCACAGCCATTCGCGCCTTTCTCACCGACCGCAAAGTCGGCTGGTTCGATGATCCGAGCAACCTGAACACGCGCTTCGAGCGGGTACGTGCGCGGGCCGCGTTGGCATCTTCGCTGGAGACCGGTGCCGGCGCCTGGGACGCCCGGTCCCGGGCGCGATCGTCGGCAGCTGCCGCCGCCCTGCTCGAACGGGACGTGCGGGTGCATGCGGGGTTGGTCGCGGAAATCCCTTCGTCGATGGCCGGCCAATGCCGCGACATCGATTGGCAACGGGCGCTGCTTGCGCTGGCGACCGTCCTCGGCGGCCGTGCACATCTGCCTGCGGCCGTGACCGTGGAACGGCTGGTAGATTTCCTGGAGCAAGGGACACCGGGCCGGCTGACCGCGGGACGCGTCGTCTTCGACCGGCGCTCGACCGGGCTCTATCTCTATCGCGAGGCGCGCGGTATCGAGGATCTGACGGTGCAGGCTGGGCAAACCGGCGTCTGGGATGACCGCTTTCTGATCCGCAATGCTGGCGACGGTCCTCTTGCGCTGACCGTGGAAGGTGGTCACGGACCACAACAACAGAGACTTATTGCCGCAGGCCTGCCACCGGGCGTTGCCGGTCGTGTGTCGTTGTCGGCGCCCCGCATCGTGTCCGACGACGTCAAAAATGTCGCATCTGCCACAATCGAACCGAGGATCGGCCTCTACGACACCTTTTTGCCGAGTTTCGACAGGATCATGGCGGACAGGATCGCGGGATTGTTCGGACGAGAGCGTTATCTTCCGCCACCGGTTCACGATCTATTGACAGAAATGGAACGGTAGAAGCCGGTTTGCCTTGGCAATGCGTCGCCAGAACCCTATGTTAGGGAGCAAGACAGCGGCCCGGCGAAATGCGCGGGCCGTGACAGGTTCCGGGGAGTTCGATGAACCCTAATTTTCGTAATCTTGCCCTTTGGGCAATCATAGCGCTTCTGCTGATCGCGTTGTTCAGCATGTTCCAGCAGCCGACGGAGCGCACCGGCTCGCGCGAGATTCCGTTCTCGCAATTCCTCAAGGACGTGGATGCGAGCCGCGTCAAGGAAGTCGTGATCACCGGCTCGAAAGTGATCGGCAGCTATTCTGAAAGCGGCGCAACGTTCCAGACCTATGCGCCATCCGTCGATACGGCGCTCACCGAGCGCCTTGAAGCCAAGGACGTGACGGTCACGGTTCGCCCGGAAACCGACGGCTCGTCCAGCTTCCTGAGCTACATCGGCACGCTTCTTCCGATGCTTCTGATCCTCGGCGTCTGGCTGTTCTTCATGCGCCAGATGCAGGGCGGGTCGCGCGGCGCCATGGGCTTTGGCAAGTCCAAGGCCAAGCTTCTGACCGAAGCGCATGGCCGCGTCACCTTTGACGACGTTGCCGGCGTAGACGAAGCCAAGCAGGATCTGGAAGAAATCGTCGAATTCCTGCGCGATCCGCAGAAGTTCCAGCGCCTCGGCGGACGCATTCCGCGCGGCGTGCTGCTCGTCGGCCCTCCCGGTACCGGTAAGACGCTGCTTGCCCGCTCCGTCGCAGGCGAAGCCAACGTGCCGTTCTTCACGATCTCCGGTTCCGACTTCGTCGAAATGTTCGTCGGTGTCGGCGCCAGCCGTGTGCGCGACATGTTCGAGCAGGCAAAGAAGAATGCGCCCTGCATCATCTTCATCGACGAAATCGACGCTGTCGGTCGCCATCGTGGCGCCGGTCTCGGCGGCGGCAATGACGAGCGCGAACAGACGCTCAACCAGTTGCTGGTCGAAATGGACGGCTTCGAGGCAAACGAAGGCATCATCCTGATCGCGGCGACCAACCGTCCTGATGTTCTCGATCCGGCACTGCTGCGTCCGGGCCGTTTCGACCGCCAGGTCGTCGTGCCGAACCCGGATATCAACGGCCGCGAACGCATCCTCAAGGTGCATGTGCGCAACGTGCCGCTGGCGCCGAACGTCGACCTCAAGGTGCTTGCACGCGGTACGCCCGGCTTCTCCGGTGCTGACCTCATGAACCTCGTCAACGAGGCGGCGCTGATGGCCGCCCGCCGAAACAAGCGTCTTGTCACCATGCTCGAATTCGAGGATGCCAAGGACAAGATCATGATGGGTGCGGAGCGTCGCTCGTCGGCCATGACCGAAGCCGAGAAGAAGCTGACCGCCTATCACGAAGCCGGTCACGCGATCCTGGCGCTCAACGTTCCCTCGGCCGATCCGCTGCACAAGGCGACGATCATTCCGCGTGGACGGGCGCTTGGCATGGTCATGCAGCTGCCGGAAGGCGACCGCTATTCGATGAGCTACAAGTGGATGGTCTCGCGCCTTGCCATCATGATGGGCGGACGCGTTGCCGAGGAACTGACCTTCGGCAAGGAGAACATCACCTCGGGCGCATCGTCGGATATCGAGCAGGCAACCAAGCTTGCCCGTGCGATGGTGACGCAGTGGGGCTTCTCCGACCAGCTCGGCCAGGTTTCCTATGGTGAGAACCAGCAGGAAGTCTTCCTTGGCCACTCCGTTGCCCAGCAGAAGAACGTTTCTGAGGCGACCGCGCAGAAGATCGACAACGAAATCCGTCGTCTGATCGATGAGGCCTACGAGACCGCCCGCAAGATCCTCACCGAGAAGAACCACGAATTCGTGGCGCTGGCGGAAGGGCTGCTGGAATACGAAACCTTGACGGGCGAAGAGATCAAGGCGCTGATCCGCGGCGAAAAGCCGGCGCGCGACCTTGGCGACGACACGCCGCCGCATCGCGGCTCGGCCGTTCCTTCGGCAGGTTCCAAGAAGGAAGGTCCGGCGGGCAAGGGCGAAGAATCCGAAGGTGGGTTCGAGCCACAGCCGCAATAATTGCCACGGTTGGCAGTATATCCGAGCCGCCGCTCCTCAAGTGGAGCGGCGGCTTTTCGTTGCCACGCGGCCTCTGGCATTTGGTAACGGGATGTAACGATTTCTGATGTTAGGCTCGCTGCCGTTTGCTGCGCTTTTGTGTCAAAGAAGACATGACGTGTTTGCGATGGCTGTCCTTGAACGGAATGCTGATCGCCAGGCAGACGGCATCCAAGAAGTATGAATGAGGTCCGGTCAATGAAACCCAGTCGCGGAAAACGCAGACAGGCGGAGGTGGCCAAGCCAGCCCTGACCCGGCAGAACGATGGAGTTCTTATGAAGCGAAAGTATTTCGGCACCGACGGTATCCGCGGCCAGTCCAACTTGTTTCCGATGACACCGGATCTGGCGATGCGGGTCGGCATTGCGGTCGGTACGATCTTTCGCAACGGCGCTCACCGCCACCGCGTGGTGATCGGCAAGGATACGCGCCTTTCGGGCTATATGCTCGAGAACGCCATGGTGGCGGGCTTTACGGCCGCTGGTCTTGACGTCTTCCTGCTCGGGCCGATTCCGACGCCGGGTGTTGCCATGCTCACTCGCTCGCTGCGGGCCGATATCGGCGTGATGATCTCTGCCTCGCACAATCCCTTCCAGGACAACGGCATCAAGCTTTTCGGCCCAGACGGCTACAAGCTTTCCGACGATATCGAAGCGAAGATCGAAGCGTTGCTCGACCAGGACCTCTCGGGGCAGCTGGCGAAGTCGGAAGACATCGGTCGCGCGAAGCGCGTCGATGGCGACATCTATCGCTATCTGGAACATGCCAAGCGCACCTTGCCGCGCGACGTCACGCTTCAAGGTCTCAGGATCGCCGTCGACTGCGCCAATGGTGCAGCCTACAAGGTGGCGCCGACGGCGCTTTGGGAGCTTGGTGCGGAAGTCGTCACCATCGGCACCGAACCGAACGGTCTCAACATTAATCTCGATTGCGGCTCCACCCATCCCGCCACATTGTCGAAAAAGGTCCACGAAGTGCGCGCCGACATCGGCATTGCGCTCGATGGTGATGCCGACCGTGTGCTGATCGTCGATGAGAACGGCACAGTCATCGATGGCGACCAGCTGATGGCGGTGATCGCCGACAGCTGGGCCGAAGACGGCATGCTGCGCGGGGGTGCTGTTGCCGCCACCGTCATGTCAAACCTCGGCCTCGAGCGCTATCTCAAGGGACGCGGCATCGATCTGCGGCGCACGAAGGTCGGCGACCGTTATGTCGTCGAGCAGATGCGCCAGGACGGCCTGAACGTCGGCGGCGAACAGTCCGGCCATATCGTACTCTCCGATTTTGGCACAACCGGTGATGGCCTTGTCGCTGCTCTGCAGATCCTCGCGGTGATCAAGCGCCAGGGCAAGACGGTGAGCGAGGTGTGCCACCGCTTCGAGCCGGTGCCGCAGGTGCTGAAGAACGTTCGTGTTTCCGCCGGCAAGCCGCTCGAAGACGCCACTGTGCGCCAGGCGATCGCCGATGCCGAAGCGGAGCTCGCCAAGTCCGGCCGCCTGCTGATCCGGCCCTCCGGCACCGAGCCGCTCATTCGCGTGATGGCGGAAGGCGACGATCGTGGCCAGGTCGAGCGCATCGTCGACGAGCTGATCAATGTCATCGGCAGCGTTCGCAACGCCGCCTGAGACACCCAGCGACTGATTTCCCTCCAGGGCCGGTGCGACGCATCGGCCTCTTTTTTTGTCCTGCTGTGGCTTGAAAGCGGTGCCCGGGACGAGATCGTTCCATCCTTGGAATTCCGATCTGAAAGCGTTGCTGGCTTTTAGAGCGCGTTGTCCTGACGATTATTTAGCTGCACCTTATGGGAACAGTAGGCTGACAGTAAAGCGGAACAGCAACCGCAAGAATAGGCTGCTTTCTTAACAATCGCTGTAAACGTTTGTAGTTAATCGGAACTTAACCTTTCCTCCTCATTATCCATAACCAACATCGGGATTTGGGCACCGGTTTCATGGTGAACCAAGCAACGGAATGTATTGGAGTGGGCCATGAAGAGAATTTTGAGTGGCGTTGTTGCTGTGTTGCTCAGCGGCACGGCGGCTTTTGCTGCGGATGTCTACCAACCGCCTATGGAGCCGGTGCCGGAGCAGCCCGTCGAGGTCATCCAGACCAGCGGCTGGTACCTGCGCGGCGACGTCGGTTACGCCTGGAACCATCTGCGCGGCGCAAATTTCTACCAGGGTGGGCCGAGCGGCTCGATCGCGGATTTCGATTCCGCTGATATCGATGATTCCTGGGTAATCGGCGGCGGTGTCGGTTATCAGTTCAACAATTACCTGCGCGCCGACATCACGGCCGACTACTGGGGCAATGGCGACTTCACCGGCTCGACCAGCGGCGGCTGCGGGACGGTTGCAGGCCCTTGCGTGTCGCGTGACATAAGCTCGGTTTCCGCCTGGAGTCTCATGGCCAACGCCTATGTGGACATCGGCACCTACGGCGCCTTCACCCCTTATGTCGGTGCCGGTGTCGGTGCGACGCGCGTGAGTTGGGACGGACTCCGGAACACCAGCTGCAGTGTCAGCGATCCGACAGCCTGCGACCCGACGACCAATCATGGCGGCAAGGACAGCTGGCGCTTCACCTACGCCCTCATGGCCGGCACCGCGATCGACCTGACCTGCAACCTGAAGGCCGACATCGGCTATCGCTTCCGCCAGGTCGATGATGGCGACATGTTCGGCTACGCCAACGGTGGCGGTCCGGGCTTCGATGATGGCTTCTACATCCACGAGGCGCGCGCCGGTCTGCGCTACTCCTTCGGCAATGTCTGCGAAGTGCCTTACGAGCCGCCGCCGGTCGTCTACAAGTAATCGGAAAGTATCCGACACGTACCAAGGCCACCTTCGGGTGGCCTTTTTCGTTGCCGCAAATCTTTGCCGTTTCCTAACAGGCATGGTTAACCGCGGGTTAACCAGTCGCTGCAATAGTTAACGCTGAACGAAGCGGCGACGGCATGGCTCCATCCCGCACGGATAGCAGCGGTGAAAGGGCATGGCATGGATTGGCGAAACGGGTTCTGCGGAGCCGCTTTTGGTGCCGGCCTGCTTCTCTCTGGCGCTGCGCTGGCGGCCGACGAGGATCTCCTGAATGCCCCGGAGATCACCATCGAGAAAGAAACTGTCGGCACAAGCGCGATCTACGTGCGCGGAGATATCGGCTATGCGCCCTGGCGCGGCGAAGGCGATCCCTATTACCGGACCTTCGATGCGGGGACGCTGACCTATGACAGCGTCTCCTTCGACAATGCCCGCTTTGACAAGCCCTTCTCCGGTTCGCTTGGTGTCGGTTACCAGTTCACCGATACGTTCCGCGCCGATCTGACGGCCGACTATTTCGAGGGTCGGTTCAGCGGGTCGTCCTCGTCTGCTAGTCCTTGCGTCGGGCAAGGGGCGGGCACGTCCTGCGCCTTCTCGACCGGAGCCGATTACTCGGCCCTTGGACTGATGGCGAACGCCTATGTGGATTTCGGTACGCTTGCCGGCTTCACGCCCTATGTCGGCGGCGGCATCGGCGCGACGCGCCTCAACTGGGACACGGCTATCGAACGCGCCACTTGTGTGGCCGGCGGCGGTGCTTGTGGCGGTTCGCCCACCTCGACCTCCTACGAGGGGCGCGACAGTTGGCGCTTCACCTATGCGCTGATGGCGGGTGTCTCCTATGACCTTAGCGAGCAGCTGAAGCTCGATGTCGGCTATCGCTATTCCCATATCGCCGATGGCGAGATGTTCGGCTTCGGCGCCGAAGCGCTGGTGGGTGCTGCCGGCGACAAGGGCTTCGACGACGGACTGTCCCGTCACGAGATCCGCGCCGGCCTGCGCTTCTCCTTCTAACGCCTTGAAGCGCCACAGTTTCGGCGACAACCGGGTCATATCGTTCCGCCGATCGCCTCAGCCTATTGCCAGGACGAAAGTGCCGGCCGGCAACAATCGGTCGGCACACATCGTTCTGCTTTTGCAGATCTTGCCCGTGGCGCCATAAATTTTCTCGATTGCGACAAAGCGCTTGACTTCCGGTCCCGTCCACAATATCGACGACGGCGGGACACCCTTCCCCAACGAAGGGCTATCTATCTGGAAGGATAGCACATGGCAAAGCCTGCACAGCCGGACCTCCGTCCGAACAATACCCATTTCTCTTCTGGCCCTTGCTCGAAGCGCCCCGGTTGGTCGCTCGACGCTCTCTCCGATGCTCCGCTCGGTCGTTCGCACCGCGCCAAGATCGGCAAGACGAAGCTGAAGCAGGCCATCGATCTTACCCGTGACATTCTTGAAGTGCCGGCCGATTATCGCATCGGTATCGTGCCCGCTTCCGATACCGGCGCCGTCGAAATGGCGCTGTGGTCGCTGCTCGGTCAGCGTGGCGTCGACATGGTCGCCTGGGAAAGCTTTGGCGCCGGCTGGGTGACCGATGTGGTCAAGCAGCTGAAGCTTGCCGACGTGCGCAAGTTCGAAGCCGGCTACGGCGAACTGCCTGATCTTGCCAAGGTCGATTTCGACCGCGACGTGGTCTTCACCTGGAACGGTACGACCTCCGGCGTGCGCGTCCCGAACGCCGACTTCATCCCGGCCGACCGCAAGGGTCTGACGATCTGCGACGCGACCTCTGCCGCTTTCGCGCAGAATCTCGATTTCGCCAAGCTCGACGTCGTCACCTTCTCCTGGCAGAAGGTTCTCGGCGGTGAGGGCGCACACGGCGTCATCATCCTGTCGCCGCGTGCCGTCGAGCGTCTCTTGACCTACGTTCCGGCCTGGCCGTTGCCGAAGATCTTCCGCATGACCTCGGGCGGCAAGCTGATCGAGGGCATCTTCACCGGCGAGACGATCAACACGCCGTCGATGCTCTGCGTCGAGGACTATATCGATGCGCTCCTCTGGGCGCAGCAGGTCGGCGGGCTCAAGGGCCTGATGGCCCGCGCAGATGCCAACGCGCAAGCGATCTTCGACTTCGTCGCCGCCAATGACTGGATCGCCAACCTGGCGGTCAAGGACGAGACCCGCTCCAACACCTCGGTCTGCCTGAAGATCGTCGACAAGGACGTATTGGCGCTCGACGCCGACGGACAGGCGGCCTTCGCCAAGGGCGTGGTTGCGCTTCTCGAAAAGGAAGGCGTCGCCTTCGACATCGGCCACTATCGCGATGCGCCGTCGGGCCTTCGCATCTGGGCGGGTGCCACGATCGAGACCGCCGACATGAAAGCGTTGATGCCGTGGCTGACCTGGGCCTTCGAGACCCAGAAGGCAACACTGACGCAGGCCGCGGCCTGATCAGACAAGGGGTGAGGAACAATGGACTTCGCCCGCATCTCACACTGATTTGAGTGATCCGCTTCGCTCCTCATGGGAGCGAGGCTTGGCTAACCGCATTCCCATTCAGACCTGATCTTTAAGGAGGCCTCTCATGGCACCTCGCGTTCTCGTATCCGACGAACTGTCGGAAACCGCCGTCCAGATCTTCCGCGACCGCGGCGTCGAAGTCGATTTCCAGCCGAAGCTCGGCAAGGACAAGGACAAGCTCGCCGAGATCATCGGCAACTATGACGGCCTTGCCATCCGCTCGGCCACCAAGGCGACGGAAAAGCTGATTGCAGCTGCGACCAATCTCAAGGTCATCGGCCGCGCCGGCATCGGCGTCGACAATGTCGATATCCCGGCTGCGTCGCGCCGCGGTATCATCGTGATGAACACGCCCTTCGGCAACTCGATCACGACCGCCGAACACGCGATCGCGCTGCTCTTCGCCGTTGCCCGCCAGCTTCCGGCCGCCGATAACTCGACGCAGGCCGGCAAGTGGGAGAAGTCGCGCTTCATGGGTGTCGAGATCACCGGCAAGACGCTCGGCGTCATCGGTGCCGGCAACATCGGCTCGATCGTCTGCTCGCGCGCCATCGGCCTGAAGATGCACGTTCTCGCCTACGACCCGTTCCTCTCCAAGGAGCGCGCCGAGGAAATGGGCGTCACCAAGGTCGAACTCGACGAACTGCTCGCGCAGGCCGACTTCATCACCCTGCACGTGCCGCTGACCGACAAGACCCGCAACATCCTGAGTGCCGAAGCGCTGGCCAAGACGAAGCCGGGCGTGCGCATCGTCAACTGCGCTCGTGGCGGCCTCGTCGACGAGAAAGCGCTCGCCGAAGCGATCAAGTCCGGCCATGTTGCCGGCGCCGGCTTCGACGTCTTCGAGGTCGAGCCCGCCACCGAAAGCCCGCTCTTCGGCCTGCCGAATGTCGTCTGCACGCCGCATCTCGGCGCGTCGACCACGGAAGCCCAGGAGAACGTCGCGCTGCAAGTGGCCGAGCAGATGTCGGACTACCTGGTCAAGGGTGCCGTCTCCAACGCCATCAACATGCCGTCGATCACTGCTGAGGAAGCGCCGATCCTGAAGCCGTTCATCCGGCTTGCCGACGTTCTCGGCGCCTTTGTCGGCCAGGTGACCGAAAGCGCGATCAAGGAAATCGAGATCCTCTATGACGGCTCGACCGCCGGCATGAACACCAAGGCGCTGACAAGCGCGGTTCTCGCCGGTCTGATCCGGCCGCAGGTCGCCGACGTCAACATGGTTTCGGCGCCGGTGATGATCAAGGAAAAGGGCATCATCCTCTCCGAGGTCAAGCGCGACAAGACCGGCGTCTTCGACGGCTACATCAAGCTGACGGTGAAAACCGCCAACCAGACGCGCTCGGTGGCCGGCACGGTGTTTTCGGACGGCAAGCCGCGCTTCATCCAGATCAAGGGCATCAACCTTGATGCGGATGTCGGCAGCCACATGGTCTACATCACCAACACCGACGTTCCCGGCATGATCGGCTTCATCGGTATGACGCTTGGTGACGCCGGCGTGAACATCGCCAACTTCCAGCTCGGCCGCGAGAAGGAAGGCGGCGACGCGATTGCGCTGCTTTATGTCGATGGTGCCGTTTCCGAAGCCGTGCTTGACAAGCTGCGGGCCAATCAGGCAATCCGCCAGGCAAAGCCGCTGGTCTTCAACATCGATTGACGCCGGCGCTGCAAGCGGCGGTGTGATCTGCCGCTTTGCCGACCCAATCACGGGACATATAGACGCACCGGTGGCCGCCGGTGCGTTTTCCTGTTTCGAACGCATGTGACGAGAAATGACCGAAATGACATTCCGCTGGCGCGAGGCAAGCCTGCCCGATCTCGCCTCCGTATCGGAGATCCAGCTTGTGGTTCACCAGGCCTTTCCCGAGGACGACGCCGTACTTGCTGACCGCATCGCCTTGAGCCCTGCCGGTTGCTTCATGCTGGACGCGAAGGGGCAGTCGCGTGGCTACGTGCTGAGCCATCCTTGGCTCAGAGGCGTGCCACCATCGCTGAACAGCATGCTTGGCGAAATCCCTGATGCCGCCGACACATGGTATATCCATGATCTCGCCCTTCTGCCCGAGATGCGTGGTTCCGGAGCGGGCGGCGGAATTCTTCCTGTTCTGGAGGATGCCGCCAGAACGGAAGGGTTGCGGTCGATGTCGCTCGTCTCCGTCAACGGATCCCGCGGTTTCTGGGAGAGGCAGGGTTTTGAAGTCCGGATGGACGAGCGGCTGGCGCTAAAGCTCTCAAGCTACGGCGAGGAAGCGCTCTATATGGAGCGGTTTCTTGCCTGATAAATGAAAATGGCGCCTGGCCGGCGCCATTCAGACTGCTGGCAAACCCCAAAGATGGCTTTCTGCCGCGAGGGGCGTCCCTCATCCTCGGCCTTGTGGCGGGGATCCAGCAACCCGACGTCCGTCGGCTCCAAGGACTTGGGCTGGTGCCGCAGTTCCAGCGGAACTGCTAGAGATTCCTGTGACAAGCACAGGAATGACGGAGGTTTTGGGTGGCGCCAAGCCTCCCCAGCGAGCTTTCAATGAAAAGAGGCGACGCCTGCCCGGCAGACGCGAGGGGCCGTCAGCGCGGACGGCCCTTTTCGGCGATCGCGATGCCGCCAAGCACCAGCAGGAGCGCGACGAGATGGAAGAGATGGAAGGTCTCGCCGATCAGGAGCACCGAGAGCAAAGTCCCGAAGACCGGAATGGCGTTGATGAACAGGCCGGCGCGGTTAGCGCCAATCATCTCGACGCCGCGGACATAGAGCACCTGCGACATCAGCGAGGGGAAGATCGCCGCATAGAGAACGATGATCCAGCCGGTGGCATCTGGCGCGATCGCCGTGCCGGTGCCGATTTCCCAGAAGAGCAGCGGCAAGGCGCTTAGAAGCGCGCCGAAGGCAGGCGCGGCGATGAAGCTTTGCCAGTGCATCGTCGGCTTGTAGCGCAGTGCGACGGTATAGCCGGCATAGACGACGCAGGCGATGATCATCAACGCGTCGCCGAAATTGAACTCGAGTGTCAACAGGCTCGAAATGTCGCCATGGGCTGCAGTTACCAATACGCCGATCAGGGTGACGGTAAAGCCGATCACCTGGGCGATCGACGCCCGCGTGCGAAACAGCACGAAGTTGAACAGGAAGATCAACATCGGAATGCCGGCCTGGAGAATGACGGCGTTGATGGCGCTCGTGTATTTCAGCGCCGAATAGAGCAGCGCGTTGAAGGTGGTGAAACCGATCGCGCCATAGGCGAGAAGCTGCAGCCAGTGCTTGCGGATCTTGTCCCAGTCGCGTCGGATCTGCGGCGTCATCAGCACCAGGATGACGACCAGCGCGAAGACCCAGCGCAAGGTCGTCAGCATCATCGGGCTTACGTGTCCGACCGCCATCTTGCCGGCGACGGAATTGCCGCCCCAGAAGAGCGCGGTGACGCAGAGATAGAAGTAGGCCCTGGAATTCACGATGCTCAGACCTGTGCGGGGATGGGCGACCTGTTGCCGCGATGGCGGGAGAGACGAAGATATAGGCGCTAAATCCCGCCCTTGTCATGCAAAAAGGGCGGAACGCCGGATATAACGGGGTCGCTTTCCAGATGACAACACAGTATAGATGCGCGGGTTTGAGAACAGCGCAGCTTCGTTTGCGCGCCTGCACAGGAAGAGAATTATGACGAATGTCGTAGTGGTCGGCTCCCAATGGGGTGACGAAGGCAAAGGCAAGATTGTGGATTGGCTCTCCGAGCGCGCGGATATCGTCGTGCGCTTTCAGGGCGGACACAATGCCGGCCATACGCTGGTAATCGACGGCGTCAGCTACAAGCTGTCGCTCCTGCCTTCCGGCGTCGTGCGTCCCGGCAAGCTCGCCGTCATCGGCAATGGCGTCGTCATCGACCCGCACGCGCTGATCGCCGAAATCGACAAGCTCGGCAAGCAGGGCATCGCGATCACGCCGGACAACCTGCGCATCGCCGACAATGCCACGCTGATCCTGTCGCTGCACCGCGAGCTCGATGGCATCCGCGAAGATGCGGCCTCCAACAGCGGCACGAAGATCGGCACCACGCGCCGCGGCATCGGCCCGGCCTATGAGGACAAGGTCGGCCGCCGCGCGATCCGTGTGATGGACCTCGCCGATCTCGATACCCTGCCGGCCAAGGTCGATCGCCTGCTGACCCACCACAATGCGCTGCGCCGTGGTCTCGGTGAAGCGGAGATCAGCCACGAGGCGATCATGCAGGAGCTTTCTTCTGTTGCCGCCAAGGTGCTGCCGTTCATGGACACCGTCTGGGTGCTGCTCGACAAGGCCCGCCGCAAGGGCGCGCGAATCCTGTTCGAAGGTGCGCAGGGCACGCTGCTCGACATCGACCACGGCACCTATCCGTTCGTCACCTCGTCGAACACGGTTGCCGGCCAGGCTGCTGCCGGCTCGGGCATGGGCCCGGGTTCTCTCGGCTATATCCTCGGCATCACCAAGGCCTACACGACGCGCGTCGGCGAGGGCCCGTTCCCGACCGAACTCACCGATGAAATCGGCCAGTTCCTCGGCGAAAAGGGTCATGAGTTCGGCACGGTCACAGGCCGCAAGCGCCGCTGCGGCTGGTTCGACGCGGCGCTGGTTCGCCAGTCGGTCGCCGCCAACGGCATCACCGGCATCGCGCTCACCAAGCTCGACGTGCTCGATGGTCTCGACGAACTGAAGATCTGCGTCGGTTATACTCTGGACGGACAGCAGATCGACCATCTGCCGGCGAGCCAGGCGCAGCAAGCTTCGGCAAAGCCAGTCTATATTACACTCGAAGGCTGGAAGGAATCGACGGTCGGCGCACGCAGCTGGGCGGAGCTTCCGGCGCAAGCGATCAAATACGTTCGCCAGGTGGAAGAACTGATCGGTGCGCCGGTTGCTCTTCTTTCGACCAGCCCCGAGCGGGACGACACAATACTTGTGACGGACCCCTTTGAGGACTAGTGTCGGCGAAATGACATTGCGTCGCGATCGCAACGACATACCTGGGCGTATGAGAAAGTACTAATGGCGGATTTTGTTGCAGTTATTCGCAGGACCGTTGACGGCCTGTCGGAAAACACCCCTGAAATGCGGGACAGGGTATACGAGAAGGCGCGCGCGGCCGTGCGCCGCCAACTCGAAAACATGAACCCGCGTCCGTCGGACGACATGATCAATCGCCAGTTGGCGAAACTCGAAAACGCCATCGTCGAGGTTGACAGCGAATACGCCGAAGCCTTGCCCGCGCTCGAAGAGACGGAGGTGGTGGAGGAAGCGACCGAAGCCGTAGCCGCCGAGTCGCCTGTCGAGGACGTCGTTTCTGAGCCCGAAGCGCAGCCCGAGCCGGTTGGTGAAAGCCAGCCGATTGCGGTTGCCGAGGAAGCGGCTCCGGAGGCGGAAAGCACTGCGGCACCTGACCACGATGCTGCGGTTCACGAAGTACCGGCACCGTATACGGAACACTACGTCGAAGCCGCAGAGGTAGCGCCGGCAGAGCGGGTTGCGGAAGAGCCGGTTGCCGAACATGTCGAAGCGACCGAGGCTCCGGTAGAGGAGCCGAGAGCCCCCGTCGTCGAAGAGCCGCAGGCGGATGCCCCGGTTTACGAGGCCGCGGAATATTCGGAGCCAGCTCCGGTCGAGAGCTATGAAGAGACCGTCGCTCCCCCGTCGATAGACGAGGAAGCCCGGTCTGTCGAAGAACCGACATGGGATGATGTTCCGGCAGTGGCCGCCGAAGAAAAGTCGGCCGCCTCGGAATGGGAGCTGCCGGAATGGGAGACCGCCTCTCCCGTAGCAAAGCACGCCGCTCCCACGGACCAGCAGGTCGGCGAAGAAGAGCCGGCCCATACCCCCGAGCTTCTTGGCATGCATCCGGTGGAAGAGCTGCAGCAGCATGCGCCGGCGGAGACCCCGAGGGCCGAAGCAGAGCTTCCCAAGGTTGACACCGCGCGCAACTGGTCGTTCGACGACAACGATCCCTTTGCGCCTTTGGAGGAACGGCGAACCGAAAAGAGCGCTGAGCCGGAGATTGCCGATTGGTCCTGGCCGGTCGAGAAGACCGGACAGACGGCCTCGACCGATACCCCTCAGAGCCAGCAAGATCGTGCAGGCACGGCTTGGGATCACATCGACGACCTGCTCGGTTTCGAAGGTGCCACTGCTGCGGCGACGGCGGGTGCAGCAGCATCGACGGCTGCGCGTGAGCCGGAGCGTGGCGCTGAGGCACCGGCGCCCGCGGCATCGCGGCCGGCATCTTACCGGGCCACCCCGAAGCCATCGCGCTTCAGCATCAAGCGCCTCGCCGTCGCTGCAGTCATTTTGCTGGCGCTTGGTGGCGGCGGCTTCGCCTACTGGCAGAACCGGGAAGCCGGCAATGCCTGGCTTTCGGGCATCGTGGCATCGGTCACCTCGGCCATTTCAAACATCGGTGGATCGCCGGCACAAGAGGGCGCTCCGCCGGCGGAAACCCAGGGAGAATCGACGCAGCAGGAACCGGCACGGCACGACGACACGGCGGTCCCGGACAACAGCTCGACCAAGTTCACCCAACGCCTTCTTGGTGACGGCTCGGAAGTCGACAATGGACCTGCCACCGCAAGCGGCGAGAGCGCCGCGCAGGAAGGCAAGTCCGTGGCACAGCAGACAGAGGCGAGCAAGCCCGTCGAAACGGCCACTGCCCAAGGTGGAACGGCCGGACAGGCTGCAGGCACGCCGCCTGCGGGCCAGCAGACCGGTGGTCAGCCGACGACGCCGGAGATTGCGATCGCCAATGGCGAGAAGATGTTCCTCTACGAAGAGCGTCTCGGCCAGTCTTCGCCGACGGCCATTCCGGGAACCGTTGCGTGGTCGGTAAAGGAAGAATCGCCTGGTGGCGACGCCAAGCCTGAACCGGCCATCCAGGCGCAGATCACCATTCCGGACCGGGGTCTGACCGCGTTGATGACGATCAAGCGCAACGCCGACGAGTCCTTGCCGGCCAGCCATGTCGTCGAATTCGTCTTCTCGCTGCCGCCGAACTTCGAAGGCGGCGCGATCGACAGCGTTCAGCGCGTTTCGATGAAGCGTACGGAGCAGGATCGCGGCGATGCGCTGATTGCGGTTCCGGCCAAGATCACCGACGATTTCCATATGATCGCGCTCAACGATTCGAAGGACGCGATCGGCAACAACACCGAACTGCTGCGCAGCCGGAGCTGGATCGACATTCCGCTGACCTACAGGAACGGGCGCCGCGCACTGCTGACGCTGGAGAAGGGGCCGAGCGGAACCGACGCCTTCAACCAGGCGATGCGCGCTTGGACGGCCGCACCGGCAACGGACGCGGCGACCAACAGCCAGTAAGCAAGCGCGGTCGGACAGGACAAAGAAAACCCGGCAGGAGCGATCCGCCGGGTTTTTCATTTGGCTTTTATCGATGACGGGCAACCGTAGCGCCCGGAAACCGCGAAGAGCGTTTATTATGCGCCCTCGACGACCCGCAATGCATTGGCGCGCTCGAGAGCGGCCTTGCGCACGGCGTCCTGGACCTTCTCGAAGGCACGGACCTCGATCTGCCGCACGCGCTCGCGGCTGATGTCGAACTCGGCCGAAAGATCCTCGAGCGTCAGCGGCTCTTCGGTCAGGCGGCGTGCCTCGAAGATGCGGCGCTCGCGGTCGTTCAGCACTTTCATCGCATTGGCGAGCAACGCCCTGCGGTTTTCAAGCTCGTCCTGTTCGATCAGGATTTCTTCCTGGTTGTCGTGATCGTCGACAAGCCAATCCTGCCATTGGCCGGAGTCGCCTTCGCTCGCCTTGATGGGCGCGTTGAGCGAAGCGTCGCCGGAGAGGCGGCGGTTCATCGAAACCACTTCATCCTCGCTCACCTTGAGCGTGGTGGCGATTTCCTTGACTTGTTCGGGCTTCAGATCGCCCTCGTCGAGCGCCTGGATTTTGCCCTTGAGGCGACGCAGGTTGAAGAACAGCCGCTTCTGGTTGGCGGTCGTGCCCATTTTCACCAGCGACCACGAGCGCAGGATATATTCCTGGATCGCCGCCTTGATCCACCACATCGCGTAGGTGGCAAGGCGGAAGCCGCGATCGGGTTCGAACTTCTTGACGGCCTGCATCAAGCCGACATTGCCTTCGGATACGACTTCGCCGATCGGCAGGCCGTAGCCGCGATAGCCCATCGCGATCTTGGCGACGAGGCGAAGGTGGCTGGTGACCAGCTTGTGCGCTGCTTTGCGGTCGTCATGCTCCTGGTACCGCTTGGCGAGCATGTACTCTTCCTGCGGTTCCAGCATCGGAAACTTGCGGATTTCGTCGAGATAGCGATTGAGGCCGCCTTCTCCAGCGGCAATGGTCGGCAAATTGTTTCGGGCCATATGAAGCACCCCCCTTTGTCGTCTCCGGCCTCCGGTCGGCAAGCCGGGCATGTGGGTCTTCGTCAAGACCCCACGAGCCTAGAAAATAAGTACGGCGAAAGCATGATTCAAGGAGTCCGGTTTCACCAATCTGTGACGCCGGGCGACAGAAATGTCACGAACAAAGACTGAGCCTTAAATTGGAATCCCGACACCGGAATTCAAGGGCACGATCACTCTTCGCTCCGCAGGGCCTCGATCAGTTGCTCCATGTCGACAGGCACCGGTGATTCGAAATGCATGGTCTCGCCGGTCGCCGGATGTTCGAACTGCAGCATGAAGGCGTGCAGGGCCTGGCGGTGAAATTGATTGACGACGACCCTGGCCGCATCCGGCAACAAGTTCGCCTTTGTGCGGAAGGCGGCGCCGTATTCCGGATCGCCGATCAGCGGATGGCCGATATGGGCCATGTGCACGCGGATCTGGTGCGTGCGCCCCGTTTCGAGGTGGCATTCCACCGTCGACGCCAGGCAGGTGCCATCGGGCTTTTCGAGATAACGCTCGACGACCTCGTAGTGGGTGATGGCTTCGCGGGCGTCGTCGCTGTCTTCGCGCTTGACCGCGCGTTTCGTCCGGTCGACGGCACGCCCGAGTGGGGCGTCGATCGTTCCCTTCAGCTGCCGCGGGCGGCCCCAGACGACGGCCCGATAGGCGCGTTCGAGCGGGCCGGTGCGGCCGTGGTCGGCAAACTGCTCCGAGAGGTGGCGGTGCGCGGCATCGTTCTTGGCGACAACCATGACGCCGCTCGTCTCCTTGTCGAGGCGATGGACGATGCCCGGGCGCTTGACGCCGCCGATGCCCGACAGGCTGCTGCCGCAATGATGGATGAGCGCATTGACCAGCGTACCGGTCCAGTTGCCGGCGCCGGGATGAACGACGAGGCCGGCTGGCTTGCAAAGCACGATCAGGTCGTCGTCTTCGTAGAGCACGTCGAGCGGGATGTCTTCGCCCTTCGGCTCCGGATCTTCCGGTTCGGGCAGGTCGATCTCGAAGACATCGCCGGGACGGACCTTCTTCTTCGCTTCGGTCACCGCCTTGCCGTTGATCGACACCGCTCCCTGTGCGATCAGGCCCTTGATCCGGTTGCGGGAGAATTCACCCGAAAGTGCGTCCGTCAGGAAGGAATCCAGGCGTCCCGCGGCATCCTCGCCCGCCGTCAGGACTTTCCTATTGGCCGTCGCTTGTTTAAAGGGGTCGTTCATTCCGTTCAAATCCGAAAAAAGGCCAACCATGACCGCAATCGAGCCCGATGACCAGGAAGACAAGCCGCTAGATCCGGCCATGGAAAATGTCCGCCGCAAGATGGTGAAGCTTCAGCTCGTCTCGGCCGGCGTCATGTTGGTCATGCTTATGGCCGTCCTTGGGACGATTGTCTACAAGCTGACGCGCACGGACGCGAAGGCGCCCGTTCAGGCCGCCACTGCCGTCGTTCCGAGCGAAGCGCCGGTCAATGCGGTCGCAGCACTGCCCGCCGGCTTCACCGTCACGAACGTGGCGCTCTCCGGCTCCCAGGTGCTCTTCTACGGCAACCTGCCGGGATCGGAGCCGCGCGCCATCGTGTTCGATATCGGCGCCGGCCGCATCGTCGCCGACATCACCGTCAGGACCAACTGACGGCATGGCGAGCGCCCTCCCGCCCGTCCAGCGCATCGACGACGCCGCCGATCCCAGGATTGCCGGCTTCGTTTCGATCAAGGAGCGCGACCTGACGGGACGGCAGGGCCGCTTCATCGCCGAAGGCACGGTCGTGCTGCGCATGCTGGCGGCTGCGCATCAAAGCGGGCGCGGCTTTGCCGCCGAGGCGATCCTGCTGCTCGAAAACCGTCTCGCCGGCGTTCAGGAAATCCTCGAACGATTTCCGTCGACGGTGCCCGTCTATGTGGCGAACGCGCAGGTGTTCGATGCGATCGCCGGCTTCAACATGCACCGGGGCGTGCTTGCGCTCGGTCGCCGCGAAGGCGCGCCCGGCCGCGACGCCTTGATCGCGTCGCTGCCGGCGTCGAGCCTCGTGCTGGCGGCCTGCGGCATCTCCAATCACGACAACATGGGGGCGCTTTTCCGCAACGCTGCGGCCTTCGGGGTCGATGCCGTGCTGATGGACGAGACGAGCTGCGACCCGATGTATCGCAAGGCGATCCGCGTCTCCGTCGGCTCGGTGCTGACGGTGCCCTTTGTGCGCGAAGGCTCGGTGGCCGCGATGCTGGAGCGGCTGCAGCAGACGGGCTTTGCGATCTGGGGGCTCTCTCCCGCCGGAGAAACCGATCTTGGCGCGATCCCCCCGGCGGCGCGTACGGCACTTCTCATGGGGACCGAAGGGGAGGGGTTGCCGCAATCCGTGCTGACCTCGATCCGCACGGCGCGAATCCGCCAGCGTCCGGGCCTCGATAGCCTCAACGTCTCGACGGCGGCCGGCATTGCCCTGCACCAGGTGGCGCTGATCAACGGCCGCATCTGACACTCAAGGTTCCCAGCTTTCCGGTGACAGCAGGAAATGGCTCGATCCCGTGACCTGGTGACCGGCGCGTGCGCCAAAGGCGTCAATGGTCTGCCCGGCCAACGGCTCTATTCGCGCGGCAGAATGTCCTTCGCCCGCTTCGCCAAACTCTCCCGCTTGGCTGCGCCTTGCTCTTGCTCTTCACCTGCCAGCAGATTGAGGATGGGGGAGGAGGGGCCTTCGTTCGTCGCCGTCAACGCAACCATGCCGGCGGCAATTGCCGCAACCTCGTCGCGCAGAGCGTCGTCATGGGCGGCGGATTTCGAATTGGTCAGGCGTTCCGAAAGCGCGGTGGCGCGGTTGCGCAGATCATCGGCGGCTGCAGAACCAGCAATCTCGCTGGCCGGCTGATCGGGCGGGGATACGGAACCGTTGGCAGCCTGTTCGGTGGCCGGCCGGCGTTCCTTCCTCAGCGGGAAGGCGATGCCCGCGGCGCGCAGGGCCTTGGCTGCATCGCGCATTTCCTGATTGGTATCCTTCACCTTGGTCTTCAACCGTTCGATTTCTCCCGCGCGCCGCTCGAGTGCGCTTTCGCGGTCGGCGCTGGTTGCCATCTCGCGCGCCAGCTTGTCTTCCAGCCGGTGTAGCCGCGTTTCGTCGCGAGAGAGGCGAATCTCCATTTCCTTGGCATGGGTCGTCTCGGCCTTGAGATCGCCACGCAGGGCTTCGCGCTCGTCGCGCAGCGTGGCTATCCGGCTCTTCAGATGCTCGACCTCGGTCTCGCGCGCCACCAGGGTGATCCTGAGATTGTCGATTTCGGCGGCATGCTGGGCGAGGTGGACGCCGAGCTTCTGTATCTCGTCGGATTTTCCGGCATTGTCGCGCTCGACGCTGTCGAGCGTTGCCTTCATCCGTTCCAGGCGCTGCTCGAATTGCCGGATGGCAGAGCGCATGTCCGCCGCTTCGACGTTCATGTCGGCAAGCTGCGCATGCAGGTCGGCATTCTCGCCGCCAAGGCGCCGCGCCTCGTGCAAACTCTTCTCGTTGGCAAGCATCAGCGACACGCCCTTGTCGCGTTCGCGCTTCAGGGCTTGCTGCGTGCGGGCGTTTTCAGCGGCGTAAGCGGCCCGGGCAGCGTCCTTCTGTGCGCGCACCTCCTGCGGGCTGAGCGGCATGGTCGCCTTCAGTCGGTCTTCGGCAAAGCGCACGATGCGGCGGTGGATCGCCGGTGCGACCAGCAGACCGATGATGATCGCCGTCAGAAAGCCCAGGGCAAAGAGAAGCGCGAATTGGATCACGAGCTGGCCGTTTCAAAACTGTACCGGAACCGGAGTGGCTGCCGGACCTCGCGGTGCGGCAGGCACTCCTTAATTCCGCATTCTTGCACTAAACATGACGTTTCGTGCGCTGCAAGTCTCCGGCGCGGGATTTTGCCTGCGCCGACCCGACTACAGCGACCTTCGCGCGCTCTTTAGACGCGCGAAGGTCGCTGTAGCAGATCTGCTGCATAATTTTGCCCTTATATCGATGCCGATTTAAGGAATAATGCAGCTGACCTCAGAAGGGGTTCCAGGTGGGTGTTTGGGTCATCTTGAGGTAGCCGACATTGACGCCGAGCCGCGCGCCGATGCCGGTGCGGATCGGAACGACGACGATCTGTTCGTCGGTCAGCACCGTCATGCCGACGCCAGCGACGACGTAGGCCGAACCGGAGACGCCGCCGAAGCGCTTGTAGAGTGCCGGCACGCTCGGCAGATTGTAGACGAGCATCATGGCGCGGCTGCCCTGGCCGCCCCAGTCGATGCCGAGTGACGGACCCTGCCAGAAGACGCTGTGCTGGCCGGCGTTCTTGGTGTTGAGTTCGCCTTCGCCATAGGTGAGACCGGCGATGAATGCGCCGGAGCCTTCCTGGCCGAGAATGTAGCCGTTCGGCAGGCCGTAGCGCTCGAAGGCGCGTTCGACGACCTTCGCCAAGCCGCCCGAAGTTTCGCCGAAGAAACCGTGACCGGCATCGACGATTTCCTGCATCGTGTATTGGCTGTTGTTCGCAGACTGGGCATGCGCCGTCGTTTGGGCAGCAGCGACCAGGAACAGCGTGGCCAGGACAACACGGCAGGCCTGTGTGGCTGCCTTCATGATCTGATGCATCGTTTCCTCCGTCAGGCGCGAAAATTGCTCGCTTGCGGGTTTGCAGCGGCCGCCAGTCAGACCACTGTGCGACCAGTGAGGGGGCTGGACCATTTCCATGCAATTTGAACCGATGGTCTTAACAATCGGTTTACCAAATGTGGTGTCATTATGATCCACTGATGAACGGCTGCGCCGGGCAGCCCATGACTTGCGTCTTTTCGCGTGAGGCTTTACCGGCGTCACGATGGCGCGTGCCCCCAAGCGGCGGGCCGGCGGAACCAACAAGGATACACGATGGCAACGAATCCGAACCTGACATTGACGGGACCCGATCTGGCCGCGCTTCTGTGCAGCCGGGTCTGCCACGACATCATCTCGCCGGTCGGTGCCATCAACAACGGCCTGGAACTGCTGGATGAGGGCGGCGCCGACGCCGACGCGATGGACCTGATCCGGACGAGCGCACTCAACGCCTCGGTCCGCCTGAAATTCGCCCGTCTCGCTTTCGGCGCATCCGGCTCGGTCGGTGCCTCGATCGACACCGGCGAAGCGGAGAAGGCGGCCAAGGATTTCGCGGCTGCCGAAAAGAAGACCGAGGTCAACTGGCACGGCCCGCGCGCGATCATCGCCAAGAACCGGGTCAAGCTGCTCCTGAACCTCTTCCTCATCGCCTATGGGGCGATCCCGCGCGGCGGTTCGATCGACGTCACGCTGGAGAACCCGGAATTCGACGCCGTCTTCACCCTGGTCGCCAAGGGCCGCATGATGCGCGTACCGCCGAGGCTGACGGAATTGCTGTCCGGTACGCCGGAGGAAGCGGTCGACGCGCATTCGATCCAGCCGTACTACACGGTGCTGCTCGGCGAGGAAGCCGGCATGACGATCGAGGTTGCATCGACCGGTGAAGAGATCATCTTCACCACCCGCGTTGCAGCCTGAGGTTTCATTCTCCGGCTGCAATCATTCTATTCAAAGTCCTTAAAATGTGCGGTTCCGCGCCCTGGCGCGGGGCCGCACATGTGCGTCCTGTTTCTTTCTGCTTGCGTCCATTTCTGGAAAACTTAATGTTTTCAGATGGTTGATGCGGCGAAGAAAGGCGCTATTAAGCAAACTCCGTAACGAATTCTTTCCCAAATTTGTATAGAGTTGTTTCAAGCCTGCGAGTACGCGTATAGGTAAGTTGCGAAGGGAGTTGGACATGCGGCGCTTGATGATTGCCGACGGCTCGGATGTCGTCCGGAAAGTTGGGAAACGTATCCTGTCCGGCATGGGCTTCATGGTTTACGAGGCATCGAACAGCCTCGAGGCGCTTGTCCGCTGCGAAGCTGAACTCCCGAACATCCTGGTCATCGACGCCGGGCTGGAAGGCGCGCTCGAACTCATCGGCAACATCCGGCGGCTCCCGAACGGCCCTTCGGTGCGGATCTATTACTGCGTCGTCGAGGCGGATCTGAAGAAGATGATGGCCGGCAAGCGGGCCGGCGCCGACGACTTCCTGCTGAAGCCTTTCGACCGCAAGATCCTGACCAGCGTTTTCGCCAGCCAGTCGATGGCGGCCTGAGCCGTCACGCGCACATATTCCGGATGAGATGAAAGCCGTGGCCACTGCCGCGGCTTTTGCGTGTTTGCCGCCGGCCGCTGCGCCTATTGAGGGGAAGCGGCGTGAGATATGCAAATTTAAGTGCTACAGCGACCTTTGCGCGCCTGATAAGACGCGCGGCGCTGTAGAAACGACAAAACCCGCTCGTGGCGGGTTTTGTGAACACTCTGGGCCCGCATCATGCGGGGGTCATGCAGGCCCTTGCGGGTATCAGGCGGTTTCGGCGTACTCGGCGCCATCCGGCTCGCGCAGCACGTAGCCGCGGCCCCAGACGGTCTCGATGTAGTTGGCGCCGCCGGCAGCGTTTGCAAGCTTCTTGCGCAGCTTGCAGATGAAGACGTCGATGATCTTCAGTTCCGGCTCGTCCATGCCGCCATAAAGGTGGTTCAGGAACATTTCCTTGGTCAGCGTCGTGCCCTTGCGCAGCGAAAGCAGCTCGAGCATCTGGTATTCCTTGCCGGTCAGGTGGACACGCTGTCCGCCGACTTCGACCGTCTTGGCATCCAGGTTGACGATCAGCTCGCCGGTGGAAATGACCGACTGGGCATGACCCTTGGAACGACGGACGATGGCGTGAATACGGGCGACCAGCTCATCCTTGTGGAAGGGCTTGGTCATGTAGTCGTCGGCGCCGAAGCCCAGGCCGCGGACCTTGTCTTCGATGCCGGCCATACCCGAGAGAATCAGGATCGGGGTCTTCACCTTGGAAAGACGCAGCGTTCTCAAGACTTCATAGCCGGACATATCCGGCAGGTTGAGGTCGAGAAGGATGATGTCATAGTCATAAAGTTTGCCGAGATCGACGCCTTCTTCACCGAGGTCGGTGGTGTAGACATTGAAACTCTCGGACTTGAGCATCAGCTCAATGCTCTGAGCCGTTGCACTATCGTCTTCGATTAATAGAACCCGCATATTCTTCCCCTTTTCCGCCGCCCAAGGTCGTCGTGGCACCCTTACGCGATACGGATCCAGTCGTTGCCTGATTTGGAGGCTGCCACCAAATGGTTAACAAATTCTGATTCCCTCTGGCAAGGTGTATCGAGTTTGTTAAATATTTTTACCAGTCTCCTGATTTCAAACGTGAATCCAGAACGGCTAATCTCATGTGAAACATGAGGAAATGCCACTATCTGACTCTTCCGACTCGTTAATGCCAGGGCGGTCACATTTCGTGCCTCAGCATTTACGGAGCCTTAAATCATCACGCCTATGATTAACGATGCCCGTAAACGAAAGGTTACCAGCGGTAGGCTTTTGTTAATATCGCTGAAGATTTTTCGTTTCCGGCCCCGTTCGGGCCGGCTCGCGGGCAAATCAGTAACCGGGGTCTCGTTATCCACGGGAGTATTGCGTATGAAAGCACGTGAGAGCCTTGTCCGCCTGAAGGAATTTCAGGTCCGCGAGAAGCAGCGTCAACTGAACCAGCTTCAGATGATGATGGCTGAGTTCGAACGGATGACCAAGGATCTGGAAAATCAGATTATTTTCGAGGAAAAGAAGTCGGGCATCTCCGATCCCCAGCACTTCGCCTATCCCACCTTCGCCAAGGCCGCACGTCAGAGAGCCGACAATCTTCAGGTTTCCATTCGCGAACTGAAGGCGCAGCAGGATGCTGCCGAGCTCGCGCTCGAAGAAGTGCAGGCTGAATACGCGAAGGCGGCGGCCCTCGAAGAGCGGGACACATCGACCCGCCTGCGGGCATAAGCTGCGGCTCTTGCGCCCCGATCGGGCGCAGCCGAACCGCAAGCCTTTGATCTAGCGGACGATTTGATCTCCAGGTCGATTCCGGTCCGGGGAATTTGTGCGCTGGTCAGGCAGGTAGCCCGTTTCGGGGCAGATATTTCCAGCCTTGTCGGGGCATGCGTCTGGCATGACCCGATCCGGCACGATCGTGACAAGACGAAGAGACCCGCCCGATGCCTTGGCGTTCGGGCGGGTCTTCTCATTTTGAGATCAGCGCAAGTCTGTTGAGATCAGGAGAGGCTTGCCGGCGCGCAGCCGTGTCTCATGCCTGGATGACATCCTGCCATTCGGGGTGCCGCATCGTCTGCGCCTTCATGAAAGGGCAGAGCGGAATGATCTTCCAGCCGCCTTTGCGGGCTTCCTCGATAGCGTGTTTGGCGAGCGCCTGGCCGACGCCCTTGCCGCGCAAGGCATCCGGAACAAGGGTGTGATCGACGATGATCAATTGCGGCGACGTGCGCGAATAGGTCATTTCCCCGGTATGCCCCTCGACAACGGTCGAGTAGCGGCCGTGCGATCCAGTTTCCTCGTGTAAGATTTCCATGACAGCCTTCCTTGGCGAACCGGGTTTCCTTGTCCGAAAGCTAGCGCAGAAATCCGGAAATCGAAATCCACCAAACCCGTGCCGCCGGTACACAGACTGTTCCCGAAACAGCACCAATCCGCCTTTCACCGCGAGGCTGAAACGACGGCGGCGGCTCCGGGGAACCCGNCCGCTCGACCTATGGCCCTGTAATGGGCGAACTAGTGGCGATACTGCTGGATGCGAGTGGTGCGCAGGCCGGCAAGACCATGATCGTTGATCGAGGACTGCCAGGACAGGAATTCTTCGACCGTGAGGGTATAGCGTTCGCACGCCTCCTCAAGGCTCAAAAGGCCACCGCGCACGGCGGCAACAACCTCTGCCTTGCGGCGTATCACCCAGCGCCGGGTATTCGCCGGCGGCAGATCCGCAATCGTCAGAGGGCTGCCATCGGGGCCGATGACATATTTTACACGTGGTCGCATCATTTCGGTCATGGGACTCTCTACACAAACTCAAGACCATATGACCGTGACCTTAGCCTGCCACATTTAACATTTGCCTAAGCAGGAAGTAACAATTTACTCATAATTTGAGACACTTCGGCGGGGCGCCATTTCGACCGCCCGCCCCACTCAATTCATGGGGCTGCGCGCCCTATGCTTGTGAATTGCTTTGAGAAGAGCCTGGATTATCCCGGAATTGTCATGGGAGCCATGCAATTACCACATTTCACTTTAACTAAAATTCTTGGTAACGAGGCGCCGAAATAAGGATGAGCGTCGTATGCGCGCTCCCGCAATCATTCTTGGTGCATCGTCATAGTTTTCACAACCGGACGCGTTTCTTGCGCGGACAGGCCGGGAGCGGCGGCTGTATTTGTTCGCCGGGGTGAACTTCATGCCTCAGGTGATCTGAGGCGTTTTTTGTATTCTCTCGACCGGGCGCGGTGGCGCCTGGGGATGTGGTGATCGCAGATGAAGGAATCGAATGAACCGGCCTTGCTGCGCGAGGCTGAAGCGGCGGATATTTTTTCGGACGTCGATACGGCTGCCGTCCGCACCGAATACGAACTTCTGCATCTCATGCGGCGACTGATCGCCCGCTATGGTTTTGGCCATTTCATGATCGCGCGCATGCCGCTCGCCGAACAGCAGCGCTTCTCCGAGCGGCTGGTGCTCAGCAACTGGCCGTCGGAGCTCGTCCGCCAATACGACGCCTGCGAAAGCTTCCAGTCGAGCACATTGGTCGAGCGGCTGCGGTTTACGAAGCTGCCGGTAACCGGCGGACCCGAGCTCCTCGATATCGCCGCAAAGCCGGTGGACGAGGCCATGGTGCACCGGCTGCTCGCTCACCCGGAGATGGCCCGCCATTTCGCCGTGCTCCTTCACACGAGCAATGGTGATCCCTTCATCGCCATGCTGTCCGGCCGCCGCGAGGCACCGGTCGGCGTCGAATGCGCGACACTCTATCTGACGCTGGTCCAGCTTTTCGAATGCCTCGAGCGTACCTTCGACACCGGCAATTCGGCGCGCGAGAAGCTCTCGAGCCGCGAGGTGGAATGCCTGCGCTGGGCGGCTGCGGGCAAAAGCAGCGACGAGATCGCCATCATCTTGGGCATCTCGACCTACACCGTCAGCAGCTACTTCAAGAGCGCGACCCGCAAGCTCGACGCCGTCAACCGCATGCAGGCGATCGCCCGCGCCATGCGGCTGAAGCTGATCTGAGCTGGCATGACGCGTCCCAATGGACGCGCGGCGCTGTCGGGTATGGCGGCCGGCCTTGCCGCCGGACGGACAAGTTTCTATATGTCGCGGAAATGAAAGTGCTGCGGCGACCTTTGCGCGTCTCATTGGACGCGCGGCGCCTACCGCATGTTTCCTTTAATCGTAGCCGATTAAAGGACAAAAACATGCAGCAACAAAGTGCTACAGCGACCCTTGCGCGNGATCAGACGCGCAAGGGTCGCTGTAGAAGCCGAGCATACCGTGAGCCGAGAGTTCCTCGGCCAAGCATCGCATGAAGCGTGAAACAGGGCCGGCGCATGGATTGCCGCCCGAAGGCCGGATTGGATCCCGTGAACAGTCTCGATTTTGACCGCAAGCCCGAAGATACGCGTGTCGTCGTCGCCATGTCCGGCGGCGTCGACAGTTCCGTCGTTGCTGGCCTGCTCAAACGCGAGGGCTACGACGTTCTCGGCATCACGCTGCAGCTTTACGATCACGGCGCTGCCGTGCACCGCGCCGGCTCTTGCTGCGCCGGCCAGGACATCGACGATGCCCGCCGCGTCTGCGAAACCCTCGGCATTCCGCACTATGTGCTCGACTACGAAGCGCGCTTCCGTGAAACGGTGATCAATCCGTTTGCCGAAAGCTATATCGCCGGCGAGACGCCGATCCCCTGCGTTGCCTGCAACCAGACGGTCAAGTTCGCCGACCTGCTTGCGACCGCCAAGGAGCTCGGCGCCGATGCGCTGGCGACCGGCCACTATATCCGCTCGCGCCCGAGCCCAAGCCCGCGCTATGCCGGCCAGCGGGCGCTTTACCGGCCGACCGATGCCGAGCGCGACCAGAGCTACTTCCTGTTTGCCACGACCCAGGAACAGATCGACTATCTGCGCTTTCCGCTCGGCGGCTATTCCAAGGCCGAAACGCGCAAGTTCGCCGAGGAGATGGGCCTCGTCGTCGCCCAGAAGGCCGACAGCCAGGACATCTGTTTCGTGCCGCAGGGCAAATACAGCGACATCGTCTCCAAGCTGAAGCCGAATGCAGCCCTTTCCGGCGAGATCGTTCATCTCGACGGCCGCGTGCTCGGCACGCACGAAGGTATCCTGCACTTCACCATCGGCCAGCGCCGCGGCATCGGCATCGCCACCGGCGAGCCGCTTTACGTGGTCTATCTCGACGCGCGCTCGCGCCGCGTCATCGTCGGCCCCAAGGAGGCGCTCGAAACCCGCCGCGTCTATCTGCGCGACGTCAACTGGCTGGGCGACGAGGACGTCGAAGTGGCGGCTGCGCGCGGCTTTGACTGTTTCGCCAAGGTGCGCTCCACCCGCCAGCCGGCGCCTGCCGTGCTGGCGATGGACGAGGAGGGCATCTATGTGGAGCTCGCCGAAGGCGAAGCCGGCATCGCGCCCGGCCAGGCCTGCGCGCTCTATTCCGGCGTCGGCGAGGATGCACGCGTCTATGGCGGCGGTTTCATTCGCAAATCGGAGCGCGAAGCGAGTGCCGAAGCGGCGTTGAAGGTGCTTCTTTCGGCGCCTGCGGCCGCCTGAAGCCCTTGATTTCCGGGCTGTTGTGAAAACTTCACATTTTCCCGGAGACTTGGCTTGACACTGCCCGGAAGCGGGCCGTATAAGCCGCCCGTCCAGTCAAGACGGCTTCTCCTTCGAAGCCCTGACGCGGTACCCGGCGGAGTAGCTCAGTAGGTTAGAGCAGAGGAATCATAATCCTTGTGTCGGGGGTTCGAATCCCTCCTCCGCTACCATTTCTCCAATTGTCCATACCTGAGACATAGGTAATCCCAGCGCGGAAAACGCACCCCCTGTGGCGGAGTTTTCGGGCTAGATTGGCGCGGCCGCCGCTTGCCGCCTTTTCTATTCTCCTTGTTGAAGCAAGGCCACGGCATTCGCCACGTGGTGCGATATACCGTGGTTTTCGTATGTAACGGAGCCCTGTCAGGGAGGGAACGCCGCCCTCAATGACGCGTTGGATTCAATGGCAACGTCAGTGCCGGCCCGCTTCTGACACCGAACTGCCTTCTGAATTGCCTCGACGCGCTGCCGTCGAAAAGCGACTGCGGCAGCGGTGCACCGATAGCCCATTTGTACTTCGCGTCCGAATCGTTGCTCAGCTTCTGGTGCATGATCGCGCTCAAGGGCAGGACATATTCCGGCTTGCGCAGGCCCTTCTCGGAGTTGCCCAGCCATGTCAGGACGACGAGGATTTCGCCGCCGAGTTCGAGTGCGTCCAATGCCAGCTGCTTCCCGCCGACGGATGCGCGGACCGCCTGTTCGTGCAGCTTGAAGGTGCTGAGCTTCAGCTCGTTTTGCGGATCTGCCATATTTGCCTCGGCCCCTTTGGGAACATTGATAGACGTCTGTTTCGAGCGCTCGATTCGCTCGATCGGCGTTGCCTATCATAATCTCTCCGGCCGTTCATGGGGCGGCTGATCGATGCAAAAAGGCGCCGCCATCATCAATGGTAGCGCCTACAGATCGTTTTGCTCGAAGGAGGTGCAGACGGAGGAAAGCCAGTTCGACACGCTGCCTGACTTTCGCGTCCGGAACGAGGGCCTTAGTAGTGGATCGACGAAGTGATGGTCGAGTAGTCAGGCAGGTTGATATCGGCGATTTCGGCCGCCCGATATTGGGACAGGGCGAAGTGCATGATGGCGATCACGGTGATCGAGAAGACCAGTACGGTGACGTTGACGCCGAAAGCGGTTTTGATCATGTCCGTGTCCTCCAAGCCCTGCGTTTGTTGACGTGTGTCGGTAGAAACCGTGACATAGAGACTATCGTGTGGCGTCAGCTGCGCTGTTCCCCGGGGAACATGAGATATGGTTACTGGAAACTTAATCGTCGTTGCCTGAAAAGCGCACCTGGCCGAACGGCTTGCGATCGGGGCGCCCTCAACTAGAGTGCGCGCGTCGTGCCGGATCGGATTCGGGACCGGACATCTTCACCATCTGGCGTCCTGTGCGCTGCTTTGGCCCGGGCCCGAGCGCGGCAATCCCATCGGCGCCTCGTTTTTCAAAGTGATTGTTGCATGACCATTTCCATTCGCCCCTCCCGTCCTGACGATTATCCGCGCACCTTCGAGATCTGGCGCGGCGCCGTGGTCGCCACGCACGACTTCCTGACGCCGGAGGACTTCGCTGCCATTGAGAGGATGGTTCGCGACCAGTATCTGCCGGCAGCCGAGTTCTGGATTGCGGCTGACGAAAACGATCAGGCGCTCGCCTTCATGGGCATGAGCGGGGCGCAGATCGACTCGCTCTTCGTTCACGCGGAGGCGCGCAGCAGTGGCGTCGGCCGGCGGCTCGTCGAGCATGCGATGACGCTGCATCCGGTCTTGACGGTAGACGTCAACGAGCAGAATGCCTCCGGGGCGGGGTTTTATCAGTGCCTGGGTTTCGAGACGGTCGGGCGTTCGCCGGTCGACGATGCCGGACGTCCGTATCCGTTGTTGCATTTGCTGCGGGGGTGATCAGCGCAGGCGGGCGCCCGATCAGGCGGCCGGCCTGTCGATGGTGATCAGGAAAACAACGGCAGAGGTCGTAGGCTCGATCGTGACAGAGGCTGAGCCTTTGAGGATCGCCGTGTCGCCTGTTGCGAGGTCGGCTTGTCCCTCTGCCGCTGCCAAGCGCACAGCACCGCCATGGCAAAGGACGATGGTCGTGTCCGCTGTGCCGTCCACTGTCTGCGGATGGCCGATCGTCAGGCGCTGGACCGTATGCATAAGCTTGCCGCGCCGGGTCATGACGTTGAGGTCGACGATCGGACCGTCCACCAGCGTTGCCGAGGTCGCGACGTCGGCGGGGAAGGGGAGCGGTGCCGTCTCACCGGTCATCAAGGCGGGCTCGCGCCCTTCGATCGTCAGCCGCATGCCTTTGCCCTGAAGGATCGAAAGCGTGCGGTCGATGCCGGGGAAGCTGGAGAAGGGGCCGTCGCTGGCGACGGTCGCCATGCTCACGCGCCAGTCGAAATCGCCGAGCGAGGCGTTTTCCGGGAAGATGGCGATCTCCACCGTCTCGCCGCCGCCGTTCTTCCACGGCATGCGCTTGTAGTTCTCTGCGCGCAGAATCTTCATGGCGTGCTCTCTTCCATGAGTGCGCGCATGCGTGCGAAATCGCCATTCAGTGGCCGGTCGTCGGCATAGGTCGGGATCGCCGCGCGGATACGGCGGTAGAGCCCGTCGGTGCGGGTGGCGCGACCGCGCGGCTGGAGGTCATAGGCCTGGGATGCGGCGAGCAGTTCGATCGCGAGGATCGTCTCAAGGTTGTCGGCAATCGACAGCGCCTTCCAGGCGGCCGGCGTCGCATGGGTGAGGATGTCTTCCTGCAGCGCCGAGGTGATGCCGCCATCGAGGCTGGCGGGGGCGGCGAGGCGTCGGTTTTCGGCGGCAAGAGCGGCGGCCGTATACTGCGCGATCATGAAGCCCGAGGAGACGCCGCTGTCGCCGGCGAGGAAGGCCGGGAGGCCGCTCACCAGCGGATTGACGAGCCGGTCGATGCGGCGCTCGGAGATGGCGGCGACTTCGGCGACCGCGACCGCCAGGCTGTCCATGGCAAGGCCGAGGGCAGCACCAACCGCATGGGCCTGCGAATGCACTTCCGGCGCATCAGGCGTGCCTGAGACAGCCGGGTTGTCGGTGAGGCTTGCAAGCTCCCGGTCGACGACTTCGGCAACCTGCTTCAACACATCGCGGGCAGCGCCATGCACATGCGGCACGGCGCGAAGGCTCAAGGGGTCCTGCGTCCGGGTGCCTGCGGTTTCCGCAAGCATCGGGCTATCGGCAAGATAGGTGCGCAGCGACGCGCCGACTGCTTCGAGACCCTTGGAGCGGCGAAGCGCAAGCGGCACGGCGGCAAAGGCGTTGGCCTGGCTGCCGAGGTTTTCGTAGGTCATGGCGGCAGCCGCATCCGCCCAGTCAAACAGGCGTGCGGCGCGGGAAAGCGCCAGCGCCGCGAGACCGGTGGCGCACGGCGTGCCGTTGACGAGGCTCAGACCCTCCTTGGCTTCGAGCTTGAGCGGCTTGAGACCGATGCGGGCAAGGGCCTCGGCGCCGCCGATCTTGCCCTTGCCGTCGTCGACGGTTCCGTGGCCGATCAGCACGAGGCCGATTGCGGCTGCATGGGTGAGATAACCGACCGAGCCGCGCGAGGGGATGTCGGGGATAAGGTTGGCGTTGAGCAGACCCAAAAGCGCCTCGACAGTTTCGACGCGCACGCCGGAATAGCCGTGGGCGAAATTTGCGATCTGTGCGGCCATGACGGCACGCGCTTCGGGTCGGCCGAGCGGTTCGCCGACGCCGCAGGCGTGGCTGAGGATGATGTTGCGCGAGAGCGCCTGCTGGTTTTCGCGGTCGATGATGACATCGCAGAGCGCGCCGACGCCGGTGTTGATGCCGTAGCCGCGGATGCCGCGCTCGACCAGCGCGTCGACAATGCGGCGCGCATTGACGATGCGTCGCCGCGCGGCATCGGAAAGCGCGAGCGGTGCGCCATTGGCGACCGCCGCGATTTCCTGCCAGGTCAAAGGCGCGTCGAGGATTATGCTCTCACTCATGGGCTTCCGGTCGTCCCTGTCGGCGTTGCACGAACCGGGCGACATAGTCGTTGGCCGGCCGCTCCAAGATATCGTCCGGCGTGCCGACCTGCACCACCTGTCCGTCCTTGAGGATGGCGATTTCCGAACCGATGCGCAGCGCCTCGTCGAGATCGTGGGTGATGAAGACGATTGTCTTCGACAGGTTCTGCTGCAGTTGCAGCAGTTGGTCCTGCATGTCGGCGCGGATCAGCGGGTCGAGGGCCGAGAAGGCCTCGTCCATCAGGATCACGTCGGTATCGGCGGCAAGCGCCCGGGCAAGACCAACGCGCTGTTTCATGCCGCCCGAAAGCTGGTGTGGGAACTTGGCGTCGTAGCCGGCAAGCCCGACCGTCTCGATCCACTTCATGCCGATATCGCGGGCCTCGGCCTTGGGCAGGCCGCGCACGCGCTGACCGTAGACGACGTTCTGCAACACCGTGCGGTGCGGCATCAGCGCAAAACTCTGGAACACCATGCTGACGCGGTGCATGCGGAAGGTGCGCAGCGCCTTGGTGTCGAGGTCCAAGATGTTGCTACCGTCGAACGCCACTTCGCCGCTGGTCGGCTCGATCAGCCGGTTGATGTGGCGCACCAGCGTCGACTTACCGGAGCCGGAAAGCCCCATGATCACGAAGATCTTGCCGGCGCCGATCGTCAGGCTGACATTGTTGAGGCCGACGCTGCAGCCGGAGCGGGCGAGGATTTCGGACTTGTTGAGCCCTTCCTTGGCCATGGCGAGCGCGGCCTTGGAGTCCTGTCCGAAGATCTTGTAGACGTTGCGGATCTCGATATCAGCCATTGCGGGGATCCTCCGTCTGGCTCTTGCCGAAGCCTTGTGTGATGCGGTCGAGTACGATCGCGAGAATGACGATGCCGATGCCGGCTTCCAGGCCCTTGCCGACGTCGAGCGTCTGAATGCCGTTCAGCACCTGCTCGCCGAGGCCGCGGGCGCCGATCATCGAGGCGACGACCACCATCGACAGCGCCATCATGATCGTCTGGTTGAGGCCAGCCATGATCGTCGGCGTGGCGAGCGGCAGCTCGACGCCAAAGAGGATCTGGTTGGGACTGCCGCCAAAGGCGGTTGCCGCTTCCACCACCTCATGGTCGACCTGGCGGATGCCGAGATCGGTAAGGCGAATGAGCGGTGGCACGGCGTAGATGATGGTGGCGAGGATCGCCGGAACCTTGCCGAGGCCGAAGAGCATCAGCGCCGGGATCAGGTAGACGAAGCTCGGCATCGTCTGCATGACGTCGAGCACCGGCAGGGTGATGTTGCGCACCACCCGGCTCTTGGCGACGAGAATGCCCATGGGTATGCCGATGACGACCGAGACGATCGTCGCCATCAGCATCAGCGCCAGCGTCTGCATCGTCAGGTCCCAGAGGCCGAGCACACCGACGAAGAACAGAAGGACGCCGACGACGACCGTCAGGCCCCAGCGCTTGGAGCTCTGCCAGGCGAGCGCCATGAAAATGAGGATGACGACCCACCAGGGCAGGCCGCGCAGGATCCATTCAATGAACAGAACGGCTTTCAGAATGACGGCGCTGATCGCCTTGAAGACCCAGCCATAGCCGCTGACCAGCGCCTGGATGAAATCATTCACGGGTCCGCGAATGGAGAGATTGAGAGAATCCGGAAACATCGGACGCGTTCCTTGCTCGGGCTGCCAGCGGACACGGTGAGCCGCCGACGGCGCTTGCCTCGGGTATTGTGGCCAACCGCCAGCTCAGGCTCACGCGCGCATTGGATGCAGCGACGAGCCCGAGCCGGCGATGGGTCGCGATTACTTCAGGCTGGCTTCGATCTTGCCGCGGGCTTCGTCCGAAACCCACTTGCCCCAGACGTCGGCCTTGGTCTTCAGGAATTCGGCGGCGGCTGCCGTCGCGTCGACCTTGTTGTCGGCCATGTAGGCGAGGCTGCCGTTGACGGCTTCGAGCGGGAAGGTCGCCTTTTCGAGGATCGCGACGATCTCCGGCGCTTCCTGAGCGAAGGTGCTGTTGACGCCGTAGGAGACGTCGACCGACGGGAAGGCGCAGCCTTCATCGCGCTTGCCGTTGGCGCTCGAAAGCTCCTTCCAGCAGGCTTCGCTATAGGCCGGCTCTTCGAGCTGGACGAGCTTGAACTTGCCCATGATCGCGGTCGGCGACCAGTAGTAGAAGAGGATCGGCTCGCCCTGGAGATAGGCGGACGTGATGGCGGAATCGAGCGCGGTGCCGGTGCCCGGACGGAAGTTCACATAGGTCTCGCCGAGCTTGTAGGCTTCAAGCTTGGCGGAGCTCACGCCCTCGCAGGTCCAGCCCGACGGGCAGTTCAGGAAGCGGCCCTTGGTCGGCTCTTCCGGATCGGCGAAGAGCTCGACGATCTTGGGGTCGGAGAGCTGCGACACATTCTTCAGGTCCGGAGCCTTGGCTTCGAGATTGCGGGAGGCATCGCCCTTGATCACGTATTCCGGCACGAACCAGCCTTCGCTGGCGCCGACGAAGGTCTTGCCGACGGCAACGACCTTCTTTTCTTCCACGGCCTTGTTCCAGATGTCGGAGCGGCCGAGCCATTCCTCGGCAAAGATCTGCACGTCGTTATTGGCGGTCGCCTGCTCGAGCGTCACCGAGTTGCCGGGGATCGAATCCACCTGGCAGTCGTAGCCCTTGGCAAGAATGGTCTTCATCACTTCGGTGATGAAGGCGCCGCTTTCCCAGTCGATGCCGGCGAACATGACGGTCTTGCCGTCGCCGCAATAGGAGGCGCTGGCGCTGCCGGTGGAAGCCGCGAGCACGAGGCCGGTGGCGGCAAGGGTGAGTTTCAATTTGCTGATCGACATTAAGCTGTTCCCTGTTTTGATTTTGGCTTCTGTTACTATTTCAGTTTCATCAGCACCCGCGCGAAGGCGCGGTCGATATCGTCCTCCCGGTCGTGGCGTCCGTTCCGGATCTTCCACTCGCCCGCGACCATGACGTCGCGGACGCTCTCGCCGCCGAGCGCAAAGAGCCAGCGGTCGAGGATCTGGTTGTCGCTGGCGGCAGCGATGTAGGGATTGTCGCCGTCGAGCACGACGAAATCGGCGCGTGCGCCAACGGCGATGCCCGCCGTCTTCTGGCCGGCCGCCTGGGCGCCGCCCTTGTGGGCAGCGTCGAAGATGGTCCGGCCGATCGAGGCGCCGGGGCCGGAGGCCAGCCGGTTGCGGCGGCGGTCGCGCAGCCGCTGGCCGTATTCGAGCAGGCGCAGTTCCTCGGCGACGCTGGTCGCCACATGGCTATCGGTGCCGACGCCGAAGATGCCGCCTTCGGCCATGAAGTCGACCGCCGGGAAGATGCCGTCGCCGAGATTGGCCTCGGTCGCCGGGCAGAGACCGGCGACCGCACCGGAGCGCGCCAGACGCTGCCGTTCGTCGTCGGTCAGATGCGTGGCGTGGATTGCGCACCAGCGCTCGTCGACGGGCATTTCGTCAAGCAGCCACTGAACCGGACGACGGCCACTCCAGGCGAGGCTGTCGTCGACTTCCTTGGTCTGTTCGGCGACATGGATATGGATCGGACCACTTACAGGCGCTGCATCGAGGATCGTGCGCATCTCCTCGGGCGTCGCCGCACGCAGCGAATGAATGGCATAGCCGAGCGTGTTACCGGCCTCGCGGCAGAGCGGCTCGAGGCGCTGCAGAAGCGAAAGGAAACGATCCGGATCATGCAGGAAGGGCCGCTGCCCGGCATTCGGCGCAACGCCGCCGAAATTGGCATGCGCGTAGAAAACCGGCAGATGGGTGAGGCCGATGCCGGTCGTGCGGGCGGCAGAGAGAATACGCAGCGACATTTCTGCTGCGTCGGCATAGGGCGTGCCATCAGCCTGATGGTGCAGGTAGTGGAACTCGGCGACGTGGCCGAAACCGCCCTTCAGCATCTCCATGTAGAGCTTGGCGGCGATCGCCTCGACATCATCAGGGTTCACCAGCCCGACGGTACGGTACATTTCTTCCCGCCAGGTCCAGAAGCTGTCGTCGCCGCTGCCGGCGACCTCGGCGAGGCCCGCCATGGCGCGCTGGAAGGCGTGGGAATGCAGGTTGGCGACGGCGGGAACCAGCGGACCAGCGACGCGTTCGTCGCCATCGGCGATCGACTGATCGATCTCGATGGAGACGATCCCGCCTGATGCGTCAAGCGCAATGGCGACATTCTGCGCCCAGCCTGTCGGCAGAAGCGCATGGTCGGCGAAGAGCCGGTTGACGGGAAAAGTTGCCATGGTGCGATTTTCCTGTACGTAGTTGTATATGGAACTATAGATATTTTACGGTGGCGCGCAAGCGCGAAATGAACGAAAAGAATCATTGTCGAATACGCATGATTTGTTCGGCATCCTGGAAAGGCGGGGTTTGAGTTGATGACAGCGCTTGGAAGAAGGAACGAAATGACCGCATTCGAAGACGGACCGGTGCCGCGCTACGAAGCGGTCAAGCAGTTCATCCGCAGCCGCATCGAGAGCGGCGAGTGGCCGGCTCACCATCGCATTCCCTCGGAAAACGAGATCGTCGCCGATCTCCGCGTCAGCCGCATGACCGCCAACCGGGCGCTTCGAGAGTTGGCAAGCGAGGGCGCGATCACCCGTGTTCAGGGCGTAGGGTCGTTCGTTGCGGCTCACAAGGGCAGTACCGCGCTGCTTGAAGTGCGCAATATCGCCGACGAAATCCGCGAGCGCGGCCACGCGCACACCTCGCGCATGACGCTGATGCAGGAAGAGGTCGCGCCGTCGGACATTGGCTATGCGCTCGGGCTCGTGACCGGTGCGCGCGTCTTCCATTCGATCATGGTGCATTCGGAAAACGGGCTGCCGATCCAGATCGAAGATCGTTTCGTCAATCCGGCGATCTGCCCACGTTATATGGAGCAGGATTTCCAGACGATGACGCCGAACGCCTATCTGACTGCGGTCGCGCCAATCACGCGCACGGAGCAGATCGTCGAGGCGGTGTCGCCGCAGGCCTGGGAATGCAAGCTGCTCGGCATCGACCGCAACGAGCCCTGCCTGATGATCCGACGCCGTACCTGGTCGGAGACAGCCAATGTGACGACGGCGCGCCTGCTTTATCCCGGCACGCGCTATCGCCTTGAGGGCATGTCGCAGTAGATCGGGATTGGGGCTTCCGCAGAAAACCGCACATCTTTTCCTCATCCCGCTCTAATCTCGACAATATTCCGGTCGATTCGGAGGATCGACCGCCGAGTGGGAGGATGACGAGACCATGGTTGAGGACGCGCTGAAGCTTCGCACCGAGTTGCCCAGGCCCGATGTCAGTGCCGAGGAGGCGCAGGCATTGCTGGCGGAGCACTACGGTCTCTCAGGCACGATCAGCGAACTCGGCAGCCAGCAGGACCGCAACTATCGCATCGATACCGGCGAGCGACGCTATGTGCTGAAGATCTGCCGCGCGGAATATGGGGCGCTCGAACTGGAGGCCCAGAATGCGGCCTTGCGGCATCTTTCCGAGCGTCTGACTTTGGCGCGTGTTGCGGAAGTGGTGCCCTCGCTCAGGGGCGAGGCGATCGAGAGCGTTGCCGTCCGCGACCAGGACTACCGGATTCGCCTGCTGAATTTTCTCGATGGCGAGCCGCTGACCCGGCGCAAGCATCTCTCGCGTGAAGCCGTTTCCGCGCTCGGCGCGCTGGCCGGGCGGCTGGCCGCGGCGCTGCAGGACTTCGAACATCCCGGGCTTGAACGGGAACTGCAATGGGACCTGCGCCGCGCCGGTCCCGTCGTGCTTCATCTTCTCGCCGACATGCCGGACCAGCAGCGCAAGAAGCGGATCGCCGAGATCATGGTCGGAGCCATGCGGCGTCTGCAGCCCATCACGGCGGAACTGCGCATCCAGGCGATCCATCATGATGTCACAGACGACAATGTGGTGAGCCAGCCCGATGCATCCGGCCGGCCGATCCCTGACGGAGTCATCGATTTCGGCGATATCCTCAAGGGGTGGCTGGTCGCCGAGCTTGCCGTGACCTGCGCCTCTTTGCTGCATCATGCTGACGGCGACCCCTGGTTCATCCTGCCGGCGGTCAAGGCGTTTCACGCCGCGTGCCCGCTGACCGAGGTGGAGCTGAAGGCGCTCTGGCCGCTGATCGTCGCCCGCGCCGCCGTGCTGGTCGCAAGCTCAGAGCACCAGCTTTCGCGCGAACCTGACAACACTTACGTCGAGGGCAATGCCGCGCATGAGCGGGAGATCTTCGACGTGGCGACTTCGGTCCCTTCGGCGCTGATGGAGCACGCCATCCTGGCGGCGGCGGGGCTTGCGCCGGCATCGCAGCCGGTGACCGGGGAGAGCCTGATCCAGGGGCTCGGGCCGACCGACGTGCGCCAGATCGACCTGTCGATCCTGAGCCCGCTGTTGCCGGAGGAGCGCTGGCAGCACCAGGGGCTGCCGATTTCGCTGTTGCAGCACGCGGCGCACGCGATCGGTGTCGCGACCACGCGCTACGGCGAGTACCGGATGACCGAGACGCAACTGCGTTCGCCGAAGCCCGACGCGACGCTGGCGCTGCATGTCGACATCTGCCTGGAAGCGGGCCGCGAGATCGTTGCCCCGTTTGCGGGGCGCGTCATCCGGCAGGACGGGCTGCTGGTTCTGGAGGGAGCCGAGGGGAGTCTTTTCCTTGAAGGGGTGGAAGTCAGCGGCGATCTTGAGGAGACGGCCGCCGCCGGCGCGGTGCTGGGCGTCGTCTCCGGCGAACAGCAGTCCTATGGCCTGATCCGCGTCCAGCTTTGCCGCGAGCATGGCCTCGTTCCGCCGCTCTTTGCCATGCCGCATCAGGCAGAGGCCTGGAAGCATCTGTGCCCGTCACCGGCCGGCGTCCTCGGCTTCGAATGCGATGCGCCGGAACTGCACAGCGAAGCGTTGCTAAGCCGACGACAGCAGCACTTCGCCAAGCCGCAGAAGAACTACTACAAGCACCCGCCGCAGATCGAGCGCGGCTGGAAGGAATATCTCTTCGATGTCGAGGGCCGCAGCTATCTCGACATGGTCAACAACGTGACCATCCTCGGCCACGGGCACCCCCGACTGGCGTCCGCCGTCGGGCGGCAATGGTCGCTGCTCAACACCAATTCGCGCTTCCACTATGCCTCCGTCGCCGAGTTCTCGACGCGGCTGGCGGCGCTTGCGCCTGACGGGCTCGACACGGTGTTCCTGGTCAATAGCGGCTCGGAGGCGAACGACCTGGCGCTCAGGCTCGCCTGGGCCTATTCCGGTGCGCGTAATATCGTGACCCTGCTCGAAGCCTATCATGGCTGGACCGTCGCCAGTGACGCGATCTCCACCTCGATCGCCGACAATCCGCAGGCGCTGGAGACCCGCCCTGGCTGGGTGCATCCGGTGCCGGCGCCCAACACCTATCGCGGCGAGTTCCGTGGCGCCGATACGGCGGACAGCTATGTCCGCTCCGTCGTCAAGAAGCTTACCGAACTGGACGCCGCGGACGAGAAGCTTGCCGGCTTCATTTGCGAACCAGTCTATGGCAATGCCGGCGGCATCCCCTTGCCGAAGGGCTATCTCGACGCCGTCTATGCCATGGTGCGGTCGCGTGGCGGTGTCTGCATCGCCGACGAGGTGCAGGTCGGTTATGGCCGTCTCGGCGACTATTTCTGGGGCTTCGAAGAGCAGGGTGTCGTGCCTGACATCATCACCGTCGCCAAGGGTATGGGCAACGGCCACCCGCTCGGCGCCGTCATCACGCGGCGCGAGATTGCCGACGCGCTGGAGAAGGAAGGGTATTTCTTCTCATCCGCCGGCGGCAGTCCCGTCAGCTCGGTCGTCGGCCAGACCGTGCTCGATATCCTGACCGAAGAACGATTGCCGGAGAATGCGCGTGTCGTCGGCGGTTATCTGAAGGCGCGGCTCGAAGCGCTGGGGCAACGCTTTCCGCTGATCGGCGCGGTGCACGGCATGGGGCTCTATCTCGGTGTCGAATTCGTGCGCGACCGGGAGAGCTTGTTGCCGGCGACGGAGGAGACGGCGGCGATTTGCGACCGCCTGCTCGATCTCGGTGTCATCATGCAGCCGACGGGCGATCACCTGAACGTGCTGAAGATCAAGCCGCCGCTCTGCCTCAGCCGCGAGAGCGCCGACTTTTTCGCTGACATGCTGGCGCGGGTGCTGGAGGAAGGCTGGTAGGCTGGCTGGCACCTTCTCAAAACGAAAACGCCGCGGGGAGGGCCGCGGCGTCTCGTTGGCGCTTTTCCTTTGTCGAACAATTCCGGACTGGAGACTTTGCCGGAACTGGGCGAGCGGATCAGCGTGCCGGCGGAGCGTACATCAGGCCGCCGTTGCTCCAGAGCTTGTTGAGGCCGCGGTCGATCTTCAGCGGGCTGTCCTTGCCGAGGTGGCGTTCGAAGACCTCGCCGTAATTGCCGACCGCCGAAACCGCCTGGTAGGCCCACTTCGGATCGAGCCCGAGCGACTTACCGGCTTCGTTCTCGATGCCAAGGAAGCGCTTCTGCGCGGTCGTGCCGCTTTCGAGCAGCTTGGCGGCATTGTCCTTGGTGATGCCGAGTTCTTCGGCCTCGGTCAGCGCAAACAGTGTCCAGCGCACGATCTTGAACCACTGATCGTCGCCCTGGCGGACGGCCGGGCCGAGCGGCTCCTTGGAGATCACTTCTGGCAGCACGACGAAACGATCCGGATCGTTGAGCGTCAGGCGCTGGGCGTAGAGCGCCGAGGCATCGGTCGAATAGACGTCGCAGCGTGCGGTGTTGAACGCTTGGATCGTCTGGTCGGCCTTTTCGAAGGCGACCACCTGGTACTGGATGTTGTTGGCGCCGAAATAGTCGGCCATGTTCTGCTCGGTCGTCGTGCCGGTCTCGGTGCAGACGGAGGCGCCCGAGAGTTCCTTGACGCTCTTCACGCCGAGATCGTTGCGCACCATGAAGGCCTGGCCGTCATAGTAGTTGACGCCGACGAAGCTCATGCCGAGATCGGTGTCACGCGACAGGGTCCAGGTGGTTTGGCGCGAGAGGAGATCGGCCTCGCCCGACTGCAGGGCGGTGAAGCGCTCCTTGGTCGAGAGCGGCACGTATTTCACCTTGTCGGGATTGCCAAGCGCTGCGGCTGCGACTGCGCGGCAGAAATCGATGTCGAAGCCGGTCCATTCGCCCTTGTCGTTGGGGGCGGAAAAGCCGAGCACGCCTTGGCTGACGCCGCAGCGAAGCTCGCCGCGTTCCTTGATGACGTCGAGCATGCCGGCGTTGGCGGCGGTGCCGGCAAGGAACGCCGCGCTCGCCAGTGCTAGAACTCCAAGTTTCATTGTCCTGTTCTCCTCTTTTTCATGTTTTAGGGCATGCGTCTTCGCCGCCGGGATGCGCGTCGCATCCCGGCCGATTGGCTCTGGTTTCGGCGGTATTGCGCCCGGCCTCAGCCGAGCGTTTTCGATACGTCTGCGAAAGTCTCTTCGAGCACGGCGATCAAATGATCGGCATCGCGTTTCGAGAAGATCATCGGTGGGCGCATTTTCAGGATGTTGTCATGCGGACCTTCGGTGCCCATCAGCACGCCCCGGCGGCGCGCGCCGTTGGAAACGGCCCGGGCAAACTCGGTCGCCGGCGCCTTGGTCTTGCGGTCGGTCACAAGCTCGATGCCGAGGAAGAGGCCCATGCCGCGCACGTCGCCGATCACTTCGTAACGGGCCTGCATTGCTCGGAAGGCGTCGATCAGATAGTTGCCGATCGAAAGGGCGTTGCCGCGCAGATCCTGTCCCTCGATCACGTCGAGCACCGCAAGGCCGACGGCACAGGAGACCGGGTTGCCGCCGAAGGTGTTGAAATACTCCATGCCGTTGTTGAAGCTGTCGGTGACCTCGCGGGTCGTGACGACAGCTGCCAGCGGATGGCCGTCACCGATCGGCTTGCCCATGGTGACGATATCGGGCACGACCCCTTGCGTTTCGAAGGCCCACCAATGGCTGCCGACGCGGCCGAAACCGACCTGCACCTCGTCGGCGATGCAGACGCCGCCCGCCTCGCGCACGAGCCGATAGACTTCCTTTAGATAACCTTCAGGCAGGAACACCTGGCCGGCGACGCTCGGGATCGATTCCGCGATGAAGAAGCCGGGGCCTTCGCCCTTGGCCTTCATCGCGGCGATGAGTTCGGCGACGCTTTCGGCAAAGCGCTTGCCGTGTTCCTCAGCCGGCCAGTCCGCCGGCGCATGGTAGCTGTCGGGAATGGTCGCCACATGCACATGCGACTTCGGTCCCTTGCCGCCCCTGCGGCGGAATTTGTAGGGGCTGATGTCGATCAGCTCCTGCGTGGTGCCGTGATAGGACCAGTCGAGCGTGATCGCATTCTCGCGGCCGGTATGGGCGCGCATCAGCCTGAGCGCCAGGCTGTTCGCCTCCGAACCGCTGTTAACGAAGCCGGCAACGGTCAATTCTTTCGGTAGCGTCGCCGTGAGCCGCTCGGCATAGGCGACGATGTTGTCGTGCAGATACCGGGTGTTGGTGTTGAGGATTGCCGCCTGCTTCGCCATCGCCTCGACCACCGCCGGGTGGGCGTGGCCGATGTGGCAGACATTGTTGAAGCAGTCGAGATAGGCGCGGCCGCTGTCGTCGATCAGCCAGACGCCTTCGCCGCGCACGAACTTGATCGGCTTGTCGTAGGAGATCGAGAGGTTCGGCAGGAGCAGTTCCTTGCGCCGTCTGACGATCTCCTCGTGCGAGCGGCCCTTTTTCTCGTAGAATTCTTCGGCGATGCCGGCAAAGGTGCGGGCATCGGGGAACAACTCGGCCCAGACGTCGAGAAACTGCGGCTCGCCGACGCCGAGGATCTCGGTCGCGGTCAGGCTGGTGTCGGTCGAAAGCTGCAGATGCAGATGCGGCGCCCAGCCGCCGTTTTCCTTTGGAGCCCCCATTTCGCCGACGAGCGCCCCGGCCTCAAGCTGGTCGCCGGCCCTGATCCGTCCCACCGCTTCATGTGCCAGGTGACCCCAGAGTGTGACGAAGGGCGGGCAGCCGTCGGGCTCGTGGCGAAGCGCGATCAGGCAGCCATAGCCCAGCGGATCTTCTTCGATCTCGACGCTGACGACGGTGGCGGCAAGGGGGGTATAGAGTTTGGTGCCGGCGGCCATGAACAGGTCGAGGCCGAGATGGCGGGTGCGGCGGGTGTGGTCGATGAAGCGCGAGACGAACATCTCGCCGGCATAGACGGTGCGCTCCTCGCCGAAGGGACCGATGCCGAGTTCAACGCCATGCTCGCGGCAATAGACTTCCCAGATCGCCTGGGCTTCGCCCGGCTGTTCACCGGCCGATTTCACGGTCATCGGATGTAAGGGGTCGCCATAGGGCACGAGCGCCGCCGGGTAGGTCGCAGCCGGGCGCGCGAGCAAGGGCTTCAACGTCTTGCGGTTGGCGTTGATCCAGGTGGTGACGCGGCTGGCGCCGGGGCTTGCTTCGAAGCCGCAGGCCTTGCGCAGGATGGCGGTGGCGAAACGCGGGTTCATCCGGTCGAGCTTGCGCAGCAGCGTCCAGGCCGGCCGCTCGCTGATCGCGAGATAGGGGTTGTCGTCGGTGTGAGCCCGGCGCGAGGCCGAGATGGTGACTGAAGTGACGAGGCGCATGGCGATGAGATCGAACAGAAGGTCGACCTCTTCTTCCGCCAGCGGATATTCCTGATGGAAGCCGCGGACGATTGCAGCGGCGGCGCCGATCGGATCGGGATGATCGAGCCCGGCATAGGCGGCGGCGATCGCCACTTCGGCAATGACGGGCGCGTGCAGTGCATCACCGAAATCGATCAGGCCGGAGATCTGGTCGTGGTCGGCCTTGGCGACCAGCACGTTCCAGTCGTTGGCGTCGTTGTGAATGACGGCGGCGCGAAGGGTCGCGAGCCGCGGCGCGACGGATTTTTCGAAGCGGGTGAGGAACCGCTCGAGCAAAGCGCGGTCTTCAGCGGAGGCGACGTGGTGCAGCCGGTCGGCCGAGCGGCCGGCGTGACGGATGTCCCAGTCGAGATCGCGCAGCGCCCCCGGATGCATGAAGCCTTTAAGCGATGCGTCGAAGCGGCCGAGCATCTGCCCGAGCGACTGAAGTGCTGCGTCGCTGCGCCCCGTCTCGGCAAGCGGCAGGCCCTCGACCCAGCTGACGAGGCGCAGGCTGTGGGTGACGCCGCGCGCACTCGTGGTCGAAGCAAGGCTCGCGCCTTTGAGCGTCGGGCGGATATGCGGCACCGGCAGATCGACGGCATGGGCTCCGACGTGGCCGAGCAATGCCGTCTGGAAATCGCTTTCGACTGCGGGTTCGGCACCGTTGATGATCTTGAGGATGTAGGTGTCGCCACCCTTTGTCTCGACCTTGAAGTTCTGGTCGCGTTCGCTGGCAAGCAGCGAGAGCAAGCCTTCGAGGCCGTAATGCTCCTTCAGCAGCGCCGCTGCCGCATCGGTCGAAAAGTCAGGCGTCGTCGTCAGCATATCGTTCATGGGGACCCTCATCTGTCGGCGAGAGTTACATGAGCCGTGCCGTGATGCATCCGGCAATATGCCGGTTGCACCGGCACTATGTTTATAATAACCGTCATCTTGTCGGCGGACCGCGGAGGAGCAGAGATGCAGGACATAGACGCGATCGACCGCACGATCCTCAGCATCCTGTCGCAAGAGGCGCGCATCCCGATGAAGTCGCTGGCGGGCCGCATCGGCCTCTCCAGAAGTGCGACCACCGAGCGGGTCAGCCGGCTTGAAAAGGCCGGTGTCATTCGCGGCTATCGCGCCGATATCGGGCAATTGGAGGAGGGCACGATCCAGGCTTTCCTGCTGGTGACTTTGAAGCGCACGCCGTCGATCGGCGTGCTCGACCGGCTCGCCGGCTTTTCCTCGGTGCGCAAGGTGTCATCCGTCAGCGGCCAGCTCGATCTCGTCGTCGAGGTCGAGGTCGGCTCGATCAATGCGCTCAACGAGTTGCGCAACGAGGTGGCGACGATGGACAATGTCGAGGATTTGACGACGTCGATCGTGCTGCGAAGGGATATCGAGCGGAGTTGAGGCGTGCTCCTCAGCCCTCGCTCAACATCTCCGCCTGCGGAGCCAGCCGTTCGAGCAGCGAGCGGCGCACCCGGCCGATGTCGCGCATCGGTGGCTCGCCGAAGTGGCGGGCATACTCGCGGCTGAACTGCGACTGGCTTTCGTAGCCCACCTGATGGCCGGCGTCGCCGGCGTCGAGCTGCTCCTCCAGCATCAGCCGTCGCGCCTCCTGCAGCCGGAGCTGCTTCTGGTATTGCAGCGGGCTCATCGCGGTGATCGCCTTGAAGTGATGGTGCAGCGACGACACGCTCATGGAGACACGGTTGGCGAGATCGTCGATCCGCAGCGGCCGCGAATAGTGCTCTTTCAGCCAGGCGACGGCGCGGCCGACCTGATGAGGCTGGCTGTCGGTCGTCGCCATCTGCCGCAGGCGGTGGCCGTGCGGGCCGGTCAAAAGCCGGTAGAGGATCTCCTGTTCGATCAGTGGCAAGAGGGCGGGGATATCGTCCGGCCGTTCGAGCAGGCGCAGCAGGCGCAGGGCCGCGTCTTCGAGATCGACAGTGATCTTGCTGACGCTCATGCCGCGCGCCGAAGCGGCCGGCTGCGGCAATTGCGACAAGGACGCAAGCAGCGCCTGGATCTTGCCGGGATCGAGCGTGAAGGCCATGCTGAGATAAGGTTCTTCTGCGGAGGCCTTGCAGACCTGGGAGAGAACGGGCAGGTCGATTGACGTCAGCAGATAGTCCGACGCGCCGTAGATCAGTGTCTCGTCGCCGAGAACCACACGTTTGGCCCCTTGCACGATGATTGCCAGGCTTGGCCGATAGGCCGAGCAATTGACCGGAGCGTCGCCGCCATGGCGATGCAGGGTCAGGCCGGAAATCCCGGTCAGGTGGTCGCCGTCCCGCTCGGCAAACCGGGCAATGACATCGATCATCTGGTGGCGGGCAGTCTGTCTTGTGGCTGTCATAATCTGCGGTCTTTCCAGCGGCTTAGCATTGTGTGAGGCAACGCTCAGGTAGGGCATCGACGTGCCATCTCCAGGATCTCACTGTCAATCTTGTAGGATCGTGCAAGAATTTTGCAGGATCGCTCTAACGCTCACCGTGTCTGCGCCCCCATAGTTCGAGGTGCGTCAGGCCGGGTTCCCTCCGGACCTGCACCCTTTCCCAAAATGAGGACAGACTGATGGCCATTGCAAGAGGATATGCGGCGACCGATGCGTCGAAGCCGCTGACGCCCTTCACCTTCGAGCGCCGCGAACCGCGCGACGACGACGTGGTGATCGAGATCAAATATTGCGGCGTCTGCCACTCCGACATCCACCAGGCCCGCAACGAATGGGGCAATTCGGCCTTCCCGATGGTTCCCGGCCACGAGATCGTCGGCATCGTGACGGCGGTTGGCTCCAAGGTCACCAAGTTCAAAGTCGGTGACCGCGCCGGCGTCGGCTGCTTCGTCGATTCCTGCACCACCTGCGCCACGCGCGATGTGGATCTGGAACATTACATGCCCGGTCTGATCGTGACCTATAACGGCGTGGAAGCCGACGGTAAGACGCCGACCCAGGGCGGCTATTCCGACAGTATCGTCGTCAAGGAAGGCTATGTGCTGTCGATCCCGGAGAACCTGCCGCTCGACGCCGCAGCACCGCTGCTTTGCGCCGGCATCACGCTTTATTCGCCGCTGCGCCACTGGAAGGCCGGTCCCGGCAAGAAGGTCGCGATCGTCGGCATGGGCGGCCTCGGCCACATGGGCGTCAAGCTGGCGCACGCCATGGGCGCGGAGGTGACCGTTCTCAGCCAGACGCTTTCCAAGAAGGAAGACGGGCTGAAGCTCGGCGCCGATCGCTACTACGCCACCAACGATCCGGAGACCTTCACGGCACTGGCAGGCACGTTCGATCTGATCATCTGCACGGTGGCCGCCGAGATCGACTGGAATGCCTACGTCAACCTTCTGAAGGTCGACGGCGATTTCGTGCTGGTCGGCATTCCTGAGAATGCGGTGCCGGTACATGCTTTCTCGCTGGTGCCCGCCCGCCGGAGCATTTCCGGTTCGATGATCGGCTCGATCAAGGAAACCCAGGAGATGCTCGACTTCTGCGGCGAGCACAATATCGTCTCGGAAATCGAAACGATCCGGATCCAACAGATCAACGAAGCCTATGAACGCGTCGTCAAGAGCGATGTGCGCTACCGCTTCGTCATCGACATGGCGTCGCTGCAGGACGCCGCCTAAACTGAAATGGAACGGCCCGGAATCCGATGGGGTTTCCGGGCCTTTTTTCTGACTGCGGCTCAAACGAGCGGCAGCGGTCCGTCGTTCTTGATCTCTTCCATCACTGCGTAAGTTCGGGTCTCCTTGACGCCCGGAAGCGTCCAGAGCACTTGGCCGAGGAAGTTGCGGTAGGCCGCCATGTCCTCGAACCGCGTCTTGACGAGATAGTCGAAGCCCCCCGCCACCATGTGACATTCGAGCACGGCCGGCGCCTGTTTGACGGCGGCGGCGAACTGGTCGAAGACGTCGGGCGTCGTCTTGTCGAGCATGACCTCGATGAAAACCAGCAGGCCGAAGCCGAGCTTGTGCGGGTCAAGCCGCGCGCCGAAGCCCGAGACGTAGCCTTCCTTCAACAGCCGGCGCAGCCGCTCGCTGGTCGCCGTCGGCGACAGGCCGATGCGATCGGCAAGCTCAAGGTTGGTGATCCGCCCATCCGCCTGGAGGATGTTGAGAATTCTACGGTCAATCTTGTCGATCTGATGCATGGTGCCTCCCGCCGATGCCTCAGGCGGCAAGTCGCGTTTCCGCGAGCTTCACCCAGTAGGAGATGCCGTGCGGGATCGCCTCGTCATTGAAATCGTAAGCCGGGTGATGCAGCCCGGCGGTGTCGCCGTTGCCCATGAATACGAAGGCGCCGGGACGGGCAATCAGCATGTAGGAGAAATCCTCTCCGCCCATCATCGGGTCGAGCGACGGCTTGACGTTGCTTGTCCCCGCGATCTCGGCCGCGGCCCTCAAAGCGTAGCCGGTCTCTTCCGCATGGTTCACGGTCACCGGATAGTTGCGATTGTAGGCGACGTTGACGGTCGCGCCGTATAGGGCCGCCACTCCTTCGGCGATCGTGCGGATGCGGCCCTCGCCGATATCGCGTACCTCAGGCACGAGAGTGCGCACCGTGCCCCCGAGAACGGCTTCTTCCGGAATGACGTTGTGGGCGAAGCCGGCGTTGAACTTGGTCACCGAGACGACGACGGAGGCGAGGGGATCGACCGTGCGCGAGGCGATCGTCTGCAGAGCGGTGACAATCTGGGTGCCGACGATGATCGGGTCGATCGTCTTGTGCGGCTGGGCCGCATGGCCGCCGCGGCCCTTGATGGTGATGGTGAACTCGTCGGTCGAAGCCATGATGGGGCCGACACGGCTGCCGAAGTGACCAATGGGCATGCCCGGCATGTTGTGCATGCCATAGACTTCCTCAATGGCGAAACGCTCCATCATGCCGTCCTTGACCATCTCGTTGCCGCCACCGCCGCCTTCTTCGGCGGGCTGGAAGATGACTGCGACACTGCCGGCGAAGTTGCGGGTTTCGGCGAGATACTTGGCCGCTCCGAGAAGCATCGCCGTATGGCCGTCGTGGCCACAGGCATGCATCTTGCCAGACGTTTCCGAAGCCCAGGGCTTGCCGCTCGTCTCGGTAATCGGCAGCGCATCCATGTCGGCGCGCAGGCCGATCGTGCGGCCCGAGCCGAGATTGCCGCGGATCAGGCCGACGACGCCGGTGCGGCCGAGGCCCGTCACGACTTCGTCAACGCCGAACTCCTTGAGTTTCTTTTCGACGAAGGATGCCGTATTTTCGACCGCAAACAGGAGCTCCGGGTTCCTGTGCAGGTGGCGCCGCCATTCGGCGACTTCGTTCTGGAGCTCGGCGGCACGGTTGAGTATCGGCATCGGTTCGTCCTGTCGGTCTGTTCGATCACTGTGTATCTGCGGTGGATTGGCAGGGGTGCCCGTGAATGGGCTTTGCCATCTCCTCGCCATATAGGCTAAATAGCCGGACGAGACGAGGCAACAGCGGAATTTCGAGGTTCTATCGTGGTGACAGCAGGAATTTTCACACGTGGCAAGATGAGGGCGCTTGGTGTCACGGCAGTGACGTGCGCGACGCTTCTTGCGGCATTGCCGGCTGCAGCCAATCCGCGGCTCGTCGTCGACGTCAATTCGCTGAAGGTCTACGAACATCAGGACATCTTCCAGAAATGGTATCCGGCATCGCTGACCAAACTGATGACGGCCTATACGGCCTTCCGCGCGATCAAGTCGGGGCAGCTTACGCTCGAGAGCCCGGTCATCATGACCAAGAATGCGGCCTCCGAGCCGCCGAGCAAGATGTTCTACAAGCCCGGGCAGGCGATGACGCTCGACAGCGCGCTGAAGATGATGCTGGTCAAGTCCGCGAACGACGTCGCAGTGGCCATCGCCGAGACGGTCGGCGGTTCGGAGCCCGCCTTCATCGAGCGGATGAACGCCGAGGCGCGCCGCATCGGCATGACCTCGTCCAACTTCATCAATCCCAACGGCCTGCCGGGTCCGGGCCAGTATACGACGGCGCGCGACCTTGCGGTGCTGGCGATTACGCTCAAGCGCGAGTTCCCGCAATATGCTTCCTATTTCTCGCTGGAAGGCTTCACCACCGGCAAGAAGAACTATCCGAACTACAACATGCTGATCGGACGCTTCGAAGGCGCCGATGGCATGAAGACCGGCTTCATCTGCGCCTCCGGCTTCAACCAGGTTTCGTCTGCCACCCGTGACGGGCGTAGCGTCGTCTCTGTCGTACTCGGCGAGGATAGCCTCGGCGCGCGTGCCGACGAATCTGCGCGGCTCATGCAGATGGCGCTGACGACGAGCGGCAATGGCAAACCTTCCCTCGTGCAGATCCCGCCCTATGGCGAGACACGCGACATGGTGGCCGATGTCAGCAAACAGATCTGCTCGAAGGCGGCGGCCAAGGTCCGCAGCGAAGGCCGCGACGAGGGCGGCCGCCAGAAGCTGCTCTCGCCCTATATCCACGAAATCAACCGGCCGCTGAATCTCGCCTTCGCCGGTCTTATCGCCGGCAGCGGTGAGAAGGCGCCGAAAGTCGTCGCCGACCAGGCTGGCCAGGGAGACGCCGCCAATGTGCCGATCCCCGTGCCGCGGCCGACTTTCTGATCGGAGTTCATGATGGCTAGTCCCTTGCCGGCGGTGCCGGTCTCGATCCTCACCGGCTTTCTCGGTGCGGGCAAGACAACGTTGCTGAACCGGTTGCTGAAGGATCCCGATCTCTCGGACACGGCAGTCATCATCAACGAGTTCGGCGATGTCTCGATCGACCACCTGCTGGTGGAGGCCTCCAGCGACGGGGTTATCGAGCTTTCCGACGGCTGCCTCTGCTGCACGGTGCGCGGCGAACTGGTCGACACGCTTGCCGATCTCATGGACCGGATGCAGACGGGCAAGATCAAGCCGCTGAAGCGCATCGTCATCGAAACAACCGGCCTTGCCGACCCCGCGCCGGTGCTGCAATCGGTGATCGGCAATCCCATTATCGCGCAGAGCTTCCGGCTGGATGGCGTCGTCACGGTCGTCGATGCCGTCAACGGCCTGCAGACGATCGCCAATCACGAGGAAGCCCTGAAGCAGATCGCGGTCGCCGACCGCATCGTCGTCAGCAAGACCGGTCTTGCCGATGCAGCCCAGCGCGACGAGCTGACGGCACGGATCCGGGCGCTCAATCCGCGTGCGCCGCTCATCGATGGCGACAGCGAGGAGGCGGGACGCTCAGCGCTTTTCGCCTGCGGCCTTTATGATCCATCCTCGAAGATCGCCGATGTCGGCCGCTGGCTGCAGGATGAAGCCCATCACGAGCACAACCATCATCACCACGATCATGGTGACCACCATCACGATCATGATCACCACCATGACCACGATCATCATCATGATGTGAACCGGCATGGTGGCGACATCCGCTCGTTCAGCATCGTGCACGACCGGCCGATCGAGCCGATGGCACTCGATATGTTCATCGACCTCCTGCGTTCGGCGCATGGCGAGAAGCTGCTCAGGATGAAAGCAATCGTAGCGGTGGCCGACAGACCGGACCGGCCGCTGGTGTTGCATGGCGTGCAGAATGTCTTTCACACGCCGGAGCGTCTGGCGGCATGGCCGGACCCGAACGACCGGCGCACCCGCATGGTGCTGATCACCAAGGGATTGACGGAAGGCTTTGTCCGCGACCTGTTCGACGCCTTTACCGGCAAGCCGCGCATCGACCGGCCGGACGCGCAGGCGCTTTCCGACAATCCGCTCGCCGTTCCCGGCATGCGGTTTTAATCATCATTCAGATAGCATTGTGATGCCGCGGCCCGTCGCGGCGTCTCAGGCGCCCTTGCGGATCAGAAACCGGTGGCCGCCGTCGGCAGCAGCGGACTCTTCGAGCGTGTGGCCGTCTTCGTTGCAGAAGTGCGGGATATCGATCACCGCCAGAGGATCGGTCGTCTCGATCTCCAGCAATGCGCCCGGGGCTAGTGAGGACATGCGCTTGCGCGTCTTCAAAACGGGAAGGGGGCATTTAAGCCCCCTGAGGTCGTAGACGATCTTGGTCTCGCCCGGCATCAATTGCCCCAGATTTTCCAGAAGGGGCGCTTCTTCGGCGGCTCTTCGGTGAGCACAGGTGTTTCCGCCACCGCCTCGGGGGCAGGTGCCGTTGCAACGGCGGCCGTCTGCTGCTCGGTCGCAGCTGGCGCCGTCGTGCGTGCCTGCTTGGTCGTCTTCGCCGGTTCCTGCGCTTGCGGTGCGACGGCTGCCTGCTGTTCGGGTGTCTGAACCGCCGGAGCGGGTGCTTCTGCCTCCGGCTCGCTCTTCGAGAACAGGCTCCAGAAGGATTTCTTCGCCGGCTGCTCGACGGCTGCCTGCATCACCGGCTGCGGTACGGGGTTGGCGGCTGGAACCGGGACGTGCTTGCCGCCGTCGGTCGCCTTTTCGAGTTCCTTCTTCTGGATCTCGACGGCCTGCTTGGTCTCTTCCGCTTCCTTCTGGTCGGCGAGCTTCTTCTCGAGGTCGCTGGCCTTCATCAGCTTGCCGGCGTCGAAGGAGTTGCCGGTTGGCGCATAGGCGAGTTCGCGGCCGACGCGCTGCTTGGCGACGATCGCCTTGCGCTCGGCTTCGCTCGGCTCGTACCAGACCATGCCGTCATACTTCTTCATGGCCTTGTCGTAGTCGGTCTGGTAGGTCTTCTCGAAGCCTGCCATCGCCACTTGCAGCGCCGGCGGGGTCGACATGGCCGGGCACTGGCCGCTCGGATTGAACGGGCCGGAGGCCTGCTGGTTGAAGACGTACTTCTTCTCGCAGACGTTCACTTCAGGCGGACGCTTGGTGATCTCGAACTGGTCGTAGCCGACCTTCAGCATCTTCCAGAAATCGATGTTCGGGTTGTTGCGATGGCGCGCCATGTTTTCCGCGGTCATGCGGAAGGGGAAGGCCTGGAGCTGAACACTTTCCTGGCCGCCCTTGAAGGAATCCCGGGCGAGGGCGAAGATCTCGATCATCTGCTCGTCGGTCATCGAGTAGCAGCCCGACGACGAGCAGGCGCCGTGGATCATCAGGTGCGTTCCCTGACGGCCGTTCGCCTTGTCGTAGGTGTTGGGATAGCCGGTGTTGATCGCCAGGTAATAATTCGAGTTGGGGTTCATCTGGTGCGGGAAGAGCGGATAGAAGCCCTCCGGCGCCTGACGATCGCCTTCCTTTACCTTCGGGCCCAATTTGCCGGACCAGGCGCAGATCTTATAGGTTTTCAGCAGCTGGAAGCGATTGGCCGTATTGGCCTTCCAGACCTCGAGCGTGCCTTCTTCCTTGAAGATGCGCAGCGAGATCGGGGCCTGCTTCTGTATCCCGAGTTCGGTCATCTTTTTGACCATGGGTCCGGAGACCTGGTACTCGGTTTTGTTCTTGACGGACCTGAGGTCGACCGACGTCGTCGTGTCCAGCGTTTCATTGGTGCAGCCGGCAAGCGCGGCGACAATGGCGGCGGAGGCTACAAGGTTTCTGAAACGCATCAGCAGAGGCCCGTTTAAACCCAACTCGACTACAGCGCCGCGCGTCTTTGACGCGCCAAGGACGCTGTGACTCTTTAGATAGCTGCATAATTTTGCCCTTAAATCGATGCCGATTTAAGGAATTATGCAGGAAAGCCCAAGTCCGCGAGGGTGGGCTCTTTAGAGAATCACTAAGCGATTATACTTCACGAATTCTTAACCCTGCAGGGTGGCCCTGCCGATGCGCTGTTCATGACCTCATGAATATGGCCAAGATTTGGCCATACTCCGCTTTGCAGTTGCGAAATCCGCTCGCGCAATCGCGAACCACCAGGACCAGATCGGATAGAGGGCGTGGGATTTCCGCCCCTATCCCGTTCCTGCCTAGAGGTTGCGGCCGATATTGAGGTACTTCTGTCGGCGATCCGTGCGCAACTGGTCGCCATTGCGTCCGGACAATTCCTTCAACGCGTCGGCGATCACGGTTCCGGTGCGGCCGATGACCGCGTTCGGGTCGCGGTGTGCGCCGCCGACCGGCTCCTGAATGATGCCGTCGATGACGCCGAGTGCCTTCAGGTCCTCGGAGGTGATCTTCATATTGCTGGCGGCTTCCTTGGCGCGGGTGGAATCGCGCCACAGGATCGAGGCAGCTCCTTCCGGCGAGATGACGCTGTAGATCGCATGCTCCAGCATGTAGACGCGGTTGCCGGTAGCGATCGCGATGGCGCCGCCGGAGCCGCCTTCGCCGATGACGATGGTGACGATCGGCACACGGACATTGAGGCACATCTCGGTGGAGCGGGCGATGGCTTCCGCCTGGCCGCGTTCTTCTGCGCCGACGCCTGGATAGGCACCGGCGGTATCGACCAGCGTGATCAGGGGCAGGCCGAAGCGATCGGCCATTTCCATGACGCGGATCGCCTTGCGGTAGCCTTCAGGACGGGGGCTGCCGAAGTTGTGCTTGATGCGCGACTTCGTGTCGTTGCCCTTCTCCTGGCCGAGAACGGCGACCGGCATGCCGCGGAAACGCGCAAGGCCGGCCTGGATGGCATCGTCGTTGGCATAGTTGCGGTCGCCCGCAAGCGGCGTGAACTCGGTGAAGAGCTCGGCGGCGTAATCCAGGAAGTGCGGGCGCGAGGGGTGACGGGCGACCTGGGTCTTCTGCCAGGGCGTCAGCTTGGAATAGATCTCGATCATCGCGTCGCGGACGCGCGTCTCCAGGCGTTCGATCTCATCCGAAGTGTTCACGCTCTCGTCTTCGCCGGCGAGCTTCTTCAATTCGAGAATCTTGCCTTCGAGGTCGGAGATGGGCTTTTCGAAATCGAGATAGTTGTGCATGAGATGCGTTTCCGATCATTTTGCGACAAGGACCAGCGGGCCGAAACCAGCGTGCCCGGCCGTCCTAATCCTGTTTTTTCGCCTGTTTGGCAAGAGGGTGATGGTTTTGCACGAGGTTGTGCAGCCGTTCTTCCAGCACATGTGTATAGATTTGTGTCGTTGAAATGTCCGAATGGCCGAGCAGTTCCTGCACGGCGCGAAGGTCCGCGCCATTGGCAAGCAGGTGGCTGGCGAAGGCGTGCCGCAGCACGTGCGGGGAGATCGTGGCGACCCTTATGCCGGCGCGTGCGGCGAGCGATTTCAGATCGCGCGCAAAAACCTGGCGCGGCAGGAAGCCCTGCTTGCCGGAGGAGGGGAAGAGCCACGGGCTCTCGCGGTTGCCCGCTTCCTCCCTGGCCATTTCCTCGGCGAGCGCCTCGCCATAGGCCCGCATCGCCCGGATTGCCGCTTGCGAGAGCGGCACGAGCCGGTCCTTGTTGCCCTTGCCGCGGATCACGAGGAAGCGGCCGTTCTGCGCCAGCACGCTTGCCGGAAGGGAGACCAGCTCGCTGACGCGCATGCCGGTGGCGTAGAGCAGTTCGATCAGCGCATGCATGCGCAACTTCGCAAGGTGGTCCGGACCTCCTGATGCGGCCTCGCTCTCGGCCTGCCCGATCAGCCGCGAGACGTCCTCGACGCTCAGCGTTTTTGGCAGGCTGCGCCCCTTCTTCGGGGCGTCGAGAATGCCGGTCGGATCGTCGCCGCGCATACCCTCGGCGTAGAGGAATTTGTAGAACTGCCGGAGCGCCGAAAGCCGCCGTGCCTGCGAGGAGGGCTTGAAGCCCTGGCCCGAGAGATGGGCGAGATAGGTGCGAAGGTCGTCCGGGGTTGCCGCCGTCAGCCCGGTTCCGAGCGTGCGCAGGTGCGAGGCGGCATCCTCCAGGTCGCGCTCGTAAGATTGCAGCGTGTTGACCGCAGCGCCGCGTTCGGCGCTCATCATTTCGAGGAAGGCCTCGACATGGGCGGCGGAGAGGTCGCTCATTGGGGCTTGTTCACCCGCTCGGACGGGATTTTCACGGTCACGTCGCGCTCAACCGGTTCGACAAAGGTGACGAGGGAGATCATCGTGCCATAGACTATCCCGGCGACAACCAGACAAAAGAACAGGAACCGGAAGAGGGTCGGCATTTCAATCTCCTCTGCATGAAGCCTTCGGCCGAAGCGGACCAAAGGATATGCATGCAGGCGTTCAAACAGCCAGCGTGATCGCGCGTTCGGATGAACGCGCGGCACAAAGGCGGGTGCCAGACCTATATGAACGCCGCTTCGGCCGAGTTCAAGAACCGTGAGCGGACGCGCGCGACGACTTGACGCTACACCCCGATTTGTCGATACCGAAAGGGAATGGGGAATAAGAAGTCCAATGAACGACGTGATCGAACCGGTTTCCGCAACGCTTGCCGAGCGGGCGAAGCTTGTACTCGGTAAACGCAATCTCGTGTTCATCGGTCTCATGGGCGCCGGCAAGTCGGCAATCGGAAGATTGACCGCCCAGGCGCTCGGAATTCCCTTCGTCGATTCCGACCACGAGATCGAACGCGTCTCGCGCATGACGATCAGCGATCTCTTTGCCCGCTACGGCGAGGAGGAGTTCCGCGCACTGGAAACGCGGGTGCTGAAACGGCTTCTGAGAAGTGGTCCGCGTGTGGTCTCGACCGGCGGCGGCGCCTACATCAACGAGCGCTCGCGCCGCCAGATCAGGAAGGGCGGCCTGACGGTCTGGCTCAATGCCGAGCTCGACGTGCTCTGGGAGCGGGTCAACAAGCGCGATACCCGGCCGCTGCTGAAGACCGAAAATCCCAAGCAGACGCTCGAAAACCTGATGAACGCGCGCTACCCGATCTATTCGGAAGCCGACCTGACGGTGCTGTCGCGCGATGTGAAGAAAGAGACGATGGTGGAGGACGTTCTCACCGCCGTTATCGAATACCAGGACAAGAAGAACCATGAATAGCCATGTTGCGCCCGCTGCCGAACGCAAGGTCCGCGTCGACCTCGGCGATCGTTCCTATGATATCCTGATCGGTCCCGGGCTGATTGCCGCCGCCGGCCAGGAGATCGCCGCCCGCCTCAAGGGGCGCAAGATGGCCGTGATCACTGACGAGAACGTAGCGCCGCGCTACCTCGAGCCCCTGATGGCGAGCCTGAAGGAGCGTGACATCGACGCAGTGTCGCTCGTGCTTCCCGCCGGCGAGAAGACCAAGAGCTTCGAGCAACTGATCCCGGTCTGTGAAACCGTGCTTGGCGCCCGGATCGAGCGCAACGATGCGGTGATCGCGCTTGGCGGGGGCGTCATCGGCGATCTTACCGGCTTTGCCGCTGGCATCGTGCGCCGTGGCTCGCGTTTCATCCAGATCCCGACCTCGCTCTTGGCACAGGTCGATTCCTCCGTCGGCGGCAAGACCGGCATCAATTCCCCGCACGGCAAGAACCTGATCGGCGTCTTCCATCAGCCGGATCTGGTGCTCGCCGATACCGACGTGCTCGACACGCTGAGTCCACGCGAGTTTCGCGCCGGCTATGCCGAGGTCGCGAAGTATGGGCTGATCGACAAGCCGGACTTCTTCACCTGGCTCGAAAAGAACTGGCAGGCGGTCTTTGCCGGCGGCGCGGCTCGCATCGAGGCGATCGCGATCAGCTGCCAGGCCAAGGCCGAGGTCGTGGCAGCGGACGAGCGCGAGAACGGTCTGCGGGCGTTGCTCAATCTCGGCCACACCTTCGGCCATGCGCTGGAGGCTGCGACCGAATACGACAGCGCCCGGCTGGTGCACGGCGAGGGCGTTTCGATCGGCATGGTGCTTGCGCATCAGTTCTCGGCACGCATGAACCTTGCGAGCCCGGACGATGCGTCTCGTGTCGAGGCGCATCTGAAGACTGTGGGCCTGCCGACCCGCATGTCGGAAATTCCGGGCACCTTGCCTCCGGCCGAGAGGCTGATGGACGCGATCGCCCAGGACAAGAAGGTCAAGGGCGGCAAGCTCACCTTCATTCTGACGCACGGCGTCGGACAATCCTTTGTGGCCGATGACGTTCCGGCATCGGAGGCCCTGAGCTTCCTGAGGGAAAAACATCCGCAATGACAGGCGAAGCCTTTATTGCTTTTCTGGCGGAATACTGGCTGTCGATCCTCTCGGTCCTCTGCCTGCTCGTGCTGTCGGCGTTCTTCTCGGGCTCTGAGACGGCGCTGACGGCAGCCTCGCGCTCGCGCATGCACACGCTCGAAAACAACGGCGAGGAGCGTGCCGGCATCGTCAACCGGCTGATCGAACGCCGTGACCGGCTGATCGGCACGCTGCTGATCGGCAACAATCTGGTCAACATTCTCGCGTCGTCGCTGACGACGAGCCTTTTGATCGGTCTCTTCGGCGATTCCGGCGTCGCCATCGCGACGCTCGCCATGACCGTGCTGCTCGTTATTTTCTCGGAAGTGCTGCCGAAGAGCTGGGCGATTGCTTCGCCCGATCGCTTCGCGATTGCCGTTGCGCCGCTCGTCCGCCCCTTCGTCGCGGTCGTCGGCCCGGTCTCCAGCCTCGTCAACGGGATCGTCCGGCGCCTGCTCAATCTCTTCGGCGTCAATCTTGCCGCCGACATGTCGATGCTCTCGGCGCATGAGGAACTGCGCGGCGCGGTGGACCTGCTGCACCGCGAGGGTTCGGTGATCAAGGCCGACCGCGACCGGCTGGGCGGCGTGCTCGATCTCGGCGAACTCGAAGTCTCCGACATCATGATCCACCGCACCGCCATGCGGGCGATCAATGCCGACGAGCCGCCGGAGACCTGCGTCCGCGACATTCTCGAAAGCCCGTTCACGCGACTGCCGCTCTGGCGCGGTTCGACCGACAACATCATCGGCGTCGTGCACTCCAAGGATCTCCTGCGGGCGTTGGCGGAGCCCAATGTCGAGCCTGAGAACCTGGATATCGGCAAGATCGCGCAGAAGCCCTGGTTCGTGCCGGACACGACCAACCTCAAGGACCAGCTCAACGCCTTCCTGCGCCGCAAGCTGCATTTGGCGATCGTCGTTGACGAATACGGCCAGGTTCAGGGGCTGGTGACGCTCGAAGACATTCTGGAGGAGATCGTCGGCGACATTGCCGACGAGCACGACCTCGACATTCAGGGTGTGCGCCAGGAGGCGGATGGTTCGATCGTCGTTGACGGCTCGGTGCCGATCCGCGACCTCAATCGCGCGCTCGACTGGTCGCTGCCGGACGAAGAAGCGACGACGGTGGCGGGGCTCGTCATTCACGAGTCAAAGAGCATTCCCGAGGAGCGTCAGGCCTTCACCTTCCATGGCAAGCGCTTCATTGTGATGAAGAGGGTGAAGAACCGGATCACCAAGCTGCGCATCCGCCCGGCGGAAGACGGTGCCGCTCCGACGTCTTGATTGCTACCAGCGGGTCGCTTCGCCGGGAGCCGCGGGCTCGACGGCAAGGGCGTGCAGGCCGGCATCGAGTTCCGGTTTCAGGAGATCATTGATGGCGCGGTGACGGGCGACGCGGCTCATGCCGGTAAAGGCGCTGGAAACGATGCGCACCCGCAGGTGGGTTTCGCCGCCGCCATCGAAACCCGGCTGATGACCGGCATGCATGTGGCTCTCGTTGATGACCGCCAATCTCTCAGGATGGAAGGCCTCGATCAGCTTCTTTTCGATCGTGTCCGTGAGCGACATTCTTCCGTCCCATTTCCTTGGTTGCTTGACGCCCCCTCGCGGATCTGCAGTACCCGGTAATCGCTGGCTTGGCGGCGCAAAATGCCCGCACAAAGCCAGCAACATTCCGTTTTGTCAATTCTTGTTGTGGCCCCAGCCAAGCCCCATAATGAGCACCATGAGACTCGATTCAAAATACTTCGATCGCATTCGCACCCGGCGCAAGGTTGAGCCCCGGGCGGAGCCGGCTGCGCCCGTTTGTCAGTGGGACGGCTGCGATCAGAAGGGCGTGCATAAAGCGCCCGTCGGCCGCAATGCCGAGGGCCAGTACTTCATGTTCTGCTTCGAACATGTGAAGGAGTACAACAAGGGCTACAACTACTTCTCCGGCCTTTCCGATAGCGAGGTCGCCCGCTACCAGAAGGAAGCGGTGACCGGCCACCGACCGACCTGGACCGTCGGCGTCAACAAGAATGCGAAGAACGGTCCGACGCAGTCGCAGACGCGGTCGGGCTCGGCCGGCGCCCAGGCCCGGATGCGCGACCCCTTCGGCTTCGTCAGCGAAGCGCGCGCCCGTCGCCCGGAGCCGCGCCAGCGCAAGTTGAAGACGCTCGAGGCAAAGGCGTTCGAAACACTCGGCCTCGGGGCCTCGGCCACTGCTGCCGATATCAAGGCTGCCTACAAGGATCTCGTCAAGAAGCATCACCCCGATGCCAATGGCGGAGATAGGGGATCCGAAGAGCGTTTTCGCGCGGTTATTCAAGCCTACCAATTGTTAAAACAGGCTGGTTTCTGCTAACAACGCGGATTATTACAGAAGCACTTTTGCAGGCGAATGCGCGGGTGCCGTCCGGTGGCCGCTCTGGAGACATGATGAGCAAGATTGACCTCGACATTTCCAACCTCCCCGATACGACGATCTCGGTCCGGGAGGTTTTCGGCATTGATACGGATTTGCGCGTTCCTGCCTATTCGAAGGGCGACGCCTATGTGCCGGACCTCGACCCGGATTACCTCTTCGACCGCGAAACCACGCTCGCTATTCTCGCAGGCTTCGCCCACAACCGACGCGTGATGGTCTCGGGCTATCACGGTACCGGTAAGTCCACCCATATCGAGCAGGTCGCTGCCCGCCTCAACTGGCCGTGCGTGCGCGTCAACCTCGACAGCCATGTCAGCCGTATCGATCTCGTCGGCAAGGACGCGATCGTCGTCAAGGACGGCCTGCAGGTCACCGAGTTCAAGGACGGCATCCTGCCCTGGGCCTACCAGCACAATGTCGCACTCGTCTTCGACGAATACGATGCCGGCCGTCCGGACGTCATGTTCGTGATCCAGCGGGTTCTCGAATCCTCCGGCCGCCTGACGCTGCTCGACCAGAGCCGCGTCATCCGTCCGCACCCGGCCTTCCGCCTGTTTGCGACCGCCAACACCATCGGCCTCGGCGACACCACCGGCCTCTACCACGGCACGCAGCAGATCAACCAGGCGCAGATGGACCGTTGGTCGATCGTCACGACGCTGAACTACCTGGCGCATGACAAGGAAGTCGACATCGTCGCCGCCAAGGTGAAGGGCTTCACCGCCGACAAGGGCCGCGAGACCGTCTCCAAGATGGTGCGTGTTGCCGACCTCACGCGCGCCGCCTTCATCAACGGCGATCTTTCGACCGTCATGAGCCCGCGTACGGTCATCACCTGGGCCGAGAACGCCCACATCTTCGGCGATATCGCCTTTGCCTTCCGTGTGACCTTCCTCAACAAGTGCGACGAACTGGAGCGGGCGCTGGTCGCCGAGCACTACCAGCGCGCCTTCGGGATCGAGCTCAAGGAAAGCGCTGCCAACATCGTGTTGGAAGCCACCGCCTGAGCCATGGCGGAGGCGGAGGGCGCACAGGCGCTTCGCTTCGTTGAGGAGAAGAGCGTCACGAAGACCGCCAACGCGGTCTTCAAGGGCCTCAAGGCCTTCAACCTCGAAAAGGCGGGAAGCGCCAAATACAAGCGCTTCGCCATTTCGGTGCGTAACGACGGCGACGAGATCGTAGGCGGCATCGTCGCCTACACGGCGTGGAACTGGTGCTTCATCGAACTGCTCTGGGTAGACGAGGCGCTGAGAGGGTCGGGCAGCGGGCGTGAGCTCGTTGCGCGTGTCGAAGCGGTCGCCGCAAGCCGCGGTGCCCGTTACATCTATGTCGACACATTCAGTTTCCAGGGCACGGCTTCTATCAGAAGCTGGGTTATGACGTTTATGGCAAACTCGATGATTTCCCGCCGGGATTTCACCGCATCTGGCTGAAGAAGGAACTCTCGTGAGCTCGAACTCGAAGGCAAAGCCAACCACGCGCGAGAATGCTGCCGAACCGTTCAAGCGGGCGCTTTCCGGCTGCATCCGATCGATCGCGGGCGATGCCGAGGTGGAAGTCGCCTTCGCCAACGAGCGGCCGGGCATGACCGGCGAGCGCATTCGTCTGCCGGAGCTTTCCAAGCGCCCGACGCTGCAGGAACTCAGCGTCACCCGCGGGCTGGGTGACAGCATGGCGCTGCGCAAGGCCTGTCACGACGCGCGCATCCACGCGACGATGTCGCCGCAAGGGGCCGACGCCCGCGTGATCTTCGATGCGGTCGAGCAGGCGCGCGTCGAGGCGATCGGCGCGCTCAGCATGGCGGGTGTCGCCAAGAACCTGAACGTCATGCTCGAGGAGAAATACGCCAAGGCGAATTTTGCCACGATCGAGCGGCAGGCCGACGCGCCGCTCGGCGAAGCCGTGGCGCTGCTGGTGCGCGAGAAGTTGACCGGCGAGAAGCCACCGGCCTCCGCCGGCAAGGTGCTCGACCTCTGGCGCGAGTTCATCGAGGGCAAGGCTGCCGGCGATATCCAGAACCTGTCGTCGACGATCAACGACCAGCAGGCCTTTGCCCGGGTCGTGCGCGACATGCTGACCTCGATGGAGGTCGCCGAGAAGTATGGCGACGACGACGTCGAGCCGGACGAGCAGGAAAGCGAGACCGACGAAGATCAGCCGCGCAGCCAGGAGCAGGACGAAAACGCCAGCGACGAGGAAGCCGGCGACGATGCCGCACCCGCCGATGAAAACCAGGCTGCCGAAGAGCAGATGGAAGAAGGCGAGATGGACGGCGCGGAGATCTCCGACGACGATCTCCAGGACGAGGGTGACGAGGACAGCGAGACACCCGGCGAGGTCAAGCGACCGAACCAGCCCTTCGCCGACTTCAACGAGAAAGTCGACTACGCCGTCTTCACTCGCGAATTCGACGAGACGATCGCTTCGGAAGAGCTGTGCGACGAGGCCGAGCTCGACCGGTTGCGCGCCTTCCTCGACAAGCAGCTTTCCCATCTCCAGGGTGCTGTGGGTCGCCTTGCCAACCGCCTGCAGCGCCGCCTGATGGCGCAGCAGAACCGCTCTTGGGAATTCGATCTCGAAGAGGGCTACCTCGACACGGCGCGCCTGCAGCGCATCATCATCGACCCGATGCAGCCGCTTTCCTTCAAGCGAGAGAAGGACACCAACTTCCGCGACACGGTAGTGACGCTGCTGATCGACAACTCCGGCTCGATGCGTGGCCGCCCGATCACCGTTGCCGCCACTTGCGCCGACATCCTGGCGCGCACGCTGGAACGCTGCGGCGTCAAGGTCGAGATCCTCGGCTTCACCACCAAGGCGTGGAAGGGCGGACAGTCGCGCGAAAAGTGGCTCGCCGGCGGCAAGCCGCAGGCGCCGGGCCGGCTCAACGATCTGCGGCACATCATCTACAAGTCCGCCGATGCGCCCTGGCGCCGGGCGCGCCGCAATCTCGGCCTGATGATGCGCGAAGGCCTGCTCAAGGAAAACATCGACGGCGAGGCGCTGATGTGGGCGCACGAGCGACTGATGGCACGGCGCGAGCAGCGCCGCATCCTGATGATGATCTCCGACGGTGCGCCGGTTGACGACTCGACGCTTTCGGTGAACCCCGGGAACTATCTGGAGCGGCATCTGCGCGCTGTCATCGAGCAGATCGAGACGCGCTCGCCTGTCGAGTTGCTTGCAATCGGGATCGGCCACGATGTGACGCGATACTACCGTCGCGCCGTGACCATCGTCGATGCCGACGAACTCGCCGGTGCCATGACCGAGCAGCTGGCCGCGCTCTTCGAGGATGAAAGCCAGCGCCGCGGTTCCTCGCGTCTTCGTCGCGCCGGATAATTTGTTTCGTTCGGAGGTGGTGTTTGCCGCTTCCGAACGCCAATCGGCGACAGCCCGTTCCGACCTTGAGCCGAAGTCAATTTACGGACAAAATTTTACAGTCTACCAAGCTGCAGCGATGATCTCAGTGCGCCGTGGCAGGTGTCTCTCGTCGTCGTACTCCGTTTCATTCCTGATGCTCTTCCCCTGAAGGTACTTCCCCATGCTCGGTCGCGGACTTCTAGCCCTCCTGCTTTTGGCGTCGACCGGCTCGGCATGGGCCGCCTCGAACGGCGAAATTCTGCCGATCCGCAGTCGTCAGATCAGCAGTTTCGCGGTTGGATCGAGCGCCACCCGGTTCGACGCGCTGGAGTTCGTTGGCGGACTGGAAATGACCTCTGCGAATTCCCTGTTCGGCGCCGTGTCGGCAATCCGTTTTCGGCCGGATGGCACTTCATTCATCGCGATCATGGACACCGGACACTGGCTCGAAGGCGCCGTGACCCGTGATGCGGCCGGCCGGCTTTCCGGTCTTACGGACCTTACCGCCACGCCGATGGCCGACCGCAACGGCGACGTCGGGCTGGCGAAGTGGAAGGTGGATTCGGAAGGATTGGCGCTGCGGTCGGGGCAGGTGGTCGTCAGCTACGAGCAGGCACACCGCATCGACATCTACCCGGACCCGGGCTTTGCTGCATCGACGCCGATCGGGAGCCTGGCGTTGCCGTTCCCGATCAAGGAATTGCGCAACAATGGCGGCATCGAGACCATCGCAGTCGCGCCAAAGGACGGCCCCCTGGCCGGCGCGACGATCGCCGTTGCAGAGCGCAGCGTCGACAGGGCGGATAATCTGCTGGCGGGCATTCTCGACGGGCCGCAGCGCGGCGCGTTTGCCGTCGTGCGCAAGGATCCCTATGCGGTAACCGACGGCGCGTTCCTGCCGAACGGCGACCTGTTGCTGCTGGAACGGCGCTTCTCTTTCGGTTCTGGTCTCGGAATGCAGATCCGGCGTATTGCCGGCGACACGATCAAGCCCGGCGCCGTGGTCGATGGCGAAGTCATCTTCGAAGCCGACATGCGCCACCAGATCGACAATATGGAAGGGCTCGACGTCGTCGTACGGCCGGATGGCGAAGTTCGGGTGATCGTCGTTTCGGACGACAACCACTCCATCCTCGAGCGCAATCTGATGCTCGAGTTCCGCCTCACGACCGTGCTGACGCAGTAGGCAATGCTTGTTTCGCCCAAGGGGCGAGTGATCCAAGCTCTGAAACGACAGAGCCGATGATTGCGGTCGTTTTGACCGCAATCATCGGCTCGATCCTTTTCGGTAGACCTTGTTTAGGCGGATGCCTTGGCTTCCGCTGCCGGCATCGGCTTGACGACGCTCATCAGCGCACCATAGGGCAGCAGCATGACGAGGCCGCAGAGGATCTTGACGCTCAAGTCGCCGATCGCCCAGGAGATCCAGCGCGGTGCTTCGGCCGTGAGCACGCCGAGAAGGGGGGCGGTTTCCAGCGCGAAGCTGTCGTTCGGTCCGAAGAACACGAAGAACGGGGCAAAGGCGAAGGAGAAGAACATTGCGGTGTCGAGCGCCGAGCCGATCAGCGAGCCTGCGAGCGGCGCATGCCACCAGCTCTGACGGCGCAGTCGGTTGAATACCGAGATGTCGAGAAGCTGCCCGAACAGGAAGGCCGAACCTGAGGCGATCGCGATCCGCGGCGTGGCGGCGACGAAGGAGAGCAGGATGGCTACGATGAAGCCTGCGACCACCACGCGGCGCGCGATGCGCGGCCCGAACTGTCGATTGGTAAGATCCGTCACCAGGAAGGCGAAGGGGTAGCTGAAGGCGCCCCAGGTGAGAAGATCGCCGAGCTGCATGCCGGCAATCGAGCCCGGCAGCGGGTACTGTACGAGGATGTTCGAAGCCACGACCACGAGGGTCATCAGCGCGATATAGACGAAGAAAGTGCGGTTGATCAGCATTTTTTTATCCTGGGAGATGCCACCAGCTAGAGGGATGAAAGCCGGATCGAGCATCCGGCCGATGAAGGCAGAAACACGCGCACGAGAAAAAGGCTTGCTGGATGAACCCGCAAGCCTTTTAAACGCGTGTCAAAGACAGGACGCTGGCGCCGATTAGGCGGCTTCAGCAACCTTCTTGACGATCTGGCGGCGCAGCAGGCGAGCGCGCATGCTCAGCTCGTTCTCGTCCGACTTCAGCAGGAAGGCGTCGAGGCCGCCACGGTGTTCAACCGAGCGGAGAGCTGCAGCGGAAACGCGCAGACGGTAGCGCTGGCCGAGAGCATCGGAAATCAGCGTGACGTTGCACAGGTTCGGCAGGAACCGGCGCTTGGTCTTGTTGTTGGCGTGGCTTACATTGTTGCCCGACTGGACGCCCTTGCCGGTCAATTCGCAACTACGGGACATGGTACACCTATTCTCTTTATCGCCGCCGGACAATGCGGTAGCGGGCCCAGAGCCCAGGCCGCGTTCCTAGGCCATTATTGGAAAGTCGCGGTTCTATAGTCAGAGACGGCCCGCCCGTCAAGCCAAACCTCTTGCATTCTCGGAAAACCCGCGGTTTTTCCCGACCGTTCTTCAGATATGAGGCGTGGTTTTCCCAAGAATAATGCCTTGCGAGACCCATTCCAAGCGGTTTTGCTATGCGTTATTTCTTGCATGAGGACGTGTGGCGGCCACGGGGCCGGCCCGACGACCGGCTGCAGCGAACTGGGCGTAGAAAAGCCGCAAAGAGCCTGCATTTCAGGGTATTGCGGCGATATTCAAGCGATGGATTTTTTAAGGGCATGAAGTTGCGAAATGGCTTTCGCGTGGCGGCGTTGCTGTCCGCGGTCTCGTTTTCCACAGCATCGTCGGCCGCCGATGTCGAACATCTGACGGATTACAGCATCTCGCTCGCCGGTCTGCCGGTTGCGCGCGCCTCCTTCCATACCGAGCTTCAGAAGAATCGCTACACGATATCCGGAACGCTGAAGTCGGCCGGTCTGCTCGACATCCTGAGCCACACATCGGGCCAGACGCAGGTTTCGGGTGTGATCGGCAGGGACTACCTGCGCGCCTCGCACTATTCGATGTCCTATCGCAGTGGATCGAAGAGCAGGGCGATCAACGTCACCTATCGCAACGGCAATGTGGTGCAAGCCAGCATGACGCCGAAGCGGACGCCCTTGCCGAAGAACTGGGTGCCCGTCACCTCACGCGACATGCGCAACGTGCTCGACCCGCTCTCGGGCCTCATCATTCCCGCCGAGGCGCGCGTGTGCCCCAACACGCTGCCGATCTTTGATGGCGAGTCGCGGCTCGACATCAAGCTCTCACCGAAGGGGACCAAGCCTTTCAAGACCAAGGGCTTCGAAGGGGAGGTGATCGTCTGCGGTATCCGTTTCGTGCCGAAGGCCGGCTACAAGAAGGGCCGCGAGGATGTCGAGTATCTGCGTCGTCTGCAGACGATGGAAATCTGGTTTGCCAAGGCGCCCAACGTGAACGTCTACGCCCCCGTCTATGTCCGCATCCCCACCAAGCTCGGACCGGTCACGGTCTCGGCGACGCGATTTGGTGGTTGACGCGCGGTCGTGTGCAACTAAAAGGTTAAATACCACGAAGCACGAAGATTTTATCGGCGCAGGTTTCCGTGAGAGAAATCGCGCGAGGGGACGACTATGACATTCAAGGCAACGCTGATCGGCTTTTCCGCCATCCTGATGTGGTCGCTGCTCGCGCTGTTCACGGCAGCATCCGGCAAGATGCCGCCGTTCCAGCTTTCGGCGATCTGCTTCCTGATCGGCAGCCTGCCCGGCCTGGTGGTGCTGGGGATGAGGCCGGAGCGCCTGGCGCTGCTCAAGCAACCCGCCAAGGTCTGGATCACGGGTATCGCCGGTTTGTTCGGCTATCATTTTCTCTATTTCACGGCCCTGCGCAACGCCCCGGCAGTGGAAGCCGGGTTGATCGCCTATCTCTGGCCGCTGCTGATCGTCGTCGGCTCGGCGCTGCTGCCGGGCGAGCGCTTGCGCTGGTATCATCTCGCCGGCGCACTCGCCGGCCTCGTCGGCACGATCCTGATCGTGGCGCGCAATGGCGTTGCCTTCGACGATGCCTATCTGCTTGGCTACGGCGCCGCCTTTCTCTGCGCCTTCACTTGGTCGGGCTATTCGCTCATCACCCGCCGCTTCGAAGCGGTCTCGACGGATGTCGTGACAGGATTTTGTCTTGCGACCTCGATCCTGTCTTTCGTCTGCCATCTGGCGCTCGAAACGACCGTCTGGCCGGCGACGACCTTCGAGTGGCTGGCGGTCGTCGGCCTCGGGCTGCTGCCGGTCGGAGCGGCGTTCTATGCCTGGGACTTTGGGGTGAAGAACGGCAATATCCAGCTTCTCGGCGTCGCGAGTTATGCGGCGCCGGTGCTTTCGACGCTGATCCTGATCCTGTTCGGTTTTGCCGAGCCGTCCTGGCGCATCGCGCTCGCCTGCCTGTTCGTGACCGGCGGCGCAGTGCTTGCTGCAAAGGACATGATCTTCCGCAATCGTGCGACGGTGGCCCAGCCGGCGGAATAACCGGGCTTGTTATCGCTTGGGCGGCTGCCAGTCGGGGGCCGCCATTTCGAAGGCGGCGAAATCAAATGCTGGCGCGACGGTGCAGCCGACCAGCGTCCATTCGCCAAGCGAGGCGGCGGACTGCCACCAATCGGCCGGGACCACGCCCTGCGGTCGTTCTCCGCTCAGAATGTCGGACCCGAGCCGCAGCGTCTCGGCGGATTTTCCATCTTCGGCGATGCTGAGTTCGAGCGGCGCACCGGCGTGATAGTGCCAAATCTCGACCGCGTCGCGGACACGGTGCCAGTGCGAGCGCTCGCCGCGCTCCAACAGATAATAGATTGCCGTCGAATGCCCGCGTGGGCCACCAGCCGTATCGCGGAAGGTCTCGAAGTACCAGCCGCCCTCCGGATGGCGCGCCAAACCGAGTGCCTTGATGATCTCCGCCGCCGATTGCGTCTCAGCCACTAGAAATTATCTTTCCGCTTGCGGATTTCGGCAAAGACCGTGGCATCGTCGGCGTTCTGCATTCCAAGATGGGCGCGGATGCCCGGGTCGGTGGCGCGCAGGAACGGGTTCGTGCGCTTCTCCAGGCCGATCGTCGTCGGTGCGGTGAAGCCGCCGTCGCAGCGCGTCTCCTCGATCTCGGCGGCGCGCGCCTTGAGCTCGGCATTCTCGGGGTCGACCGTGACCGCGAAGCGGGCGTTGGACAGCGTGTATTCGTGGCCGAAATAGACCGTCGTGTCATCCGGCAACGCCATCAGCCGGCTGAGAGACTGCCACATGGTCGCTGCCGTCCCCTCGAACAGACGACCGCAGCCCAGCGCAAACAGGGTGTCGGCGGCAAACAGCAGCCTGTCCTGCGGGAAGTGGAAGCAGATGTGACCGGCCGTGTGGCCCGGGGTCTCGATCACCTCGACGGAACGACCGGCAAAATCGAAGCGCTCACCATGGCGCACGGCCTTGTCGAGCCCCGGAATTTTCGAGGCTTCCCCGAAAGGCCCGATGATCGTGACGCCGAAGCGTTCCTTCAGGGCGTCATTTGCCGCCACGTGATCGCCGTGATGATGGGTCGTCAGGATGTGGGTAAGCCTCCAGCCGCGCCGCTCCAGCGCTTCCAGGATGGGCGCCTCTTCCGGCGCGTCGATAGAGGCGGTCAGGCCGCTTTCGGGATCGTGGATCAGCACGCCGAAATTATCGGTGCGGCAGAGGAAGAGGTCGAGTTCGAGCGCGGCCATGGCACGTCCTCCGGTCAGAAGAGAGGGAATGCTGCCGAATGTAGCGAGCCTTACCTTGAAGTCTACCGCTTCGAAGCTAACATGTTGCGAATGCACACCGATATCGTCGACCTGCGAGAATTCTATCACTCCGAGCTCGGCCGGATGGCGGAGCAATCCGTCACCATGGCGCTTTCGTCCGTCTGGGCGCGGCTCCCGGACGAGCGGCTGGTCGGCCTCGGCTATGCCGTTCCCTATCTCGAACGGTTCCGCAAGGACACGGAGCGCACCTTCGCCTTCATGCCGGCGGGGCAGGGGGCGGTGAACTGGCCGGTTGCCGAGCTCTCCTCGACGGCGCTGGTGTTCGATGAGGAGTTGCCGCTGCCCGACGCCTCGATCGACCGGGTGCTGATGGTGCATTCGCTGGAATTCGCCGAAAGCCCGCGGGAGACCATGAAGGAGATCTGGCGGGTGCTGGCGCCAGGCGGTCGCCTTATCATCGTCGTGCCCAACCGGCGCGGCGTCTGGGCGCGCATGGAACACACGCCCTTCGGTTCCGGGCGACCCTATTCGCGTGGGCAGCTGACGGCGCTGCTGCGCGAGACCAACTTCACGCCAGGTGCCACGGCGGATGCGCTCTTCTTCCCGCCGTCGAAACTCAGGGCGATCCTGCGGCTGCGTCGGGGCTTCGAGCGGCTCGGCCGTTCGCTCTGGCCGGTCTTCTCCGGCGTCATCGTCGTCGAGGCGCAGAAGCGGCTTTACCAGGGGCTGCCGGTCGCCGCACGCGCATCGCGCCGCGTCTTCGTGCCGGTGCTGGCGCCGCAGGGCGTGCCGAGCACGCGCGAGAGGCCGCGTCCCACCCGCTAACCTGCCTGGGAACCGCGGCGGACCCTCGACAAAAGCCGCTTGCGCCGCTAATGGCTTGACCTCTTTTCCTGCCTGCAGCGCCGCGCGCCTCCCAAGGCACGTATCGGTCGCTGCAGCACTTTGATGGCCAAAGAAAGCTGACCCGATGAGCCTTGCTTCGAAGAGCCCTGAGCCGCGTTCCGGCATCCTGGATATTGCCGCTTATGTGCCGGGCAAGGAGCACGCGCCGGGTGTCGCCAAGGTGCATAAGCTCTCGTCCAACGAGACACCGCTTGGCGCAAGCCCGAAGGCGATCGAGGCCTTCCAGTCGGCTGCCTTCAACCTCGAACGTTATCCGGATGGCCAGGCGCGGGCGCTGCGAGAGGCGATCGGTGCTGTGCACGGCCTCAACCCGGCAAACATCATGTGCGGCAATGGGTCGGACGAGCTGCTCGGGCTTCTCTGCCACACCTATCTCGGGCCCGGCGACGAAGGCATCATCACCGAGCATGGCTTCCTCGTCTACAAGATCCAGATCCTGGCGGCGGGCGCGACGCCCATTACCGTCAAGGAGAAGGATGCGCGCGTCGATGTCGATGCCATTCTCGCGGCGGTCACCGAGCGCACCAAGGTCGTCTTCCTGGCGAACCCGGCCAATCCGACCGGCACCTACATCCCCGTCGATGAAGTCCGCCGGCTGCATGCGGGGCTGCCCGAGGGTGTGCTGCTGGTGCTCGATGCGGCCTATGCCGAATATGTGCGCCGCAACGACTATGCCGCCGGTCTGGAGCTCGTCTCGGCCAGCCGCAATGTGGTGATGACCCGCACCTTCTCGAAGATCTACGGTCTTGCGGGTTTGCGCATCGGCTGGATGTATGCACCGCCGGAGGTGATCGACGCGGTCGACCGTGTCCGCGGGCCCTTCAACCTCAGTGCGCCCTCTATCGCGGCGGGTGCTGCGGCGATCCGTGATCAGGCTTTCGTGGCAACGGCAGTCGATCACAATCTCACCTGGCTTGCGCGTGTCAGCGAAGCGCTCGAAGCGATCGGGCTGCGCATCACGCCCTCGGTCACGAATTTCGTGCTGATCCACTTTCCGGAAGAAAACGGCAAGCGGGCCGAGGAAGCCGATGATTTCCTAACCAGCCGCGGCTATATCCTGCGGGCGGTCCGCAGCTACGGCTTCCCCAATGCGCTGCGCATGACCATCGGCTCGGAAGAAGCCAACGAAGGCGTCATCGCGGCGCTGATCGAATTCATGGGACGGAAATAATGGCTCAGCAGTTTGAAACGATCGCCCTCATCGGCATTGGTCTCATCGGCTCGTCGATCGCGCGCGATATCCGCGAGAAGCAGCTTGCCGGTACGCTCGTCGTCTCCACGCGCAGCGAGGCGACGCTGAAGCGTACGCAGGAGCTCGGGCTCGGCGATCGCTATACACTGTCTGCGGCCGACGCCGTTCGCGACGCCGACCTCGTGATCGTCTCGGTCCCGGTCGGCGCGTCCGGTGCCGTCGCGGCCGAGATTGCCGCGCATCTGAAGCCCGGTGCGATCGTCACCGATGTCGGCTCGACCAAAGGCTCGGTGATCGCGCAGATGGCGCCGCATCTGCCCGAGACCGTTCATTTCGTGCCGGGGCATCCGATCGCCGGTACCGAGCACTCGGGCCCGGATGCCGGCTTCGTCGGCCTCTTCCGCGGCCGCTGGTGCATCCTGACGCCGCCGGAGGGCGCTGATGGGGAAGCGGTCGCGCGGCTCCGGCGTTTCTGGGAAACGCTCGGCTCGATGGTCGAGGAAATGGACGCCGAGCACCACGACAAGGTGCTGGCGATCGTTTCGCATCTGCCGCACATCATCGCCTACAACATCGTCGGAACGGCCGATGATCTCGAGACCGTCACCGAGTCCGAAGTCATCAAGTATTCGGCCTCGGGTTTCCGCGACTTCACCCGTCTCGCGGCATCCGATCCCACCATGTGGCGTGACGTCTGCCTGCACAACAAGGACGCGATCCTGGAGATGCTGGCACGGTTTTCGGAGGATCTCGCCTATCTGCAGCGGGCGATCCGCTGGGGCGACGGCGAGAAGCTCTTCGACCTCTTCACCCGCACCCGCGCCATCCGCCGCTCGATCATCCAGGCGGGCCAGGATACGGCGATGCCGGACTTCGGCCGGCATGCCATGGATCAGAAATAAGCTGAGCAAGTCGAGGAAGACCGAGGAACGGTCTTCCGTCCGGAAGCGGGTGTTCGACGATCTAGAGCGTCGGCAGGACGCCGATCGGGATGAAGGCGAGAAACGCCGTGCCGTCGCGCACGTTGAGCTTCACGGTCGCCTCGTCCTTGCCGTTGGCGAGCGCCTTCAGCATGTTCGCGGTGTTGTCGACGAGGTTGGCGTCGTCGGGAATCAGCTTGACCAGATTGGCCCGCCAGGCCTCGATATTCGTCATCGTCAGCGAGAACTCGCCGGAAATCAGTCCCTGATCGTTGACCGAGAAGGGGCCGGAAAGCTTGGCGTTCATGCCGGAGCCGAGATCGAGGGTGAGCTGTCGGAGTTCGCCCTTGCTGCCGCGAAACATCTCCGGTGTCGGTGTGGTTGCCATCCACCCGGCCTTGTCGGTGAAGGTCAGGTCCGCAGCCACCGTGGCCGGCGGCGCGTAGCTCGGGCCTTCCTCCGGACGAAGGTCGAGCTTGTCGACGCTCAAAGCGGCATCAAGATCCGCGCCGTTCTGGCGCAGGTGCAGTTCGCCGTGGCTGGCGCCGAAGCCAAGACCGTCGCCCGCAAGCGGCAGGCGCACCCGACCGGTGAGGTTGTCATAGGTGAGCGAGGTGCGGTCGACACCGGACAAGGTCGCACGCACGCTCGCATGCAGCAGCGTCCAGTCGGCGAAGACGTTGAGGCCGGGCGACGCCCGGATTTCGGCCGGGCCGTCGAGCTCGATCACGGCGTGGCCGGGCTGGTAGACCTGGGCGGCTGTGCGCAGCGCCCCGAAGGAGGCGGATGTGCCATGGCGGGTGTCGTCGAGGTGGACCTTGTCGCAGAAGAGGCCGATTCGGAACGGAAAGCCGCGCACGTCCATGTTCGTGCATTCGCCGCCGAGGCCGGCTGCCTGTCCATCGGCAAGACGGGCCGTGAGGCGTTTCTCGATCTGATCGGCGGCGAGGAACCAGCCGGCCGAATAGATGCCGGCGACAAGCACGATGCCTGCCGTCAGCCAGCGGAACTTCCGGCTGACCGGCGAGGGATTGGAAACTGCGGTTGCCGACATGGGCGCGGATACCTCACTCTAAACTGGACTGCGGCTGCCTTTCGGGTGGCGCCGCCGATCCGCAAAACTATTCTTGTCTTCGGGTGCACGAGGACGAGCTTGTCTCTTTCGTGCCGAGATGCTGTGCCGTAGAAACCGACATGGCTGACCATTCCTACAAGCCGATGGTGATTCGGTGGCGAGAGCAGACAGCGCGGGTTGAATGACAGTGGATATGGACGAATTTTGGGTCTTTGGCTACGGGTCGCTGATGTGGAACCCCGGCTTTGCCTTCGAGGAGAAGCTGACGGCACGCGCATTCGGCTATCGCCGGTCGCTCTGCGTGCATTCCTGGGTTCACCGCGGCACCGAACAGCGGCCGGGACTGGTGCTTGGGCTCGACCGAGGCGGCTCCTGCATCGGCACGGCTTTTCGTGTCGAGCGTGGGCAGCGGGAGAGTGTTACCGATTATCTGCGCGAGCGTGAACTGGTGACGCATGTCTACAAGGAGCGCACGATGCCGGTGCTGCTTGCCGATGGACGGCGGGTGCCGGCGCTTGCCTATGTCATCGACCGCGACCACGTCCAGTATGCCGGAACGCTCAGCACCGGTGAGGCGGCCGATATCGTCGCCGTTTCGACCGGAAAATCCGGGCCGAACAGCGAGTATGTGTTCAACACGCTTGCCCATCTCAAGGAAATGGGCATCCGCGATCACTGGCTGGAAGAGGTGGTGGGCCTGCTCGAGCAGACACGCCAGCGTGCGCGGGCCTGATCGCTCAGGCCCTGCCGGCGGCCTTCAGTTCCTTCAGCCTTTGCTCGGCGGTTGGCGGCAGCGGCAGGTGCGGATTGTTCTGCACCGTTTCGACAAGCAGTTCGTCACTGGCCTTCTCCGTGACTTCCATGAGCTTGGCAAGGAATGCATCCGGATCCATGCCCGCCTCGACCGGCGGCAGGATGCGGACCTTGAAGTGGCCGGGAAAGCGCAGGAACTTGCGGCGCGGCCAGAAGAGGCCGGGATGCATGGCGACCGGCACGACGGGCACGTTCAGGTCGCGGTAGAGGCGGGCGATGCCGTACTTGTACTCCGGCGGAGCGCCCGGCGGGCGGCGCGTGCCTTCCGGGTAGATGATGAGTTCGCGGCCGGTTGCCATTTCCTGCTTGGTGCGATCCATGACGCTGGTCATCGCCTTGCCGCGTGCGGCCCGGTTTACCGGAACCATGCGCTGCTTGAGGATGTACCAACCGAACAGCGGGATCCAGGTGAGCTCACGCTTCAGAATGTAGAAGGGATCGTCGAGCCAGGGGAGCAGCGCATAGGCATCCCAGAAGGACTGGTGCTTGGGAGCGAAGATGTAGGGGACCTTCGGGAGGTTCTCCAAGCCTTCGATCTCAAAGGTCGTCCCGACCATCTTGTCGAGCAGCCAGTGATTGCTGCGCACCCAGTTCTTGGGAACGAACCAGGCCTTCTTGCGCGGCAGCAGGAAATAGATCGGCGTCAGCACGATCATCTGCACGATCAGATTGGCGTAGAACACCATGTTGAAAAGGATCGAACGCAAGACGATCATCAGGTACGCTCTCGTAGGCGAGTTCTTAAGGGGCTCGGCGTCAGGCCGATTGATCGCTGCCTACACGAAACCGTGCAGAAGGAAAACTGCCCTCTCTCACTTTAGGCCATCGACGTTCTCGATGGCCTCTATTCTTCCGCCGGCGTGGCGCGTGAGGAATCGGTGCGCAGGCCGCTCGTCGGCCGGGCGCCGGCGAGATCGCGAACCGATGCGATCGTATACTTCCCGAACTCCAGGAGGATCGATTTCAGTACCATCGGGTTGCGCAGCCAGTTCGTCGTCTTGAGATCCGAATTGACCACCGGGTAGGGGATGAATTCCGTCTCCGGGCGGGTACGCCGAAGCTCCAGCAGGCTGCGTGGCATATGGTAGTTGTTGGTAACGACGAGCACGCTCGTATAGCCGCGATCACGGATCCATTGTGCCGTCTCGGTGGCGTTGCCGATGGTATCGATCGCCTCATGACCGATATCGACGCAGCATTTGAAGAGATCGGCGGAGCTCTGGGTGTTGCGGCGGATCTGGCTGCCGGTGGTCGTCGGGTGGACGCCGGAGATGAGCAGGCGCTTTCCGGCGCCGCCCTTCAAGAGATCGACCGCTTGGTCGATGCGCTGGAAACCACCGGTCAGGACGACGATCGCATCCGCCTTGGGATGCACGGGTGGCTGCAGCGATGCGACGGTGTCGGCGAAATTGAGGAAGGCGCCGATCAGGAGCGCGAGCGGTAACAGGAGGACGAAGAACGTTCGCCGGAGAATTTTGCGCAAGAGGCTGCGGGGCCGCCGGCCATCGTCGGCTTTCCCCTGCCATTTGCCTCCTCCGGCCATCCCGTTCCCGCGTAATTCTCGCGCCATCATGATTCTCTTCACATAGCCACAGATTACGGCAAGGAATAGATCGAGGCACGGCGAAACATCGGGCGGTTCAGCTCTGGTAGAGATCCGTGCGGCCGGGGTCCGAACGGATGAGGTCGATCTCGTAGATCGTGCGCATGACCGTGAGGCGAGCGGTCACGGTCGTCAGGATGGCGATGACGACGATGATGGCGGCGATACCGAGATAGCCACCATAGCCAATGGTAAAGGTTCCGAAGAGGGCGGTTGCCTGATCGGTCTGCGGTGTTGCCAATGTCTGCGACTGCCAGAAGCCGGCAAGCGCAAAGGACAGCGCGGCAAGCAGGCCGCCGGTGCCGGCACCCTTGAGGCTGATTCTCAGAAAATGCTTCTGGAATTCGGAGGCGACGAAACCGGCCTCGGCACCGACGAAATGCAGCACCTCGACGATGTGACGGTTGCCGGAAAGGGCGCCGCGGGTGGCGAAAATCACCGTCAGCACCATGGCGGAGAACACGAGGGCCAGCACGCCGGTGCCGATCATCGCCGTGGTATTGGCCATGGCGACGAGCCGGTCGACCCAGGTGCGGTGATCGTCGAGGAAGGCCTGTGGGATCGTCTCGGTCAGCGCCTTGCGCATGGCGGCGAAATCGGGCGGATTGTTTTCGTCGATGGTGATGATGATCAGCCGCGGCACCGGCAATTCGTCGAGATCGAGGCCCTCGCCGAGCCAGGGTTCCAGTAGGCGCGCGGTGGCGGCGCGATCGACGATCTTGCCATCGGTCGTGCCGCTGAAGGTCAGCGCCAGATCGCGGGCATCGGCGAGCGCCTTCTCCATGTCGAGGCTATCGTCCGGCTTGATCTGGACGGTGATCTCGCGGGAGATCTGCGACTGCCAGCTCTGGGCCGTTGCCCTGACCATGCTGACGCCGCCGAGTGTCAGGCAGGCAAGGAACGACATGATGGCGATGACGCACATCAGCGCATGGCCGGAGACATTGGTCGAAGGCACGATCGGGCCGGTCGGCCGCACGCGCATTTCCGTCCGGCGTTGTTGCGGCTCCGACGCCTGCTCGGGCGCATCCTTCTGGCGTTTCGTGCGGCTGTCACTCATAGATGTCGAGCCGCCCCTGCGAAAGGATCATGCGTCGCGCCTCCACCTGATCCATCAGCGACAGATCGTGGGTGGCGATCACCACCGCGGTGCCGAGCCGGTTCAGCTCGAGGAAGAGGTTGAGGAGGCGCCTGGCCATCGGCGGATCGACGTTGCCGGTCGGTTCGTCGGCAAGCAGGATCTCTGGCCGGTCGATCAGCGCCCGCGCGATCGCCGCGCGCTGCTTTTCGCCGCCTGAAAGAACCGGCGGCAGGACATTGATGCGCTCGCCGAGGCCGACCCATTTCAACAGTTCCAGCACGTCGGCGCGATAGCTCGATTCCTCCTTGCCGCGGACGCGCAGCGGCAGGGCGACGTTCTCATAGGTGGTCAGGTGATCGAGCAGGCGAAAATCCTGGAAGACGATGCCGACGCGCCGGCGCAGCATCGGGAACTCCTCGCGCGGGATCGACGAGATGTTGCGGTCGAACATCCGGATCAGGCCGCGCGTCGGCTGCAGCGAGAGGAACAGCAGTCTCAAAAGGGTGGTCTTGCCGGCGCCCGACGGACCGGTCAGGAACTGGAACGAACGGCGCGGAATATCGAAGGTCAGGTCCCGGAGGATTTCCGGTCCCATGCCATAGCGCAGTCCGACGTTCTCAAAGTGAATCAAGCGGCAGCCCAGTCTCTCTCACGGCCCTGCAACCGACGGCCGGTTCCGGTCCTCCGCGCATAGGACGACCAGCCTCGAAAGGCAAAACCGCCAGCGGAATCATGGTTAAGCAGCGGTTAATTTTTCATGAAAAGGTGCCGCTTTCGCGACGTCTTTCCGAAACATTAACCATTCCGGTTTACGTGTCGGAAAGAATTGATGCAATGCCTAGATTCTTGCATGCCAAGGGTTCGCGCATTGCCCGATGGTTTCGCAGTCGAGGCGGTAGGTCGAGTGGCCGCACCGTGCCCCTGTGGGACAGGAGGAACTGGTCATGCATGCATTCCGGACCAAAACCGCCGGCGCTTCGGCGGACTTCCTGCCGCCCGAACGGGGCGGTCGTGAGGCAGCCGCGATGCCGCGACGCGTCGACTATGTCGATGCCGAGTTCGAGGTGATTGCTCCCTCGTCGCGCCGAACGCCCTATCCGGTGTTCAACGACAACGCCAAGATGGGAAATCAGAAACGGCCGACCTTGACGGTCGTGGCCGACGAAACGTCGCTTGCCGGCCGACTGTTGAGCCTCGCCGAAGCGCGGCTGCGCGACATGCCGGCGCGCCGCTTCGCCGGCCTGGTCGCGGGTTTCGCACTCGCATCCTTTCTGGTGATCGTCGGTTTCGCGGGCGACGGGCAGGCCGATATCCAGCCGCTTGCGATATCAGGGGTCACGAGCTCGCTCGACTATTCCGGCGGCATGCGGGTGCTTTCCGTCTACGGCTCGATCGACAACCGCTCCGATGTCGAACAGCGCCTGCCGCTCGTCGTGGTGGGGGTGGCAGCCAACGGGCGCCAGGTTACGACCACGCGCGTGATGCCCGAAGGCGCGGCAATCGCGCCGGGCGAGAGCCGCCATTTCAGGACGCGGCTGCCCTATGCAGGTGGAAAAATGCCCGATGTGACGGTTTCCTTCGCTGAAAACGGTGTTTCAGCCCGCTGATTGTGCTAAGCGGCGCGGATGGGAAGGCTTTGGTCTTCCGGATGAAACGCTGGAGAAGCCTTGATGCCCGTTGTTCGCGGTAAGAATATCGAACCTCTCTACACGGCCGAAACGATTGCCGCGCGCAACAGCGAGTTGGCCGGGATGATCGTCAACGGTCCGCACAAGGATCTGCTGGTGATCGCGGTGCTCAAGGGATCGTTCATCTTTGCTGCAGACCTGATCCGCGCCATGCACAACACCGGCCTTGCACCGGAAGTCGAGTTCATCACGCTGTCGAGCTACGGGCTCGGTACGGTCTCTCAGGGCGTGAAGATCATCAAGGATATCGACAGCGACGTGCATGGGCGTGACGTGCTTTTGATCGACGACATTCTCGAATCCGGCCGGACACTGCGTTTCGCCAAGGAGCTGATGTACGAGCGCGGCGCGCGCAACGTGACGATCGCCGTGCTGCTCGACAAGCGCGTCAAGCGGAAGGTCGAGCTCGAAGCCGATTATGTCGGTTTCGAATGCCCCGATCACTTCGTTGTCGGCTATGGCATGGATGTCGCCTATGCCTTCCGCGAGCTGCCTTTTGTAGGTGTCGTCACCGGCGACGCCGAGTAAGGCGTGTCAAAACGGCACGCCGACCCTGAAATCCGGTCGCCGCGCGTTTACCGAACACAAACGAAAAACTGGTTGGTTGGGGATGTACCGCGTGGTGATTCCCTATCGGATTGGCGGTGCTGCAGCGCCGTCGTGTCCGGTCGATGACCGACGCCCGCTGTAACCTTTTGGATCAGGTGCGGGCGTCGGCGTGAAAGCCGCGCCTCGGAAACGCGGAGGCCATGATGGCGAAAATCCTGATTACCGAGGACGAGGATGCGTTGCGTTCCTTCGTCGCGCGGGCACTGAAGCTCGACGGCCATGAGACGGTCGAGGCGGGCGACGGTGCCGACGGCCTTGCCTGCCTCCAGAGCGAGGCTTTCGATCTCCTGCTTTCCGACATTCGCATGCCCGTCATGGACGGCATCGAGCTGACGCATCAGGCGTCGGCTGCCTTTCCGGCAATGAAGATCCTGCTGATGACCGGCTATGCCGAACAGCGCGAGCGGGCCGACGATCTGGCCGACAAGATCGTCGACGTCATCTCCAAGCCGTTTTCCCTTCCCGATATCCGCAAGGCCGTTGCGCTCGCGCTGGCTGCCTGACGAATCCCAATCCGACAACTGATTGCTGCCGAGGTCGTGGGCTTGAGGCTAGATCATTTCATTGTTTCATCGAAACACTGAAATGACCTAAGTCTTTGAAATTACGCAATTCCGCACGGAAAACCGTTTCGCACTTTTCCTGGAATTGCTCTAGGCGCCGCAACGCTGCGCCTCGCGAGGACCGGAATATCGGATCGGCTGGCCCGAACCAGCTACGGGCTCATTGCATGTCGAGCAGGCGCTCGAGATATTGCCGCTCGGCCTCCGGCGACAGGTTATCCCCGAGCCGGCGGCGGATCTCTTCGAGGATCTGACGGGCGCGTTGCGTGTCAAATTCCTCGGGCACCTTCACGTGGTCGCCAAATTCCGGACCGCGGTTGTTCTGGGGCCTGCCAAGCGGGTCGCGGCCGTTCTGGCCGAATTGCGGGACGCCCATGCCGGGGCCCTGACCCTGGCTCTGCATCTGGTTCATCATGTCCTGGGCGCCTTGGCGCAGCGCCTGTAGCGCACGGCCTTGATTGCCCACCGCCTGTTCGCCCTGGCCCTTGCCAAGCGCGCCGGAGGCTCCGTCCATTTCCCGCTGGGCTTCGCCGAAGCCCTTGCCCGGCTTGATGCCCATGTTTTCGAGGCTCTTGTTGAGTTCTCCGAGCTGCTTGCCAAGCGCGTCTTGCTGCTGCTTCAACTGCTTGAGCGCATCCTTCAGCTGTTCGGCGGTCATCTCGTCGAGCGGGTTGGGCTGGCCATTCGGATCGCCGCGCTGTTCCGGATCCTGCGGCATCTCCTGACCGAAGAGCTCGTTATCCTCGCCCTGCAACGGGTCGCCGCGCTGCATCCGGTCGCGCTGCGCCTGGTCGAGCTTGAAGGTCTCGTCCATGAGCTTTTGTTGATCCTGCAGCAATTTGCCGAGCTTCTCGATCTGCTGACTCATGGCATCGTTCTGCTGGCCCATCTGCTGCTGGCCGCGGCCGGCCTGCAGATTGTTCATCATCCGCTGCAGTTCCGACAGCAGCTGGCGTGCCTGATCGCGCGCGCCGGAGCGCGCCAGGTTCTCGATCTGGTTCATCATCCTTTCGAGGTCCTGCTGGCGCAGGATGTTGTTCGGGTTCATCTTGCCCGCCATACGCGGGTCCTTCGCCGCCTGCTGGGCGAGGGCCTGCATGTATTCCTGCATGGCCTGGCGCAGCTCCTGCATCAGCTTGGCGATTTCCTGGTCGGACGCATTGCGCTCCAGCGCGTCCGAGAGCGCCTGCTGTGCGTCGCGCAGGCGCCGCTCGGCGAGCGACAGGTCGCCATCTTCGATGCCGAGCGCGATCTCCCATAGGTATCCGGCGGCGTCACGCAGCATGTCTTCGTTGTAGGCAAGGGCCATGCGCGTGCGAGCCGATTTCAGCAGCAGGAAATGCGTGAGATTGGGGATCCAGTCCTCGGCAAGCGAAGCAACGGCATCGTTGAGGTCGAGCGCGCGCGGCAGGTCGTTGGCATCGAGGGCGAAGACCTGCCGTTGCTCGGCGACTGCGCCGGCGAGCGGCTGGATGAACTGGCGGGCGGGCAGGATCATTTCATGCGGCGGGCTGCGGCCCTCCTGGCCTGCGGCGTCGCGGGCGACGAGGGTGACCTTCACGCGCTTGCCGGCGAGCGGGTGTTCGCTGAGGTTTCGGCTGGTCGTGCCCTTGGCTTCGCGCGCGTTGCGGCGCGGCAGATCGAGCCGGTATTCCGGCAGCGGATAGAGCGGGCGAGCCCCCTCTGCCGCTTCGTCGAGTGGCTGGATCTCGGCCCAAGCCTGGGCGATGCCGTAATCGTCCGTTGCAGCGAAGGTGATTTCCAGCGCCGCATTGACGGTCGGACGAGGAATGCCGTCGAAGGAGATCTGCGGCACACCATCCGGAATGATCTTGAAAGCCCAGCGCCGATCCCCGACGACGAGCTCGCCGTCCTTGACGACCTTGTAGACATGGTTGCGCACGGCATTCGGGTTGCGGGCAGGCTCTGACGCAACCATTTCGGCGACCTTGGGCCCGGCCTCGCCTACCTTCGGCTTGGGCTTCGTTTCCCCGGCTTTCTCGCCGGCCGCCGGAATGGCGATTGCCTTGACCGCGCCACTTTCCGCAAAGCGGACGATCTGGTCCGGTCCGGCGCCGGTGACACGGACCGTCAGGTCGCTGAATTGCGGGATGGTAATGGCCCCGGGGTCCTCCGCAGCCGATACGGGCTCCGGCTTTCCGGTGAGGAAAATCGGGGCACGGCCGGTATAGGCGGGTGGCGTCACCCAGGCATCGATGCGGATATCGGCCGTTTCGACCGCAGCCTGCGGCAGGCGCAGCGCGTCGCTGAGCAGGCCGGCGCGGTTGGAATAGGAGTAGGCGAAGGCGAGACAGGCGAGAAGCACCGGTACGGCACGCAGGGCAAAAGGATCGTGCCGGGCGATATCAGGACGCGGAAGCCCCGTCTCGAGCGCGCCGATCATCCGTGCCATGCGGGCCTGGTGCTCGCGCCACAGCGCGTCGCCCAGTGGATTGTCGGTTGCCGGCCGATCGTCCTGGACGCGGATCGCCTGGTGGGGCAGGGCGTTGCGCTCTTCCAGCATGCGGTCCGCGTCGACATTTCCGGGCAAACGGATCCGCGTCAGCGGAAACAGCGATGCGAGAAAACCGATGGCGAAGGCAAAGAGAGCTGCGGCATGCAGCCAGAACGGTGCCACGCGGAAGAAGCCGAGCCAAGCGCAGGCGAGAAATAGAAGAACGATGGAACCGGGCAGGAGGGTGCGCGGCAGAAGCTGTTCGGCGACCAGCACCCAGCGCGCCAGCCATCTCTTCAGCGCCAGGGTTCTCGAAAACGGCTTCGGTTGTGGCGTTTCATCCTGCCGGAATTGCGTCATCCGCCCAAGTTTCCTTTCGGTCGCCCGTCAACGCTCGTGGCTGACCCTATATCGTAAAGCGAGATGCGGCCGGAGACGGCGCAGCTTAGCTTATTCCGCTGGCCTTCAGGATACCATCGTTTGTGGCGAAGACGAGGGCGCAAACAGAATCGTGATCGCCCGGGTGGCCGATCCACAGATTGTCGTCGTTGGTGCGGATCGCCTCAGGCGAGCCAGTCCGGAACCGAATCGAGGCCGATCAGGGCATCATAATCCTGACGCGGACGAACGACGTGGAAGCGGTCGCCCTTGACCAGAACTTCAGGGATCAGCAGACGGGAATTGTAGGTGCTGGCCTGGACGGCGCCATAGGCACCTGCCGAGCTGATGGCGAAGAGATCGCCGGGCTTCGGCATCGCCATCTCGCGATCGAGCGCCAGGTAGTCGCCGGTTTCGCAGACGGGCCCGACGACGTCGGCACGGATGCGCGGGGCGTTGGCGGCGGAGATGCGAACAGGGCGGATCTCGTGATAGGCCTCATAAAGCGTCGGGCGGATGAGGTCGTTCATCGCGCCGTCGACGATGACGAAGGTCTTGTCGCCGCCATCCTTCACGTAGATCACTTCGGTCACGAGGATGCCGGCATTGCCGACGATCAGCCGGCCCGGTTCGGTGACGATCTTGCAGCCGAGCGACTGCAGCTGGCTCTTGACGATTTCCGCATAGGCATCGGGCAGCGGCGGCGGGTTGTTGTCGTCCTTGTAGGGAATGCCCAAGCCCCCGCCGATGTCGACGTGGTCGATCGAGTGGCCATCGGAGCGCAGCGTGTCGACCAGCTCGCGCAGCAGCTTGAAGGCGTCGTCGAAGGGCTGCAGTTCGGTGATCTGGCTGCCGATATGCATATCGATGCCGGTGACCTGGATGCCGGGCAGCGTGGCGGCATGGGCATAGACGGCGCGGGCGCGCTCCCAGGAAATGCCGAACTTGTTTTCCTTCTTGCCCGTCGAGATCTTGGCGTGGGTCTTCGCGTCGACGTCAGGGTTGATGCGGAAGGAGACATGGGCGCGCTTGCCGGCGCGCACGGCGCGCTGGTTCAAGACTTCGAGTTCCGGCTCGGACTCGACGTTGAAGCAATAGATGCCGGCGTCCAGCGCCAGGTCCATTTCCTGCGGCGTCTTGCCGACGCCGGAGAACATGATCCGGCTTGCGGGAATGCCGGCTGCAAGGGCGCGGCGCAGTTCGCCGCCCGAGACGACGTCGACGCCGGCGCCCAGGCGACCGAGCGTCTTCAGCACCGCCTGGTTCGAGTTGGCCTTCATCGCATAGCAGACCATCGCGTCCACATCGGCGAAGGCCTTGGAAAAGACCGTGTAGTGGCGCTCGAGCGTGGCGGTCGAATAGCAATAGAAAGGCGTGCCGACGGCGCGCGCGATGTCGGTGACCGGCACGTCTTCAGCGTAGAGGATTCCGTCGCGGTACTGGAAGTGGTTCACGGGCTGCAGCTCGGCTTTTGCGCAATTCCAGGAGAGTATGAAGCGGTTTTTCGTCCGGAATTGCGTAATTTCAAAGAGTTAGATCAATTCAATGGTTCGTTGGAAACGATGAGCGGATCTAGAGGAGGGGATCGAGCAGGAAAGGACGGTCGTCCGGTTTTTCCTTCTGCTCGACGGTGCCGGCGGGCGCCTTGGTGTTGATCGGCGCCGTCGAACCGGGGCGGTCGAGATCGCCCTTGCGTCCGCAACCGACAAGAACCAGCCCGGGGATCGCCAGCAGGAGCGCAAGCCGGGCCGCCTTCGTGAATGTCATCGTTATTTTCCTTCGCGGGACTGATGCTGGTGCGATGTCTTATCGATTTTTCCGGCGCTTGTGCACCCTGAATTTGCGGGCGGAGGCCGCCCACACCTTCGCTCATCCCTTAGTTTCGGGCGCGCCACCAGGCGATCTGTTTGCGAACCTCGTTGGGCGCAGTGCCACCGAAGGAGGTGCGGCTGGCAACCGAAGCCTCGACCGTCAGAACGTCGAAGACCTTCTCGGTGATGTCGGCATGGATCGATTGCAGGTCGGCAAGCGAGAGATCCGCCAGATCGCAGGCCTTCTGTTCGGCAAGTGCTACGGCGCGGCCGGTGACGTGGTGGGCGTCGCGGAAGGGCAGGCCCGCCTCGCGCACCAGCCAATCGGCAAGATCGGTCGCGGTCGAATAGCCGGAGCCGGCGGCCGCCTTCATGCGGTCGGTGCGAACAGTCATGTCGCGCACCATGCCGGTCATGGCGGCAATCGCCAGCTCGAGGCTCTCGGCGGCGTCGAAGACCTGTTCCTTGTCTTCCTGCATGTCCTTGGAATAGGCGAGCGGCAGGCCCTTCATGACCGTCAGAAGTGCGACCAGCGAACCGTTGATGCGGCCGGTCTTGGCGCGCACCAGTTCGGCAGCATCCGGGTTCTTCTTCTGCGGCATGATCGAGGAGCCGGTCGAAAACGCATCCGACAGGCGGATGAAGCCGAATTGCGGCGTCGACCAGATGACGATCTCTTCGGCGAGGCGCGACAGGTGCGTGGCCGTGATCGATGCCATCGACAGGAATTCGAGCGCGAAGTCGCGGTCGGACACGGTGTCGATCGAGTTGCGGGTCGGGCCGGCGAAGCCGAGCGCCTTGGCGGTCATGTGCCGGTCGATCGGGAAACCGGTGCCGGCGAGTGCGGCAGCACCAATCGGGCTTTCGTCCATATGCTCGATGGCATGGCGCACGCGCGAACGGTCGCGGCCGAACATTTCCACGTAGGCCATGCAATGGTGGCCGAAGGTGACCGGCTGCGCGGTCTGCAGGTGTGTGAAGCCCGGCATGACGGTATCGGCATGTTCCTCGGCACGGTCGAGGAAGGCGGCGATCAGCGCCGTCAGCGCCTTCTCGGTGCGCTGCAGCTCTTCCTTGACCCAGAGGCGGAAGTCGAGCGCCACCTGGTCGTTGCGCGAGCGGGCGGTGTGCAGGCGTCCGGCCGAGGGACCGATCAGCGTCGCAAGCCGCGCTTCGATGTTCATGTGGATGTCTTCGAGGCGGCGCGAGAACTCGAACTGGCCGCTTTCGATCTCTGACAGGATCGTGTTGAGGCCGTGAACGATTTTGTCTTTGTCTTCAGTCGAAATGATGCCTTGATGCGCCAGCATCGTCGCATGCGCTATTGAGCCGCGGATGTCCTGGGCATAGAGCTTCTTGTCGAAGCCGATCGAGGCATTTATCTCCTCCATGATCGCGTCCGGACCCGAGGCAAAGCGACCGCCCCACATTTGGTTGGAGGATTTCGTCTCGGAATTGCCGTCAGCCATGAAGAATGCCCGCCTTGGAGAATGAAATGCCCGACCAGAAGAAATCCCCCCCGGCCGTGAAACTGTTCGCGCTCGCCGCCCTGTTTGGCGTGATCGTCGGTGCGGCAGCGGTATACGTGAAGGAGACGGGGTCTGGCAATGGCGAGGCGACTGAAACGGCCAGCACCAGCTGCCCGCTGACATCAGCCAAGGTCGCGTCGCTGACGCCGTTCATGAAGGGTCATGTCGCTGCCATGTCGCCGGCTTCGTCGCCGCGGCCGATTGCGCTCGACTTCAACGGTCCGGACGGCAAGCCGACCAATGTCTCGGCCTTTGCCGGCAAGACCCTGCTGGTCAACCTCTGGGCCACCTGGTGCGTGCCGTGCCGCGAGGAAATGCCGGCGCTCAACGCACTGCAGAAGTCGCTCGGCAGCGACAAGTTCGAGGTGGTGGCGATCAACATCGATGTCGGCGACGACGAGAAGCCGAAGGCGTTCCTCGACGAGACCGCCGTGCACGACCTTGGCTACTACCGCGACGCCTCCATGGGCGTGTTCAACAACATGAAGAAGGAAGGCCTCGCCTTCGGCCTGCCGGCGACCTTGCTGCTCGATGACAAGGGCTGCCTCATCGGCTCGATGAACGGCCCGGCCGCCTGGGACAGCGATGATGCCAAGGCGCTGATCAGCGCCGCTGTCGCCCCGGCAGTCGGTAGCTGAGGCGGGATCGGTAGGTGCACAAAACAAAAACCCGGCGGATCGCCGGGTTTTTCTTTGCCTTTGACGACAAGTTAGCGGGTCGGAACCGGAATCTCGCCGCGGTAGTCGTAGAAGCCGCGGCCGGATTTGCGGCCGAGCCAGCCTGCCTCGACATACTTCACCAGCAGCGGGCAGGGGCGATACTTCGAGTCCGCCAGGCCGTCATAGAGCACCTGCATGATTGACAGGCAGGTGTCGAGGCCGATGAAGTCGGCAAGCTGCAGCGGGCCCATCGGATGGTTGGCGCCAAGCTTCATCGCCGTGTCGATGGCCTCGACGCTGCCGACGCCTTCGTAAAGCGTGTAGATCGCCTCGTTGATCATCGGCAGCAGGATGCGGTTGACGATGAAGGCCGGGAAATCTTCGGCGACCGTTACGGTCTTGTCGAGCGTCGCAACGAACTCCTTGGCGGTCTTGAAGGTCAGCTCGTCGGTGGCGATGCCACGCACGAGCTCGACCAGCTTCATGACCGGAACCGGGTTCATGAAGTGGATGCCCATGAAATGCTCGGGACGATCGGTGGCCGAGGCCAGACGGGTGATCGACAGAGAAGAGGTGTTGGTCGCCAGGATCGCTTCCGGCTTCAGGATCGGACAAACCTGGCCGTAAATCTTGCGCTTGATCGTCTCGTCTTCGGTGACGGCTTCGATGACGAGGTCGGCCTGCGACAGGTCGTTGATGTCGGATGAGCCCTTGATCAGGGCCAAGGCGGCTTTGCGGGCCTCGTCGGTCATCTTGCCGGACGATACCTGGCGGGCGAGGTTGCCGTTGATGGTGGCAAGGCCCGCTTCGATCCGTTCAGCGGCAAGATCGTAGATCTGCACCTTGTATCCGGCGATTGCCGAAACATGCGCGATGCCACAGCCCATTTGCCCGGCACCAATAATTCCGACAGTCTTGATCATCGCGGCGAACATCCATCTTCAAAGGTTTGGCGGTGAGGCCGCCATCAGACACGCAAACCGGGCCGGTTTGGCCGGCCCGGTAGATTGTTAATGCCAAGTCCACGCTTTTGCCAGCCCTTTTCATGGGTGGCGGCGGGCGGCTCTTGCCGTGGTTACAGGGCCTTCTGCAACTCAGGCAGCGCTTCGAAGAGATCGGCAACCAGGCCGTAGTCGGCGACCTGGAAAATCGGTGCCTCTTCGTCCTTGTTGATCGCGACGATGACCTTCGAGTCCTTCATGCCGGCGAGGTGCTGGATGGCACCGGAGATGCCGCAGGCGATATAGAGATCAGGTGCGACCACCTTGCCGGTCTGACCGACCTGCCAGTCGTTCGGCGCGTAGCCGGCATCGACAGCGGCGCGCGAGGCGCCGACGGCAGCACCGAGCTTGTCGGCAACCGGCAGGATGACTTCCTGGAACTTCTCCGAGGAACCGAGCGCACGACCACCGGAGATGATGATCTTGGCCGAGGTCAGCTCCGGACGGTCGGACGACGACAGGGCGTCGGCGACGAAGCTGGAGACACCCGGGTTGGCGGCAGCCGCGACACTTTCGATCGCAGCCGAACCGCCTTCAGCGGCAGAGGCGAAGGAGGCGGTGCGCACGGTGATGACGCGCTTGGCTTCCGTCGTCTGCACCGTCTGGATGGCGTTGCCGGCATAGATCGGGCGCTTGAAGGTGTCGGAAGAGACCACTTCGATGATTTCCGAGACCTGGGCGACGTCGAGCAGCGCTGCGACGCGCGGCATGACGTTCTTGCCGACCGAGGTCGCCGCTGCGACGATGGTGTCGTAGTTGCCGGCGAGCGAAACGATCAGGGCTGCCAGCGGCTCTGCGAGGTTGTTGGCAAGCGAGGCATCGTCGGCGACGAGCACCTTGGATACCCCGGCAAGCTTCGATGCCTGTTCGGCCGCTGCCTTGGCGCCGCTACCGGCGACCAGCACATGCACATCGCCGCCGATCTTGGAGGCGGCGGTCAGCGCCTTGGCGGTCTGGTCGGAAAGGTGGTTGCTGTCGTGGTCAGCCAGAAGAAGAATGGCCATGATGATATCTCCCTTCCTTAAATCAGAGCACGCCGGCTTCGGTCTTGAGCTTTTCGACGAGCTCGGCGACCGACTTGACCTTGATGCCGGCCTTGCGGCCCGACGGCTCCTCGGTCTTCAGCACCTTGAGGCGGGCAGCGGTGTCGACGCCGAAGTCCGCAGGGGTCTTCTTGTCGAGCGGCTTCTTCTTCGCCTTCATGATGTTGGGCAGCGAGGCGTAGCGCGGTTCGTTGAGGCGCAGGTCGGTGGTGACAACTGCCGGCAGCTTGATGTCGATGGTCTGCAGACCGCCGTCGACTTCGCGGGTCACGGTTGCCTTGCCATCGCCGATCTCGACCTTGGAGGCAAAGGTGCCCTGGGCCCAGCCGAGCAGAGCCGACAGCATCTGGCCGGTCTGGTTCGAATCGTCGTCGATCGCCTGCTTGCCGACGATGATCAGGCCCGGCTGTTCGGCTTCGGCGACGCCCTTGACGATCTTGGCCACAGTGAGCGGCTCGACCTGGTCTTCGGTCTCAACCAGGATGGCGCGGTCGGCGCCCATGGCAAGGGCCGTGCGTAGCGTCTCTTCGGCCTTGGCCGGACCAACGGAAACGACGACGACTTCCTCCGCCTTGCCGGCTTCCTTCAGCCGCAGCGCTTCTTCGACCGAGATTTCGTCGAAGGGGTTCATCGACATCTTCACGTTGGCAAGCTCGACGCCCGAACCGTCTGCCTTCACGCGGATCTTGACGTTGTAGTCAACCACCCGCTTCACCGTCACAAGTATTTTCATGGATTCTTCCCTCCAAGAGCTTTCGCAGGAAAATGCGCCTTAACGGAGCCGCCTGATTGTCGGTTGGCGACATCGATACGCGTTTTTTCTCCAATTACAATCGCTGTGCATGGCGCTAAATCGATATAATCCCGAGAATTGGAATGACGTTTACGTACACGTAAGATAAGCGGATGGCAAGCGGGTTCCGAGGCCAGTCTTCTACAGGTCGTCAATGCGGGGCCGGGGGCAGGCAAGTCCTTGAAAAACCGCCCGATCCGCGTTGATTGGGCGGAAAAGGCCAGGCTCCGCTCAGCTCTGGCGTCCCCAGGGCATCGGCGGTTTTGTCGCATCCGGAGCCGGCTGCTGCCTGGCCGTGACCGGTTCCGCCTTGTGGCGGACGGCGCGCGGCGTGACGATGGTGCGGTCGAAAAGCGGTACGTCGCGGCGTCGCAAAATGACCACCAGGATGAGGCCGGCGACGATGCCGCCGACATGGGCACTCCAGGAAACGCCGCTGCCGGGATCGACGACCAGCATGAAGAATTGCTGGCCGATCCAGAAGGCCAGCGGAATGGCCGCGGGCAGGGGCAGCGGGATGCGGACGAACACCAGAACCCAGACGCGCACCTTCGGATGCAGCAGGAAATAGGCGGCGACGACACCTGAGATCGCGCCGGATGCGCCGATCAGCGGTGCCTCTGAGGCCGGATCGAGAAGCCCATGTGCAAGGGCTCCGGCGGCGGCGCAGAGGAGATAGAAGGCGAGATAGCGGAAATGCCCGAGCGCGTCTTCGACATTGTCGCCGAACACCCAGAGGAACAGCATGTTCATCGCCAGATGCATGAAGTCGCCATGCAGGAAGGAATAGGTGACGAAGGTGAAGCCATCGGGAACGATGATCAGTGACGGATCGAGCTGGGCATAGTCGAAGATGAGCGCCGGGATATAGCCGAAGCCGAGGATCGCGGCATTGGCGAACTCTTCCGAGGCGATCGGCCCGGTGATCAGCCAGACGACGATGTTGATGACGATCAGGCTGATCGTGACGTACTGGACCTTGATGTGCTTCAGGGTGTTCGTATCGTGAAGCGGTATGAACATGCTCTCTCCCGAAGCGTCGTTCCATGCCACGGTTCCTCAACCCGAATCCGGCTTGGGAACGATGCGGAAGCGGACGTTATCTGTTTTTTCCGGGAATCCAAAGGACGTCGGATTGACCTTTGTCATTTGCCGAACGCGCCGCGACAAACAGGAAATCGGAGAGGCGGTTGATGTAGGCGATCGCCTCTTTGCTGACGATCTCTCCTTCGACGTTGGCGAGCGCTACCATCTGCCGCTCGGCCCGCCGCGCGACGGCGCGGGCGACATGCAACGCCGCTGAGGCAGGACTGCCGGCTGGAAGCACGAAGGAGCGCAAGGGTTCGAGCTCGGCATTCAGCCGGTCGATTTCGGTTTCCAGCCAGGTTACCTGCGCTGTGACGATCCGGAGCGGTTCGTATTGCGGCGGTTCGCCGGTGTCGGGCGTTGCGAGATCGGCGCCAAGATCGAAGAGATCGTTCTGGATCCGCATCAGCGCGTCGTCGAGCGTCGGGATGTCGGCCGTGTGCTGCCGCGCCAAGCCGACGAAGGCGTTGGTTTCATCCACCGCGCCATAGGCATCGACCCGGAGGTCGCTCTTGAGGCGGCGCGGACCTGTAACAAGCCCGGTGGTGCCGTTGTCACCCGTCCGGGTGTAGATCTTGTTGAGCTTCACCATCTGTCGTCACGGTCCTCTAGAGCAATTCCAGGAAAGGTGTGAAACGGCTTTCCGTCCGGAATTGCGTCATCTAGGTCGGGCAATTCCAGGAAAGGTGTGGAACGGCTTTGCGTCCGGAATTGCGTCATCTAGGTCGGGCAATTCCAGGAAAGGTGTGGAACGGCTTTGCGTCCGGAATTGCGTCATCTAGGTCGGGCGGCCGCCGCCGGTGACCCACAGCGTTACCATGATCAGGACGATCGCGATCGCTTGCAGCAGCACGCGGGCCTGCATCAGCTTGTTGGATTTGCTGGCGCTGCCGCCCCTCATCATGTTCAAGAGGCCGCGGAGCAAAACTATGGCGACCAAGCCCATGACGAACAGGGTCAGGCCGGTGAAGAAACTAGACATCGCATTCTTCCTTGCATTTTTACTCAGCCAAGTCGGCCGATGATGCGATAAAACAACGCTGCCGGCAGGAGCTTTTTCAGAAGCGCGCCCTGCCTGGCGGGCCTTGTTACAATATAGTGCGGTTTTGGTTTCTTTGCTGTCAGCGCGTGCTTCAAAACCGCATAAACCGCATCCGGGCCGAGCTTGCCGGGCGCGGGTTTGCCTTCGCCTCTCAAACGTCGCATCTGCCGTTCATATTCGACACGGTGCACCGAATTCTTGAGATCGATGAAACGCTCGATATAGGCAACGGCATTGGTCGTGAACTTGGACGTGATCGGTCCGGGCTCAATGAGGCTCACCTCGATGCCGCTGCCGGCAAGCTCCATCTTGAGCGTGAGCGACAGGCCCTCGATCGCAAACTTGGAGGCGTTGTAGGCGCCGCGCCAGCGATAGGGAACGATGCCGAGGATGGAGGAGCACTGCACGATGCGGCCGCTGCCACGCGCCCGCATCGACGGAATCACCCGCCGCGTCAGGTCATGCCAGCCGATGACGTTGGTCTCGAGCTGAAGCCTAAGCGCTTCGGTCGGCAGGTCTTCGACGGCACCTGCCTGGCCATAGGCGCCGTTGTTGAACAGCGCGTCGATGCGTCCGCTGGAAAGCGCCAGCACCGTGTCTGCCAGGGCGGCGATGGTTTCCGGCTTGGTATAGTCCATCAGGAAGGTCTCGATGCCCTCAGCTTCAAGGGACTGGCGGTCTTCTTCCCGGCGCACGGTGGCAAAGACACGCCAGCCGTCGGCATGGAGCGCGCGCGCACAGTAGGCGCCGATCCCGGACGAACATCCGGTGACAATGATTGTGGGGCGATCAGTCATCCGATCGATTCCTGTAGAAATCCTGCCTCCGTTTCCCATATTCATCGGCGGGATACAATTGAATTGCGCAAGCCGGAACCCGCCAGCGTTGTCGCCGTTGGGATCGTGTGAAGCCAAGGAAACGGCACCGGGACGACAGCGCGGGAGTACGCGGTCGTGGAGCCCTGTAGGATTGGAATGGAATGCCAGCATTCATACGCATCACCTGGAAAGTCGTATTCGATGCGCTCTGGCATTTCAGCCTCGATGACGGTTGGGCGATGGCGAGCCATGTGGCTCTGTCGTCGCTGCTTGCCGTCTTTCCCTTTCTAATCTTCGGCACAGCACTCGGCAGCTTTCTCGGCGCTGATCAATTTGCCGAAACGGCCGTACACCTGATCTTCGACGCCTGGCCCGAATCGATCGCCAAGCCTGTCGCCGACGAGATCGTGCGGGTGCTGACGATCCCGCGCGGCGGGCTTTTGACCATTTCCGTTCTTGCCGCGGCCTATTTTGCCTCCAACGGCGTGGAAGCGCTGCGCGTCTCGCTGAACCGCGCCTATCGCGTCAGCGAGAGCCGTTACTGGTACATGACCCGGTTAGCGAGCCTCGGCTTCGTGCTCGCCGGCGTGCTGATCCTTGCGGCGCTCAGCATCCTGCTGGTCGCGGTGCCGCTGGCGGTGCGTTACACCGGGGAATGGTGGCCGTGGCTCGGCGGTGTGCTGGCGACAGTCGACAACTGGAGCCTGCCGCTCGCCCTGATCATGTTGACCGGTGGGCTGCTCGTGTCGCATCTCTGGCTGCCGGACGGTCACCGCAAGGTGGTCGACGTGCTCCCCGGCATCGTGCTGACGCTCGTCTGCTGGACGATCGGCGCCTATGCCTTCGCCTCCTATCTCGCGACCTTCGCCACCTATGTCTCGACCTATGCGGGCCTGGCGTCGATCATGATCGTGCTCGTGTTCCTCTACATGATCGCGGCGATCTTCATCATCGGCGCCGAGATCAACGCGGCAATCCTGAAATACCGGGTCAAACGCATGGTGCGGCGCAGCTTCCAGTTCCGCAGCGGCACCGATGCGGGCCGCGAATACGAGGACCTAAACGACTAGGGCCCGGACCTCTTCCGGGGTGCGGCCGGCGGCACGGAATGCCGCAATGCCGGTATCCTGGTTGCTCTTGGAGAGCTTGCGGCCATCCGGCCCAAGGATTAGCCGGTGGTGATGATAGAGCGGCTCCGGCAGGTCGAGAAGCCGCTGCAGCAGCCGGTGCACGGAGGTTGCGTGATAGAGATCGCGGCCGCGCACCACGTGGGTAATGCCCTGCAGCGCATCATCTGTCACGACGGACAGATGGTAGCTTGACGGTGCATCGGAACGCGACAGGATGACGTCGCCCCAGGCGGCGGGGTTGGCAGCAATGATGCCGGCTTCGCCCGCCGGCCCGGCACCGCTCTCGCTCCAGGTGAGGCGGGCGTTGCCGAAGAGGCTGATCGCTTTCTGCATGTCGAGCCGCAAGGCATAGGCTCTGCCACTCTCAAGCATGGCCGTTCGCTCACCGGTCGAATAGGTGCGCTCGCGTCCGGGATAGAGCGGACTGCCATCCGGATCGCGCGGCCAGGTCCGGCCGCCGGCTTCGGCTTCTGCGACGGCGGCCTTGATCTCGCCGCGGGTCATGATCGAGGGGTAGACCACGCCGAGTTCATTCAACCGTTCAAGCGCCGACGCATAGGCGCCGAAATGGTCCGACTGGCGGCGCACGGGGCGCTCCCAGTCCAAGCCGAGCCAGGCGAGATCCCTGGAGATCGCTGCCTCGAATTCCGGGCGGCAACGGGTCTGGTCGATATCCTCGATGCGCAGCAGGAAACGGCCGTTCGCGGCCTTCGCCATGTCGTGGTTCAGCACCGCGGAAAGCGCATGGCCGAGGTGAAGCAGGCCGTTCGGGCTGGGGGCAAAGCGGAAAACGGGTGGCGTGTCTGGCATCCTTTCCCTTTGCCATGGAAGGCGTATAAAAATCATCCGCTTTGTGGAGGCGTCATGCGGATCATCCGGACACATGAGGATATCGAAGCCGGGCTTTCCGGTCTGGTGATGCTCGATGCGCGTCTGGAGTACGTGGTCGCCAGGGCCGGGCCCGTGCCGCTCCGCCGAACCAATCCCGGTTACCGAGGCCTCGCCAGCATCATCGTCTCGCAGATGGTCTCGAAGGCAAGCGCTGCGGCGATCTGGCGGCGGATGGAAGAGAGGCTCGGCGAGGTGACGGCATCAGGGGTGATTTCGCTCAGCGATGAGGACTGCCGCGTCATCGGCCTCTCCCGCGCCAAGGCGGATGCGTTGCGTCGCGTCGCCGATGTGGTGGTGGGCGGCGAGATCGATCTCGATGCGATCTGCGACGCCGAAGCGACCGAGGCGATCCGGGACCTGACGGCGGTCAAGGGCGTGGGACGCTGGACGGCGGAGGTCTATCTGCTGTTTTGCGCCGGCCACCCGGATGTCTTCCCCTCTGGCGACGTCGCCTTGCAGAACGCGATCGGCCACGGGCTGGGCCTCGAATTGCGCCCGACCGCACGCGAAATTGATTCGCTTGCCGCCTCCTGGTCGCCCTGGCGCAGTGTCGCTGCGCGGCTCTTCTGGGCCTATTATGCACAGGAAATGCGCCGAGATGCTGTTCCTGTGACACCTTGAAGGAAAAAGCGAATCCAGCGCATGCATTTTTGTTTCCGGCTTCACAATCCTGTTGCAACGGGCCTAATATAGAAGGTGCAGATGCCGAATCGATCAGGAGAATACGCTTGACGATTGCAGTCTCACCTCAGGCCTTACCAGCGCTCGTCTTGAACGCTGACTATCGGCCGCTTAGTTACTACCCCTTGTCGCTTTGGTCCTGGCAGGACGCGATCAAGGCCGTCTTCCTTGACCGTGTAAACATCCTTGCCGAGTACGAACATTCGGTGTCGTCTCCGAGTTTCTCGATGCGACTGCCGAGCGTCGTTTGCCTCAAGAGCTACGTGCAGCCCTCGCGCCACCCGGCCTTCACCCGGTTCAACGTGTTCCTGCGCGATAAATTCGAATGCCAGTATTGCGGTTCGCCCGACGATCTCACCTTCGATCACGTGGTGCCCCGCGCTCACGGCGGCCAGACGACCTGGGACAACGTCGTCGCAGCCTGCTCCCCCTGCAATCTGCGCAAGGGCAGCAAGCTGCCGAAGCAGGCCGGCATGTTCCCGCACCAGAGGCCCTTCCAGCCGACGGTACAGGACCTGCACAACAACGGCCGGCTCTTTCCGCCGAACCATCTGCATGAAAGCTGGATGGACTATCTCTACTGGGACGTCGAACTGCAGCCCTGACGCTGTTCGTGCCTTCTTGCCGGATCAAGCCCCAGAGCGGGATCAGGACAGGTGCGTGCCTTCGCCAACCCGTGTCGGGTGGTTACGGCGCGAAAGTGTCCGCATTCCTGAGTCCGCCCAGGGAGATCAGCGCGCCTTTGCAGCGCCGCGCAGGGCGATCGCTGCGAGGATGAGGCTGGCGATCACGTTCCACCCGGCGAAGGAAAGGCCGAGCACCCGCAATGCGGCCTCCGTGCAGGACGGAGCGTGCTTCGAATCGAGATCGCCGAGCAGATCGCCGACATTCGACGACACGCCCTGTGCCGTCGTCGCGCAGGTGGAGGGGCCTTCCCAGAAGTGCCATTCGGCGCCCGAGTGATAGACGCCCATGCCGGCGCCGACGAGCATCAGAATTCCGACGATGGCGAGCAGCGTGCGTGTCAGCCACACCGGCAGCTTCAGCGCACTGGTGATGATGGCGAGAATGCCGACCGGAATGCCCCAGTAGTAGGGATCGCGCTGCAAAAGGCAGAGCGCGCAGGGGATGTAGCCACCGATATGCTCGAAGCCGAGCGCCCCGCCGACAGTTGCCGCCATGCCAAGTGTCACGACAATGGCGATCAGCAGGTGCTGGCGGGATTGGGTGGCGGCGTCGATCATCTATACCTCGCGGGCGGCAGCTCGGAACCGACACATGCCGCAGTGCAAACTGGATGGCGCCTTCTTAGGCAGGATCGCGCGCCCTGTAAATCGCGGTAGCCGCGACAGGTCCGCACGCTTTCGTGATTGTCATCGGGGCATGCTGAAAATGATGGTTGACCGCAGTGAAAACCTTCGTGTAAATCCGAGCCGCTGATATCGCACTTCCCTGAGCCCCATTGGCGGAATTGGTAGACGCGCTCGACTCAAAATCGAGTTCCGAAAGGAGTGCTGGTTCGACCCCGGCATGGGGCACCACCACACCACCCGAATTCACAGACATCATCCCCGACCGATGTTTCCGGCTTGGACGCGCCTTGGCCAGTGCTTGCCGCGCCGGTCATTGAACTGTCGCTTGCGAAGGTGTTAGGTGCGCTGCAGCAGAAATCTGTCATGGCAGTGTCATGTTACCGAGAATCGAGACTTACGACGAACTCTACCGCGCCTTCCAATGGCAGATCCCGGAGAGGTTCAACATTGGCGTTGCCGTCAGCGACGCCTGGGCGGCGCGTGAGCCGGAGCGCGTCTGTCTCCAGCACTTCGATTCCGATGGCGCGCATCGGGCGCTGACCTATGGCGAATTTGCCCGACAATCCTCTGCCTTCGCGCAAGGGCTCGTGGGCGAGGGCATTGCGCCGGGCGAACGTGTCGCAATTCTCCTGCCGCAGGGCTTCGAAACGGCGATTGCCCATGCGGCGATCTACAAGCACGGCGCGATCGCCTTGCCGCTTGCATTGCTCTTCGGCGTCGAAGCGCTCGAGTACCGGCTGCGTGACGCCGGCGTCGCGGCGGTTGTTACCAACGGTTTCGGCTTCGAGCGCATCGCCGCGATTCGGGACCGGCTGCCGGAACTGCGCCTCGTCGTGCTGGCGGAAGATCAGCCGCAGCCGGGGACGATCGCCTTTTCATCACTCGCATCCGGCGACCCCGAAGGCTTTGTGCCGGTGGATACGGGCCCGGACGATCCGGCGCTGATGATCTACACCTCGGGCACCACGGGGCCGCCGAAGGGGGCGCTGCACGGGCACCGGGTGCTGCTCGGCCATCTGCCGGGCTTCGAGTTTCATCATCATTTCCTGCCGCAACCCGGCGACCGCATGTGGACGCCGGCGGACTGGGCCTGGGCGGGAGGGCTGCTCAACGCGCTCTTGCCGTCGCTGCTTAACGGTGTGCCTGTCGTGTCATCGCCGGCGCAGAAGTTCGATCCGCATACCGCCTTTCGCATCCTGGAGGAGATGGACGTTCGCAACGCCTTCATTCCGCCAACGGCGCTCCGGCTGATGAAGGCGGTTGAGAAGCCGCGCGAGCGCTATCGCCTCAACCTCCGGACCATCGGTTCTGCCGGGGAATCTCTCGGTCGCGAGACCTATGAATGGGCAAAGGCGGCGCTCGGCCTCGAAGTGAGTGAGTTCTACGGCCAGACCGAGTGCAACATCGTCATCTCCTCGGCCGCCGATCTCGGCGTCGTCAAGCCTGGATCGATGGGCAAGGCGGCACCGGGCCACCGGGTGGCGATCATCGACGCCGAAGGTCATGAACTGCCGGCCGGAAGCGTCGGCCAGGTGGCGGTCAAGCGCCCGGATCCGGTGATGTTCCTCGGCTATTGGGGCAACGAGGCGGCGACGGAGAAGAAGTTCATCGGTGACTGGATGACGACGGGCGACCAGGGCGTGATGGACGAGGAGGGCTATTTCACCTTCTTCGGCCGGGACGATGACGTCATCACCTCGTCGGGTTACCGCATCGGCCCCGGCGAGATCGAGGATTGCCTTGCCGGTCATCCGGATGTGCAACTCGCCGCTGCCGTCGGCAAGCCGGATCCCGTCCGCACCGAGATCGTCAAGGCCTATGTCGTCCTGCGGCCCGGCGTGGTTGGTGACGAGCGTGTCGCCACGTCCGTTCGCGAGTGGGTGAAGACGCGGCTGTCGATGCACGAATATCCGCGCGAGATCGCCTTCGTCGATAGCCTGCCGCTGACGACTTCGGGCAAGGTTATCAGACGGTTCCTGCGCGAACAGGCAATAGCGGAGGCGCGCGGCAAGTGATGTCGCGAACGTCCCGCGGTGCCCAAGCGGACCTCTCTAGCGCCCGGCCAGCGCCTTGATCTTGTCACGCAGGATCCGCGCCATGTTGCGGGTGTTGCGGTAGAGGTGGAGCTGGGCTGCGACCTGGCGCACTTCGCGGTCGCGGGTTTGCTGCAGGCCGATCACCAGCGTGCCCATTTCCTCGCGCTCCTGCCAGAACCGGCTCATGACCGGGTGATCCGGCACGGCGCAGGAATCGGAGCGGGCGATGTTGGCATCGTCGAGGTGCCATTCCGTCAGTTCCGCCAGCAGCAGCTTGCCCGGGGAGAACTTGGCATAGCGCTCGTCGTACGCGGTCTTCCAGGTGTAGGCCTCGCCCGACATCAGGAACACCACCATGGATGCGATCGCCCTTCCGTCGAGGTCGAGCGTGTGGATGCGCACACTGTCGCCGTCGGCAAGATTGGTGATCGCCTCGCGGGCAAAGGCCGCACGGAAGCGATCGAGCACCATGGCGCTGCGGCCCTTTCCCTTCCATCCCGATGCTTCGAGCGCCAGGAATTCCTCCATGCGCAAGCGGACTTCGGCGGGTTGGCGGGCGACCGAATAGGTGAGCGCGCCTTCTTTTGCGAGGTTGTTCCACTGCCGCCGCAGCTCGCGGAAATGCGCTGGGCTGATGGCGTTGCGCAGATAGGTCGGACCGTCGAGCAGGCTTTCGAGCATGGGGCGGCTGAAGGTGTCGGTCACCGTCAGTGGCAGGTTGCGGCCGATGGCGACGGCGCGGGTGAGGCGGGCCACCTTGCCGTTGAGGCGCATGTCGGGAAGGACGAGCACTGAGGGCAGGCCGGTCGAGGGCGCGGTAAAGGCTTCGAACAGGTTGTCGATGGTTTCTGCCGCGTCTTCAGCGTCAAGAAGCGGGACGCCGAGCGGACCGAAGGGGTTCGACCAGGCGCGGATGATCGGCGCACCGATTGAGAAGCCGGGCTTTTCGATCGAGAACGGCATCAGGAACCGCAAGCGGCTGCGACGCTCGTCGTTGTCGCGCATGATGGCGAGCCGGATCACCCGTTCTTCGAGGCGGGGCATCGCCGGTGCAAGGAAGCGGCCGGTGAAGAAGACGTTCGGCTCCAGTGCCCGGTTCGACAGGAAGTCGAGCTCGCGCTGCAACTCGTAGCCGGCCTTGGCCGGGTAGATGGCGAGATGGCGTCCAGGGCGGCCGACCTCGATCAAATGCTCCGCGGTCGGGCCCGCATCGCCAGGCTGTGCCAGCCCGCCAAGGACCCGGGCGGCCCGACTGTTTGCATCGCTCGGAAGATTGGTATTGCCGATCATGGATGGACAGCCCCGTTGTTATCATTGCCGGCCCGCACGCTCGCGAAGGCGAAGAGCGCGAAGCCGAAGGTACGCCGGACGGCGATATGCAGCAACATCGCCTCGAAGAACATTGCACCTGCGGTTGCAAGAGCAGCGCCGGTCAGTCCGAGGAGAGGGATGAGGCTCAGGTTGAGTGCGATGTTGGCCACCAGCGCGCCGGCGTAGAGGATCACGCAGAGCGTCTGCTGGCCCGCCATCGTCAGAAGCGTTTCCGCCGGGCCGACGAAGGCCTTGGCGAGAATGCCGCCAAAGAGGATCATCATCAAGGGCATGCCGGTGACGAAGGCCGGCCCGAAGAGCGAAAGCAGGAAGGGGCCCGCCAGCAGCACCAGCGCGCCAACCAGGAGCGACGGCCAGAAGGCCCAACGCGCGCTTTCGATCGCGATGCCCGCGAGCTGCCTGCGGTCACGGGCCATGGCGTTCGAAACGCGTGGGCCCGTTGCCGCCTTGACGGCGAACATGACGAAGTGCACCAGCGCCATGGTCTTGGCGGCTGCGAAGTAGATCGCGACGTCCTCGGGATCGAGATAGAGGCCGACGATCACGACGTCGGAATTGGTCAGCAGGAAGCCGAAGCCATCGACCAGGAAGATGGGGATCGAAACCCGGAGCCAGCGGCCAAGCTCGATCCGCCGCGGCCCTTCCACATAGCGCGAGCGGAGACGATAGGTCAGCACGAGGAACTGCGAGACGGTTGTGACATAGGCGGCCGCCATGGCCGCGACCATGGCCGTTTGCGCCGTGTGGGGCGCGCCTGCCGTGACTGCCAGCACCATGAATGCCAGCACCAGCAGGGGGCGGATGATGAAAGTGGGGCTCAGGGCGGAGAGCGCCCAGCCATGGGCCCGCGAGGTTCCGTCCATCACGTCGCCAAGGGCGATCATCGGCAGGGTGAAGAGGCCGAGATAGAGCGGCACGAGGTAATAGGCGTCGATGTGCGCCGAAAAGAGCCAGAGGCCGAGCAGACCGACGACGGCGACCGTGGTGGCGGAGGTGAGGGCGAAAACGCGCACTGTCGTCGTTACGCCACGAATCTCGTCGAGCGCCGCAGTCGCCTGATACTCCGGCAGGAAACGGATCACGACGGAATGGAAACCGACGCAGGAGAGGCTGCCGAAGAGGATCACCAGCACCCAGACGAAGACGAAGATGCCGTATTCGAACTCGCCCATCATCCGGGCGAGGATGATCTGCGACAGAAAGGCGATGGCGGCGCTGAAAATGCGAACCGCGAAGGCGACGAGCGCCATCCGGCGGGCCGTGTTCTTCATGTCGGTGCCGGTCAGAATAGCGGCAACTGCGCCGATCAGCGCGGACAGGCGGTGTCTCAGCGCCGACGGCAGCATTCGTCCGGCCGTTTGACATACCGCCATGAACACGAGAACACCCTGAGATTACGCAATACAGGGCTTCAGTACTGCCAGAACAGCGTTAACAAACGGTTCAGCGCGGTTGTATTGGCGGGACGAGGCAATGCCGAAAAGCGACAGTGAGCGAGAACGGATGATGCGGGCGAAATCCATCGGCTGGCGCATGGTCGGCTGTCTCGAGGAGACCGGCATTGAACGGCTCGCTGATCTGAAGGCGGCGAATGCGGAAGACATCGCCTTCCGCATCGACACCACGCTCGGCCGCCGCCACATCAACAACACGGGCATTCGCGCGCTCGAAAACCTGATCACCTACGCCAAGTCGTTCGATCGCTAGAGCATCCCGCGCGCTCCAGGAAGCGCGCTACCGGAAACGAAAATGCCGCCCGAAGGCGGCATTTCCTGTAAGGAACCCGGGAGCGGAGAAACCCGCACTTTTATCCTGCGTCTCTTATGCCTCGTAGATGCCGTGGCAGTGCTTGTACTTCTTGCCGGAGCCGCAGGGGCAGAGTTCGTTGCGCGAGACCTTGCCCCAGCTCGACGGATCGCTCGCATCGCGCTGCACGGGGGCCGTGGCCAGAAGCGTTCCACCGTCGCCACCAAAGTCGTCTTCGCCCGTCAACGGGTCGATATGGTGGCCGTGCATGACCGGCGGTGCCGGCTGCGGCGCTTCGGCTGCTTCGCGCACCAGTTCGACGCGCATGAGTTGTGCGGTTACCGCCTGGCGCAGGTTGCCGAGCAGGGCCTGGAACAGTTCGAAAGCCTCGGACTTGTATTCCTGCAGCGGGTCACGCTGTGCGTAGCCGCGGAAGCCGATGACCGAGCGCAGGTGATCGAGGTTGACGATATGCTCGCGCCAGAGATGGTCGAGCGTCTGCAGCACGACGGAGCGCTCGACATACTGCATGATCTCCGGACCGAAACGTTCCGCGCGATCTGCGGCTTCCTTCTCGGCGGCGGTGGTGACGCGTTCGAGGATATCGGCCTCGTCGATGCCTTCTTCGGCCGCCCATTCGACGACCGGCAGATCGAGATTGAGGTATTGCTGCACGTCGGCCCTGAGGCCCTCGACGTCCCACTGCTCGGCATAGGCCTTCGCTGGAATGCGCTTGCCGACCATGTCCTCGATGACCTCGGTGCGCATGTCGGTCACGGTTTCGGTGACGCTTTCGGCATCCATCAGCTCGATACGCTGCTCGAAGATCACCTTGCGCTGGTCGTTGAGCACGTCGTCGTATTTCAGGAGGTTCTTACGGATGTCAAAGTTGCGCGCTTCGACCTTCTTCTGTGCGCGCTCGAGCGCCTTGTTGATCCAGGGATGGACGATCGCTTCGCCTTCCTTGAGACCCAGCTTCTGCAGCATGCTGTCCATGCGGTCAGAGCCGAAGATGCGCATCAGGTCGTCCTGAAGCGACAGGTAGAACTTGGAGCGGCCCGGGTCGCCCTGACGGCCGGAACGGCCGCGAAGCTGGTTGTCGATGCGGCGGCTTTCGTGACGTTCGGTCGCGAGAACGTAGAGGCCTCCGGCAGCGAGCGCCTGCTCTTTCAGCTTCTGCACTTCGGCGCGGATCGCCTCGATGCGCTGGTCGCGCTCCGGGCCGGGCTCGATTTCCGAGAGTTCCTGCTGGATGCGCATGTCGATGTTGCCGCCGAGCTGGATGTCGGTACCGCGGCCGGCCATGTTGGTGGCGATCGTGACCGCGCCCGGCACGCCGGCCTGGGCGACGATGAAGGCTTCCTGCTCGTGGTAGCGCGCGTTCAGCACCTGGAAGTTCGCAAAGCCGGACTTCTTCAGGAGGTCGGCAAGCTGTTCGGACTTTTCGATCGAGGTCGTTCCGACCAGCATCGGCTGGCCACGCTCGTGCGCCGACTTGATCTCGTCGATGATCGCCTTCAGCTTTTCGCCTTGCGTACGATAGACCTCGTCGTCCTCGTCGATACGCTTGATCGGCAGGTTGGTCGGCACTTCGATCACTTCGAGGCCGTAGATGTTGCCGAACTCTTCCGCTTCGGTGGAGGCCGTACCGGTCATGCCGCCAAGCTTGGAATACATGCGGAAGTAGTTCTGGAAGGTGATCGAGGCGAGCGTCTGGTTCTCAGGCTGGATCTGCACCTTTTCCTTGGCTTCGAGCGCCTGGTGCTGGCCTTCGGAATAGCGCCGTCCCGGCATCATGCGGCCGGTGAACTCGTCGATGATGACGATCTCGCCGTTGCGAACGATATAGTCCTTGTCGCGCTGGAACAGCTTGTGGGCCTTGAGCGCGTTGTTGACGTGGTGGACGATCGCGACGTTTTCGATGTCGTAGAGCGATTCACCCTTGAGAAGACCCGCCTCGCGCAGAAGGTTTTCGAGCTTCTCCGTGCCGTCTTCCGAAAAGTTGGCCGAGCGCTGCTTCTCGTCGATTTCGTAATCCTCGGCCGAAAGCAGCGGAATGAACTCGTTGATCGTGTTGTAGAGATCCGAGCGGTCGTCGAGCGGGCCGGAGATGATCAGCGGCGTGCGCGCTTCGTCGACGAGGATCGAGTCCACTTCGTCGACGATCGCGAAGAAGTGGCCGCGCTGGACCATCTGGCCGCGCTCGTACTTCATGTTGTCGCGCAGGTAGTCGAAGCCGAGTTCGTTGTTGGTCGCGTAGGTGATGTCGCAGGCGTAGGCGTCGCGGCGCTGCTCGTCGGTGAGACCGTGGACGATGACGCCCGTCGTCATGCCGAGGAAGCTGTAGACGCGGCCCATGGTGCCGGCGTCGCGCTGGGCGAGGTAGTCGTTGACGGTAACGACATGTACGCCTTTGCTGGCGAGTGCATTCAGATAGACCGGAAGCGTCGCGACGAGGGTTTTGCCTTCACCGGTTTTCATTTCGGCGATCGCGCGCTCGTGCAGGATCATGCCGCCGATGAGCTGAACGTCGAAGGGACGCAGGCCGAGCACGCGGCGGGCGGCTTCGCGAGCAACAGCAAAAGCCGGTACCAGCAGGTCATCGAGCGTCTTGCCGTCGGCGAATTGCTGGCGGAATTCCACGGTCTTGGCGGCGAGTGCCTCATCCGACAAAGCCTTCGTTTCGGCTTCAAGTGCGTTGATGGCGTCCACCCGAGCCTTGTAGCCGCGCACGCGACGTTCATTGGCGGAACCAAACAACTTGCGGGCTAGGCCGCCGAGACTGACCATACGAATGGTCCTTTCTTTTTTGTTGCCTTAGGTCTCATGGCCGCGCCGCGAAAACCGCGCAATGCCGTGAAACGCCCGGAAACTGTTCTGGACGCGAGGTTGCGTGACAGATAAGAGGGGGGTCGAATTATGTCAACGCACTTGCACTGCCGGACGGCTACAGAACCGCCACATTCTGGTGGTGTGCAGCCGCTACAAGTCGCAGGTAATTGCGCCGAAGGCTAATGTGAAAGGTTAGTGAGCATGTCCAAGTTGAAAACCCTGGCCGCCGCGGCACTGGTTGCGGCGATGGCCGTTCATGGTGGCGCGCGCGCGGAAGACGCCGATCCGGTGATCGCCAAGGTTGGCGGCGAGGAAGTGCGCCAGTCCGAGCTCACGCTGGCGCTGGGCGGTCTCGACCCGCAGCTGCAGCAGATGCCGGAGGAGCAGAAGCGCGCCGCCGCCCTCTCGGCGATCATCGACGTCAAGCTCCTTTCGAACACTGCCGAAAAGGAAGGCCTGCAGGATGATGCGGCCTTCAAGCAGCGCGTCGCCTACCTGACCGAGCGCGAACTGCACAATGCCTACTTCAAGAAGCATGTCGTCGACGCCATCACCAAGGAAGAGGTGAAGGCGCGCTACGACAAGGAGATCGCCGCGATCCCGGTGCAGGAAGAGGTGAAGGCACGCCACATCCTGGTCAAGACCGAGGATGAGGCCAAGGAAATCATCAAGGAACTCGACGCCGGCAAGAGCTTCGTCGATCTCGCCAAGGCGAAGTCGACCGATCCGAACAAGGACGACGGCGGCGACCTCGGCTACTTCACCAAGGGCCGCATGGTGCCGGAATTCGATACAGCTGTCTTCGCACTCGACAAGGGTGCCTACACCAAGACTCCGGTCAAGACCCAGTTCGGCTTCCACGTGATCCTGGTCGAAGACAAGCGCCCGCAGGCCCCGCCGCCGCTGGAGCAGGTCGAGCCGCAGGTTCGTCAGCTTGTCATGCGTGACAAATACGTTGAGCTGCTTGCTGCCGCCAAAAAGGACGCAGGCGTCGAGATTTCCGATCCCGCTTTGAAGAAGGCCTATGACGAGGCCAACAAGGCGCAGGAAGCCAAGTAATTTCGATTGGCAGGCCCTGCCGCTCGCGGGACCTGCCATCACCGCTTTTTGTCGATGCCCGGCGGTGAAAACCGTTCGGGCATTTGTCGCAAGATAGATCTGGAGCAGCTTCGGTTGTAAACCGCTCCAGGTCTTTGTTCTTACGCATTTCCTGACGGAAAACCGCTACGCACTTTTCCTGGAAATGCTTTGGCCCCAACACGTCACAGCAGGTTTCCCATGTCCGGCTCCGTTTCTCCGCTTGCTCCGAAAACCTTCGCCGAAATGCCTTCCGTCCGCGGTGTCCGCATGGCGACCGCTGCCGCCGGCATCAAGTACAAGAACCGTACCGACGTGCTGATGATGGTGTTCGACAAGCCGGCCGCTGCAGCCGGTGTTTTCACCCGCTCCAAGTGCCCGTCTGCTCCTGTTGATTTCTGCCGCCAGAACCTTGCCGGCGGCATCGCGCGCGCTGTCGTCGTCAACTCCGGCAACGCCAATGCCTTCACCGGCAAGAAGGGACGCGAAGCCACGGAATTGACTGCAAAGTCTGCGGCGAAGGCAGTCGGCTGTGCGGAGAGCGAAGTGTTCCTCGCTTCGACCGGCGTCATCGGCGAACCGCTGGATGCGACCAAGTTTGCGGGCGTGCTCGACGATCTGGCCGTTGCCGGCAAGGAAGATTTCTGGTTCGAAGCCGCCAAGGCGATCATGACGACGGATACCTATCCGAAGGTTGCGACCCGCATGGCCGAAATCGGTGGCGTCAAGGTCACGATCAACGGTATTGCCAAGGGCGCCGGCATGATCGCGCCCGACATGGCAACGATGCTCTCCTTCGTGGTCACCGATGCAGACATCGCGCCGGCCGCACTGCAGGCTCTGCTTTCCGCGGGCGTCGGCCCGACCTTCAATTCGGTCACGGTCGACAGCGACACGTCGACCTCCGACACGCTGATGCTTTTTGCAACGGGTGCGGCGGCAGCCGACGGGCAGCCGGCAATCTCCGACGCGGCCGATGCGCGCCTCGACGCCTTCCGCGTCGCGCTCAACGACCTGCTGCGCGATCTGGCGCTCCAGGTGGTGCGCGATGGTGAAGGCGCGCGCAAGATGGTCGAAGTCACCGTGGAAGGTGCTGAAAACGACGCAGCCGCCAAGCGCATCGCGCTCTCGATCGCCAATTCGCCGCTGGTGAAGACGGCGGTTGCTGGCGAAGACGCCAATTGGGGCCGCGTGGTCATGGCCGTCGGCAAATCAGGCGAGATGGCGGAACGCGATCGGTTGGCGATCTGGTTCGGCGATGTGCGGGTGGCCGTCGAAGGCGAGCGCGATCCGACCTATTCGGAAGCGGCTGCCACTGCCGTCATGAAGGCCGAGGACATCACCATCCGCGTCGATATCGGCCTCGGCTCCGGTCGCGCCACGGTCTATACCTGCGACCTTACGAAGGAATATGTCGAGATCAACGGCGATTACCGCAGCTGAGGCTCCGGTCGAGCGATCGTAAGCAGTCTGGTATCCCGGACTGGCGAGAGGTAGCAAAATGACATCGAGTGATGCTCGGCCGGCGGGCAACGTCGCGGCCGAAGGTGGGGAAGTGGTAATGGTGGATCTTCCGAGCGTGCGCCGTCTCGAGGCCGTGGGCTTCCGGGCCTGGCCGGCAGCATCGGTGCACTATGACGGCAGCTGGCTGATCCGGCTCAACGCGGGCCATGATTCCAAGCGTCTCAACTCCGTCAACCCGCTCGATCCATCCGACTATCGCGATATTCCAGTGCGCCTTGAAAAGGCGGCCAGGCGCTTTGCGGACTATGGCCGGCCCCTGACCGTGCGCCAGACGCCGCTGACGCCGCCGCAACTCGTTGCCCATATGGATGCCGAAGGCTGGACGGCATTCAGCCGCAGCCTGGTGATGACGGCCGATCTTGCCGAGCGTGAATTCGGCGACGGCATCGATCACCTGCCGATCAAGGACGTCGGTCGCTTCGTCGATGCCTGTATCGGCATCGCCAAGGGCGATCCGAAGAGGAAGGCGGCGCTTACCGAGATCATCAATGCGATCAAGCCGGAAAGCGGCCTCTTCCTGTTTGAAGATGCCGAGACCGGGCCGACCGCCGTGGCACTCGTCGTGCAGGACAACGACCTCGCCGGCATCATGCAGTTTGCCGTGGACGAGCGGGTTCGCGGGAAGGGTGTCGGCAAGGCGATGCTCGATGTCTGCCTGCGCTGGGCGCGGCTGCGGGGAGCAAAAAAGGCCTGGCTGCAGGTCGAGGCGGAAAACAGCGCGGCGCTGGCGCTTTATCGCGGTGCCGGTTTCTCCGAGGTCTACAGCTACATCTACAGAACGCCGGGGGCTTGAGGCCATGAACGTCAGCGGAAAGAAGATCGTCCTCGTCGCCGCCTGCGCCCTGGTCGACAGCGACGGCCGCATTCTGCTGGCGCAACGGCCGGAAGGAAAGTCGCTTGCGGGTCTTTGGGAGTTTCCGGGCGGCAAGGTCGAAGCCGGCGAGACGCCCGAGGAAACCCTGATCCGTGAGTTGGACGAGGAACTCGGCATCCGCACCAAGGTCGCGTGCCTCGCGCCACTGACCTTCGCCAGCCACACCTATGAGGACTTCCATCTGCTGATGCCGCTCTATGTCTGCCGGCGCTACGAAGGGGTGGCGACCGGACGCGAGGGCCAAGCGATCAAATGGGTCAGGCCAAAGGCCCTGCGCGACTACCCGATGCCGCCGGCTGACGAGCCGTTGATACCATTTCTTATGGATTTGCTCTGAACCTACCCGAAATCTGATTGATTATTAATCGATCGTTTATCTCCCTCGCGCAAAGATAGCTCAATTCATTTTCGGTACGCATTGTTGGTGAACGGCGTACTGATTTCAGGCAGTGCGGTGGAACCAAGCTTGGGAAGGGCGCTTGCGTTCGCCGTGCTTTGTGCGTTTGTGAGGCTGGGATGGTGGACGACGATTTCTGGAGCACGGTTCAGGAAAAGGATCTGGTGACTAATCAGTCCCGCCGGACGGGTGTGCTCAATCTGTCCCTGCTGTTTGGAACGGCAGTGATCGCGCTGACGCTGATCCTGACGCCGATGCTGTCTTCGAAGAACGACAGGCGCATCATGGCCAATACGCCCGTCGACTACGACAATATTTCCACCGGCTCCATCCCCTCGAGCGGGACCACCAAGCGCTATACGGTACGGCGTAGCGTGCTGCAGGAGATGCCCGGTGCGGTCTGCATCATCGATGCGGACGGTCGCAAGAGCGGGTGCTGACCCGAACGCCTCCGGTTTTCGGCTGCTGCCGCACGTTTCGGACTGAACACGAACCGGACTGGGGAGCATGGAAAAGCTGAAACGCCTGTTTCGCGATAGAAGCGCTGGTATCGCAATCGAGTACGCGCTCATCGCCGCCATCGTCTCCCTGAGCGTGATCCTCGGGGCCGAACAGATCGGCAACGTCCTCTCAGCCGTCTACAACTCCGTCGCGACGGCTTTTCAGGGGGCCTGAGTTCGGGGCAAACACGACCGCCCTTGTTAAAGCGGTTGTTCCTTGGTGCCGAGCGCTGTCGACAGCCGCTGCTTCGCGGAGCCCGGTTTCAACGGCTTCTGCTGGCTTTCATGCGGCGCCCATCCGGACAGATAGATCACCGAGAATGTCGCGCGGACGCGGCCGTCCGGATCGGAGAAGCGTTCGGCATAGATTTCCGCGGCCCGCAGGAAGAAGCGACGCGAAACGGGCAGGCGGCTTCGGGCAGTGAGCGGGCTGGCCATGCCCATGGCGCGCAAGTCGCGCATCAGCGCAAACAGTGAATCGTAACGCACCGTATAGGTTTCGGTGTCCGTGACCGGCAGCGCGAAGCCGGCGCGTTGCAGCAGCGCGCCCACATCGCGGACATCGGCGAAGGGGATGACCCGCGGACTGGCTCCGCCCGTCAATTCCGCCTCGGCGGCTAGGAGCGCTTCGCGCAGTTCCTGCAGCGTACCGCTGCCCGGGATGGCGGCGAGAAAAAGCCCGTCGGGCTTCAGCGCCCGACGAACCTGGATGAAGGCGCCCGGCGTGTCGTTGGTCAGGTGTAGGGAGAGTGGCGAAACCACCAGGTTAAAGCTTTCCGGTTCGCCCGGAACCTCTTCAAGCGAGGCGATCGTTACCGGTGCTTGCGCAGAACCAAATCGCGCATCCGTTTCCACGCGCTCGACGGCACCGACCTTGCCCGTTGCCATGAGATGGTGGGCCGTTTGCCCGGTGTAGCCGTGCAACTCCAGCGCGCGATCGAAGTGACGTTCGACCACGCTGACGCGTTCGGCGAGTTCCTGGGCGACGATATCGAGAAGGAAACCGGCCTTCGGATCGGCGTTTCTGAGCGCCCTTGCCCGATGTGCCTCGACGAGGCTCTGGTCAAAGATTTTTTCCACGATACTGTCTCCGCAAGCTGGCCAGCAAAAAGACCTTCGGAGGTTCAAAGTCAACAGCATGGCATGGGAGAGACCGCTGTTTCCGGAGGAAGGGTGGGGGTGGGTGCTGCGGGGGCTCGTCTCCGGGGCGGTCGATCTCGTCTATCCGCCGGTCTGCTGCGGTTGCGGCCGGATGGTAGGCAGCCATCGCGCGGTTTGCGCTCCTTGCTGGTCGACGTTGCCGCTGATCGAGCGCCCTTTTTGCGATATTCTCGGGACGCCCTTTTCGGTCGACCATGGGCCGGGCTCGGTTTCGCCCGAAGCCATTGCCAATCCGCCGGCCTTCGACCGTCTGCGGTCGGTGGCAATCCATGAGGGCATTGCCCGTGATCTGGTGCACGGGCTGAAATATCGCGATCGCACCGATCTTGCGCCGATGATGGCGGAATGGATGATCCGGGCGAGTGACGGTGCGGTTGCCTCGGCCGATGCGATCATCCCGGTGCCATTGCACGCCTTTCGGCTCTGGAGGCGTCGGTTCAACCAATCGGCGGAACTGGCACGGGCCATCGCGCGGCTCTCCGGCAGGCCTTATCAACCCGATGTGCTCAAGCGTATCCGACGCACAAGCCGGCAGGTGGGCCTTGCCCGGCAGGCACGTGAGGACAATGTGCGCGGTGCCTTCGCGGTCTCGGAAGACGGCAAGGCGGGTCTCCGTGGGAACAGCGTGGTTCTCGTCGACGATGTATATACGACCGGTGCAACCGTCTCTGCAGCGACCCGTGCGCTGAAGCGGGCGGGAGCCGGGCCGGTCACGGTTTTGACCTTTGCAAGAGCCATATCCGGTCTTATATGACAATCAGTTATCCGGCACGGTGGCCGGTGAAGGAGCGATTGAGGATCATGGCTTCAGTGGTCATTTATACGCGTCAGTTCTGCGGTTATTGTTCGGCGGCCAAGAAACTATTGGAAACCAAGGGCGTGCCCTTTCTCGAACATGACGCAACCTATGATCCGAAGGTGCGGCAGGTGATGATCGAAAAGGCGCATGGCGGCTCGACCTTCCCGCAGATCTTCATCAATGACATTCATGTCGGCGGCTGTGACGATCTGCACGCGCTGGAACGCGCCGGCAAACTCGATGCGCTGCTGGCGGCCTGAGGCGGATCTGACGTTTCGCACATCGCCAACGCGAGGCTGTGTTGGCCGCGTGCACCAGGAGTAGAACGACGATGACCTTCAAGGCTGCAGCCATTCAGATGTGCTCCGGCGTCGATCCGCTAGACAACGCGGAGACGATGGTCCGGCTGGTGCGCGAGGCGGCGGCTCAAGGGGCGATCTATGTCCAGACGCCGGAAATGACCGGCGCGCTCCAGCGGGACCGGGCGGCTCTGCGCGCGATCCTGAAAGATGAGGCGAACGACATCATTGCCGGTGCAGCGGCGAAGCTCGCCGGTGAACTCGGGATCTACCTCCATGTCGGCTCGACGCCGATCGCGCTTGCCGACGGCAAGATCGCCAATCGCGGCCTCTTGTTCGGACCAGATGGTCACAAGATCTGCGACTATGACAAGATCCACATGTTCGATGTTGACCTCGACAACGGCGAAAGCTGGCGGGAAAGTGCTGCCTATCAGCCCGGCGGCACGGCACGCATTGCCGATCTCGACGTCGGCAAGCTTGGTTTCACCATCTGCTACGACGTGCGCTTCCCGGAGCTCTTCCGGCAACAGGCGGTCGCCGGCGCCGAGATCATGTCGGTTCCCGCCGCCTTCACGCGCCAGACCGGCGAGGCGCATTGGGAAATCCTCCTTCGCGCCCGTGCGATCGAGAACGGTCTCTTCGTCATCGCCGCGGCGCAAGGCGGCACGCATGAGGACGGGCGCGAGACCTTCGGCCATTCGATGATCGTCGATCCCTGGGGCAGGGTGCTTGCTTCGGCCGGACCGAGCGGCGAGGCGATCGTGCTTGCCGAAATTGATGTCGCCGCCGTGCATGCGGCACGCGCAAAGATACCGAACTTGAAGAACGCCCGCAGTTTCGTGCTCGATGAAGTGGTGCCAACCGGGAAGGGAGGCGTTGCCGCTTGATCCGCTATACAATTTCCTGCGACAACGGCCACGCCTTCGAAGGCTGGTTTTCGTCGAGTGACGATTTTGACCGCCAGGTCGACCGCAAGCTGGTTTCCTGTCCCACCTGCAATTCAACGTCCGTTGCCAAGCAACTGATGGCGCCTTCGGTCGCGACCGCGCGCAAGAAGGAAGCGACGCGGGCGGTGATCATGGATCAGGCGCAGAAAGAAACGATCGCCAAGATCCGCGAACTGGTGAAGACCGTGCGCGAGAACGCCGAGGACGTTGGCGAGCGCTTTCCCGAGGAAGCGCGCAAGATCCATTACGGCGAAGCGGAAGAACGCGGCTTGATTGGTAAGGCGACGGCGAAAGAGGCTGTGGCGCTGCTTGAGGAAGGAATTGCGGTCGCGCCGCTGCCGATCTTGCCTGACGAGGTCAACTGACGCGCGGTCTATTGGCGCCTCGGGTTCGCGTTATTTGCTACCTGCTCTTTAAAAACAACGTCTTGCTTCCCACCTCGCGGCTTCGCAACGGGAGATTTTTCAGCCAATGACTTTGTCCGAGCTTCGCATTTCCACCGATCGCCTCGTCATCCGGCCATTTGTGCCCGACGATTTTGCAGCCTTCTTCGCCTATCACCGGCTGCCGGACGTCTATCGCTATCTCTATCAAGAACCGCTGGACGAGACGGCTGCGCGAGCGAAGTTCGCCAAGGCTTCAGCGCCGGAACTTGCTGACGACGGGGATGTCGCGGTGTTCGCGGTCGAACGCCAGGAGGATGGCGCTCTGATTGGCGAGGTGCTGCTGAAGCTCGCAAGCCGGGCGGCCGAGCAGGCGGAGACCGGCTACATCTTCAATCCGGCATTCGCCGGCAAGGGCTATGCCACCGAGGCGATGCGCGCCATTCTCGATCTCGGCTTTTCGACGCTGCACTTCCACCGGATTTTTGCCCGGCTCGATGCGCTGAACAAGGGATCGGTTGGTGTCGTCGAACGTCTCGGCATGCGCCGCGAAGCGCATCTGATCGAGAATGACCGGTTCAACGGCACCTGGGGCGACGAACTCGTCTATGCGCTGCTGAAACGAGAATGGCAGGCCAAGTCTGAGATCGGCTGAGTCCGCAGACGAGCCGGCCAGCGGCGTTACAGCGGACGCTTGGCGACGAGCATGTAGTTGACGTCCATATCCTTGGACAGGTTCCACTGATTGGCGAGCGGATTGAAGAAGACGCCGGTGCGTTCAGTGACTTCGAGACCGCTCGCTGAGAGCGGCTTTTCCAGTTCTTCCGGGCGTACCAGCTTTTCATACTGGTGGGTGCCGCGCGGCAGCCAACGCAGCACGTTTTCGGCGGCGAAGATGGCAAGGGCTGCTGCCTTCATGGTGCGGTTGATCGTGGCGACGAACATCAGACCGCCAGGTCGAACCATATGGGCACAGGTGGTCATGAAGAAATCGACGTCGGCGACGTGCTCGACCACTTCCATATTGAGCACGATGTCAAAACTCTCGCCGGCTTCGGCGAGCGCTTCCGCGGTCACAGCGCGATAGTCGACCGCCACGCCGCTCCCGGCCGCATGCGTCTTGGCGATGCCGATGTTTTTCTCTGAGGCGTCGGCGCCGAGGACGTCTGCACCCATGCGCGCCATCGGCTCGGACAGGAGGCCGCCGCCGCAGCCGATATCGAGCAGCCGCAGACCTTTCAGCGGTTGCGGGCCCTTGGGATCGCGACCGAAATGTTCGGCCACCTTGTCGCGAATGTAGGCAAGGCGAACGGGATTGAACTTGTGCAGCGGCCGGAACTTGCCGGTCGGGTCCCACCACTCCGCAGCCATGGCGGAGAACCGGTCTACCTCGCTCTGGTCGATCGTCGTGCGTGCGGTCTCGCTCATGTCGCCGTCTCCTTGCATCGTCTCTGGTGAAGTCGGACGATCGGGCAGGGAAGTCAAGAGCCGACGCTGGGCCAGATGGGCGCAGGTCAGGCGGGCGCGTTGTTCTACCTGCTCTATTGCGCATCCGCCTGCGGCTGGTAGTGCAGGATGACCACGCCCGATTTCAGTGGGCGAGAGTGGGTCAATTTGAGTTCCGTTCGCTTCAACCCCGGCTTGAACAGGGGCACGCCGTTGCCCAGAAGCACCGGATTGATGCCGAGACGATACTCATCGACGAGGCCCTTCGCGATCAGCCCTGCAGCGAAGTCCGCACTGCCGAAAACGAAGATCGTGCCGCCATCGCGTTGCTTCAGCCGTTCGACTTCCTTGGCGGCGTCGCCGGTCAAGAGTGTCGTCCTGTGCCAATCGGCGGATGTCAGCGTGCGCGAGAAGACGAACTTCTCGACGCCGTTCATGAAGGTGGCGATGTTACCTTCGGCGGACGGCCAATAGGCCGCCATCATTTCATAGGTCACGCGGCCGAAGAGCAAAGTGTCCGCTTCGAGTTGCGTTTCGCCGATATAGGCGGCGAGTTCGTCCTCGAAGACGAACCAACCGATGTCATGCCCCGGTGCTTCGAAGAAGCCGTCGACGCTGACCATGTCCCACATGATGACCCTGCGCATTGTCTCTCTCCGTTGCTGCATGTCCTGGCATGGGGAAGATTGGCAAAACTGATATAGTTTTGCAAGTGGTTTATCTTTCGAACCAGATTGATTCGCGGCATGGCTCTTCGCCGTGCTAGCATTCTTAGGATCTGCGGCGGATGGGGGAATTCATGGCGCTTGGCAGGATCGACTGGGCAGTCGCTGTCGTTGCGCCGAAGCCTTCTGATCAGCTGCTCGAAATCGGCTGCGGTCACGGCGTTGCAGTGACCAAGGTTTGCGAGCGGCTTGTCGACGGGGGGATTGTAGCCATCGATCGATCGGCCACCATGGTCGCGGCGGCAATGCGCCGAAATGCTGCACACCTTGCTGCCGGGCGGGCCATCGTGCAGGTCGCGGACCTTCGCTCACTCGATCTGGATCATCGCCGCTTCGACAAGGTGTTTGCGATCCGCGTCGGCGTCTTTACGCGGGGCGATCCCACGCGTGAGTTTGCTGCGCTGGTACGGCTGTTGAAGCCGGAAGGGCGCCTCTTTCTCTTTCACGACGAGCCGTCCACGGGTGCGGATGAGGTTGGCGCGCGGATCGAAGCGGCAGTTCTTCGCCATCGGTGGAACGTCGAGGCTCGGTCGACGCACGTCTTCGACGGCGGCGAGGTCGCCTGCGTGATCGCCCGGCCGCCTTCCTAGCTACGATGCAGAAGGTGACGCCCGCTCATCGCGGGCGTCACGGGTGCCATCGGGTTCGCTTGCGCGATCGCTAGCCGAGTTCGCTCGCCGCAGCTGAGGCGAAGAAGTCTTCCGGGTCCTCGACTTCGACGAGCCGGCGCTTTTCGATCAGCCAGAAGCGGTTGCCGACATTGCGCACGAAGCTGCGGTCGTGGGAGACCAGAAGGCAGCTCGTCTCGTGTTTCAGCAACTCCGCCTCGAGTGCCTCCTGGCCCTCGATGTCCAGATGGTTGGTCGGCTCGTCGAGCAGGTAGAAGTTAGGCTCCTTCAGGCGCAATACCAGCATGGCGAGGCGCGCCTTCTGGCCGCCGGAGAGTCGGCCGATTGCCTTCTCCTGCATGTCGATGCCGACACCGGTACCGACAAGGAAGGTGCGCGCCCGCTGATCGCCGAGCGAAAAGCGGCGGGAGAGGGCGGCAAGCGGCGTCTCGTCGTCCGAAAGCCCGGCAAGCGCCTGGTCGCTGTAGCCGAGCACCAGCGAAGGCGTCGCCTTCAGTGTATCTGGCGCGCGGCCGGGCTCCTCGATCGCGGCACGGATCAGGTTGACGAGCCGCGTCTTGCCGGCGCCGTTTTCGCCCAAGAGCACGATGCGATCGCCCTGGCAGATCCAGCGCTTGCCGGTGCGGAAGAGCGCCGTGCCGTCCGGCGTTTCGACCGGGACGTCGTCCATTGTCACCAGGATCTTGGCGTGGGTGCCGCGGTTGGCGAGCCGGATCGCGCCGGCGGAGCGCTCCTGATGCGCCGGTTTCGCCGCGTCCTCCAGCCGTTCGGCTCGCTGCTTCAACTGTTTCGTCTTCACGGTCAGCAAATCGCTGCCGGAATTGATGCCGATGTTGTTGAGCTTGGCGGCCTGGCGGCGAAGCTGTTGCGCCACCTTCATGTCACGCTGATAGCGCCGCTCCTCGGAGGCGTCCACTTCATCGAGGGTAGCGCGCGCCCGCGAATAGGGGAGCGCGAAGATTGGCGATTGCTCGGGTCTGAGGAACAGCGTCCGGTTGGTGGTGGCGTCCAGGAAGGCGCGGTCGTGGCTGGCGACGAGCACCGGCACGTCGCGCGGCAGGGCGTTCAGCCAGGCTTCGAGCCGGGCGATCTTGGCGAGATCGAGGTGGTTGGTCGGCTCGTCCAGGAGCAGGGCGTCCGGATCGCTGACCCAGACGCGGGCGAGAAGCATGAGCCGCTGCCAGCCGCCGCTCAGTTCCGAGACCGCACGCTGGCGCAGCACTTCCGGCACGTCGAGCGAATCGAGCACGATGTCGACGCGCCAGCTCTCGTTTTCCGCCTGGTCGGCCGGAAGGGCCGAAAGGACGGCGTCGTGGAAGGAGAGGGGCAGCAATGCGGCCGCAACGTTCTGCTCGACATGGCCGATGGTCAGGCCGCGTGAGCGCGTGATTTCCCCGGCGGTCGGATCGAAACTGCCTGCGATCGATTTCAACAGGGTCGTCTTTCCGCGGCCATTCGCGGCGACGATGCCGATACGGTCACCGGCGGCGACGGAGAGGCTGAGGTTGGAAAAAAGCGGTGCGCTCAGGCTGACACCGAGGTTGCGGATATTGATCAAGGCCATGGTCGTTCTCTGGACTGCGCGAGCGACGACGAGACATCCGTGGCGGCACTTCGGGCCGGGTTTCCGGATGATTGGACCCGGAACAGCACGCATGCTGTCAACGGGCCGTCGGCTCGGTATTGGAAGACGATGCAGGCGCTTAAACCGAAACGGTTCCGCACTGCATCACTCTGGGCAGACCAGGGATAGGATCGCGATTTTCGCGAAAGGATGTCTGGTCAGCCCTGCAAACGCGTCTGCAGGGCTTGGACGGGGCCACGCTGGCGGTGGTGCCGGAAAAATCTCATCACGTGCAGCCCCCTTTCTCGAATTCAAGTTGCGAGCCACCTTTAGCATCGAAGCCGGTAATTTTCAACGTGGCATTGCGGGGTCTATCGGTACGGATGTTTCCGTGAATTCCTGTCCTGGGCAATATTGTTGCGAAATGCACCGGTCGTGGTGCACGGCGCGGTCCGAATCTGTGTCCGCTTGCCATTGCGTGCCGCCCCCTGATCCGCTAAGAGACGCCGCGACTTTCCGCTCCCCGAAGCGGTGACTGCCGATGTCCGAGAAGTCTCCCAAGCTTTTTGACCGTCGGGCGCCGGCGGGGGCTTTCCTGTCACGCGCGCCTGCGCGCGCTAAATTGGGTACCGGTAGAGGCACATGGCACGCATCGTGATGAAATTCGGCGGAACCTCCGTCGCTGATTTGGACCGCATCCACAATGTCGCCCGCCATGTGAAACGCGAGGTCGATGCCGGCCACGAAGTCGCCGTCGTCGTTTCCGCCATGTCCGGCAAGACCAATGAGCTGGTCGGCTGGGTGCAGAACATGCCGAAGGCAACCGGCGCCAACTCGCCCTTCTACGATGCCCGCGAATATGACGCGATCGTTGCTTCCGGCGAGCAGGTGACGTCCGGTCTGCTTTCGATCGCGCTGCAGTCGATGGGCATCAACGCCCGCTCCTGGCAGGGTTGGCAGATCCCGATCCGCACCGACAACGCCCATGGCGCTGCCCGCATCCTCGATATCGACGGCGCCGAGATCATTCGCCGCATGGGCGAGGGCCAGGTAGCTGTCGTTGCCGGCTTCCAGGGTCTCGGTCCCGATAATCGCCTCGCCACGCTCGGCCGCGGCGGTTCCGACACCTCGGCCGTTGCTATTGCCGCTGCCGTCAAGGCCGACCGTTGCGACATCTATACCGACGTCGATGGCGTCTATACGACCGACCCGCGCATCGAGCCGAAGGCGCGGCGGCTGAAGAAAATCGCGTTCGAGGAAATGCTGGAAATGGCATCGCTCGGCGCCAAGGTGCTGCAGGTGCGCTCGGTCGAGCTCGCCATGGTGCACAAGGTCCGCACCTTCGTGCGTTCGTCTTTCGAAGACCCCGATGCGCCGGGCATGGGTGACCTTCTCAATCCGCCCGGTACGCTGATTTGTGATGAGGATGAGATCGTGGAACAGGAAGTCGTAACCGGCATTGCCTATGCCAAGGATGAAGCCCAGATTTCGCTGCGCCGTCTCGCCGACCGGCCGGGCGTCTCCGCCGCGATCTTCGGCCCGCTTGCTGAAGCCCATATCAACGTCGACATGATCGTTCAGAACATCTCCGAGGACGGTTCGAAGACCGACATGACCTTCACGGTTCCGTCGGGCGATGTCGACAAGGCACTGAAGGTGCTCGGCGACAACAAGGAAAAGATCGGTTACGACGTCGTCCAGTCCGAGGCCGGCCTCGTCAAGGTATCGGTCATCGGCATCGGCATGCGCAGCCATGCCGGCGTCGCCGCGTCCGCATTCCGCGCGCTTGCCGACAAGGGCATCAACATCAAGGCGATCACCACTTCCGAGATCAAGATTTCGATCCTGATCGACGGTCCCTATGCGGAATTGGCGGTTCGCACTTTGCATTCCGCTTACGGTCTCGATAAGAGTTAATCGACAGACGACCGATTTGGGATTCGCGGCGGTTTTGCCCGCGTTTCCCCTTGCCGCCGTCACCTCTATTTCGGGAGACCCCACGCGATGAGAGACCTTTCCGCAGGTCCGCGCGTTCTCCTCAAGCGGTTGCGCGAGTTGATGGCGGAACCGCTGGAGCCGCAGGAGCGCCTTGACCGTATCGTGCGCCAGATCGCGCAGAACATGGTTGCGGAAGTGTGTTCGGTCTATGTGCTGCGTTCCGACGGCGTGCTCGAACTCTACGCGACGGAAGGTCTGAACAAGGCGGCCGTCCACCTGGCGCAATTGAAGATGGGGCAGGGCCTCGTCGGCACGATCGCCGCCTCGGCGCGGCCGCTCAATCTTTCCGACGCCCAGTCGCATCCGGCCTTTACCTACCTGCCGGAAACCGGTGAAGAGATCTACCACTCCTTCCTCGGCGTGCCGATCCTGCGCACGGGCCGCGCGCTTGGCGTTCTCGTCGTCCAGAACAAGGCGATGCGCAACTATCGCGAGGACGAGGTCGAGGCGCTCGAGACGACGGCCATGGTTCTCGCCGAGATGGTGGCGACCGGTGAGCTCAAGAAGATCACCAAGCCGGGCCTCGAGCTCGACCTCTCGCGTCCCGTCTCGATCGAGGGCAACAGCTATGGTGAAGGCATCGGCCTTGGCTATGTCGTCCTGCACGAACCGAGGATCGTCGTCACCAACCTCCTCAACGAGGACACCGACCAGGAATTGCAGCGACTTGCCGAAGCGCTGGGGTCGCTGCGCATCTCGATCGACGACATGCTGTCGCGCCGCGAGGTGTCGATGGAGGGCGAGCACCGGGCGGTGCTCGAAACCTACCGCATGTTCGCCCATGATCGCGGCTGGGTGCGCAAGCTCGAAGAGGCGATCCGCAACGGCCTGACGGCGGAGGCGGCAGTCGAGCGCGTCCAGAGCGAAACCAAGGCGCGGATGATCCGGCTGACGGACCCGTACTTGCGCGAGCGCATGCATGATTTCGACGATCTGGCCAACCGCCTGCTGCGCCAGCTTTCCGGCTATGGCGCCAAGCTTTCGGCCAGCGACTTCCCGACCGATGCGGTGATCGTCGCGCGTGCCATGGGCGCTGCCGAACTGCTCGACTATCCGCGCGAAAACGTGCGCGGTCTGGTGCTCGAAGAGGGCGCCGTCACCAGCCACGTGGTGATCGTCGCCCGTGCCATGGGCATTCCGGTCATTGGCCAGGCGACGGGCGCGGTGGCGCTTGCGGAAAACCGCGATGCGATCATCATCGACGGCGACGATGCCAAGGTGCACTTGCGGCCGCTCGCCGACCTGCAGCGCGCCTACGAGGAAAAGGTTCGCTTCCGGGCACGGCGCCAGGCGCAGTTCCGGGCGCTGAAGGACGTCGAGCCGCTGACCAGAGACGGCAAGCGCATCACGCTGCAAATGAATGCAGGCCTGCTCGTGGACCTGCCGCATCTGAACGAGGCGGGGGCAGAAGGCATCGGCCTGTTCCGCACCGAACTTCAGTTCATGATCGCCTCGACCATGCCGAAGGCGGAAGAACAGGAAGCGTTTTACCGCAGTGTGCTGAAGCAGACGGGCGGCAAGCCCGTGACCTTCCGCACCCTCGACATCGGCGGCGACAAGGTCGTCCCCTATTTCCGCGCAGCGGAAGAGGAAAATCCGGCACTTGGCTGGCGTGCAATCCGGCTTTCGCTCGATCGCCCGGGTCTGCTGCGGACCCAGCTTCGCGCGATGCTGCGCGCGGCGGCCGGTGCCGAGCTCAAGCTGATGCTGCCGATGGTCACCGAAGTTTCCGAACTCAGGATTGCACGCGACCTGCTGCAGAAGGAAATCGAGCGGCAGTCGAAACTTGGCGAACAGTTGCCGCGCAAGCTGCAGTTCGGCGCCATGCTGGAGGTGCCGGCGCTCTTGTGGCAGCTCGACGAACTGATGATGGAAGTGGACTTCGTCTCGGTCGGCTCGAATGATCTCTTCCAGTTCGCGATGGCGGTCGATCGGGGTAATGCCCGCGTATCCGATCGTTTCGATGTGCTCGGGCGGCCGTTCCTCAGGATCCTGCGCGACATCGTGCGCGCCGGCGACCGGCACGAAACCCCGGTGACGCTCTGCGGCGAGATGGCGAGCAAGCCGCTCTCGGCCATGGCGTTGCTGGGCTTAGGTTTCCGTTCGGTTTCGATGTCGCCGACGGCCGTAGGGCCGATCAAGGCGATGCTGCTGGCGCTCGACGCGGGCAAGCTTGGTGCCGCGCTCAATGCGGCGCTGGACGACACACGCGACCAGACGTCCGTTCGCCAGATGCTGGTGGATTTCGCCGCGGAAAACGGCATTCCGGTTTAGATTGAATTGACGCGTCGCGACCCTCGTCCGGACCATGATCCGGGCGAGGGGAGATGCATTTGGAGTGAGACTTGGCAAAGCTTCCCGTTGAAAAGATGCGCGAACTGGAACGGCGGTTCGGTGAGATCGAGGCCCGCATGTCGGCCGGCCCGGCCGCGGACGTTTATGTCAAGCTCGCCTCGGAATATTCCGAACTGCAGCCGGTCGTGACGAAGATCCGCGCCTACGAGAAGGCGATGACCGAGCTTGCCGACATCACTGCCATGCTCGCGGACAAATCGACCGATCGGGAGATGCGCGATCTCGCCGAAATGGAAAAGCCCGAGGTCGAAGCGACGATCGAGGCACTGGAGCAGGAAATCCAGATCCTGCTTCTGCCGAAGGATGCGGCCGACGAGAAGAGTGCCATCCTCGAAATTCGCGCCGGTACCGGCGGATCGGAAGCGGCGCTTTTTGCCGGCGATCTCTTCCGCATGTACGAGCGCTACGCGGCCGGCAAGGGCTGGCGCGTCGAGGTGCTTTCGGCGAGCGACGGCGAGGCCGGCGGGTTCAAGGAAATCATCGCAACAGTTTCCGGGCGCGGGGTGTTCTCGCGGCTGAAATTCGAATCCGGCGTGCACCGGGTGCAGCGTGTACCGGAAACCGAGGCGAGCGGCCGTATTCATACATCGGCGGCAACCGTCGCCGTGCTGCCTGAGGCCGAAGACATCGACATCGAGATCCGGCCCGAGGATATCCGCATCGACACCATGCGTTCGTCGGGTGCCGGCGGTCAGCACGTCAACACGACGGACTCGGCCGTGCGCATCACCCACCTTCCGACCGGTCTCGTCGTCACCAGTTCGGAAAAGTCGCAGCACCAGAACCGGGCAAAGGCGATGCAGGTCCTGCGCTCGCGCCTCTACGATATGGAGCGCCAGCGCGCCGACAGCGAACGCTCGGCCGACCGCAAGAGCCAAGTGGGCTCGGGCGACCGCTCCGAGCGCATTCGCACCTATAATTTCCCGCAGGGCCGCCTCACCGATCACCGCATCAACCTGACGCTCTACAAGCTCGATCGGATGATGATGGGCGAGATCGACGAGGTCGTCGATGCGCTGCTTGCCGACTACCAGGCGAGCCAGCTGGCGCTGCTCGGCGAACAGCGGGGCTGAGCCATGGCGGAAACGCTCGCGAGCCTCGTTGCCGAAAGCCGCGACCGCCTGCAAGCGGGCGGCATAGAGAATGCGGCGCTCGACGTGCGGCATCTGATCTCCGGCCTGCTCGACATGTCGCTGAGCGCGGTCGTGTCTCGGGGCAGGGACCCGGTTTCGGATGAGGACGCTGCCCGGATCCGGGTGGCGGTGGCGCGGCGACTGGCACGCGAACCGGTCTACCGTATTCTTGGTGAACGCGAATTTTTCGGCCTGCCGCTGAAACTTTCGAAGGAAACGCTGGAGCCTCGCCCGGACACCGAGACGCTCGTCGATCGGATGATCCCTTATCTGCGTGCGGTGGTAGCGCGAAAGGGCGGTTGCGCGCTTATCGATCTCGGCACCGGTACTGGGGCGATTTGTATCGCGCTGCTGTCGCAAGTTCTTGAAGCAAGGGGCACGGCTACCGATATATCTAAGGACGCACTGGCAACGGCGACGGCGAATGCAGCTGCGCTCGGTCTTGCGGATCGGTTCCGGCCGCTTCTCAGCAACTGGTACGAAAAGGTGGATGGTCGCTACGATGTGATCGTCTCAAATCCGCCGTATATCCGGTCCAGTGTCGTCCATGAGCTTGAGCCGGAGGTGAGACTTCACGACCCGGCCGCAGCGCTTGATGGCGGAGAAGACGGGCTTGATGCCTATCGCGCCATCGCTTCTCAGGCTGGTCATCATCTTGAGACAAACGGCGTGATAGGCTTGGAAATCGGTTTCGACCAGAAAGAGGCGGTGACGGCGTTGTTTAGCGCCGAAAATTTCCGTCTGCGTGAAGAGGCGAAGGATCTCGGCGGTAATGACCGCGTCCTGATCTTCGAACGCGACACAAACCGTTGAAAAAATGCTGCACTGACGCATCTTCTTTCTTGCACAGGCAAAGAAAGGGCTTGGAATCCCAGAGGAAGCGGGCTAGTTTGCCCGCGCACTGGGCAGAAGGTCATGGACCTAAGATTCGTTCCGGTATGACCTGGCCACGGGGATTGCTCTCAAGAAAGAGTTGCTAGGGTTCAACAAGTGCCTTGTGCGGGTACCTGTTAATTTGACGCCAGTCGGCGCCGAAGCCGCCATTGTGCGAGCGCAACGGCGCGTGTTCTGTCGGGCGTGAACGGATCCGGCCGGAAGACGAAACCACATGATCATCATTATCAAGAGAATTCGGGTGAATGTACTATGAGGCCAGGACAGCAAAACAAGCGCGGCCGCGGGCGGAATAACAATAGCAACAACAATAACAATGGAAATAACAACAACCACAACCGCAAGGGCTCGAACCCGCTGACGCGGACCTATGACAGCTCCGGCCCGGATGTGAAGATTCGCGGTACTGCTCAGCACATCGCCGAGAAGTACTCAACGCTTGCGCGCGATGCACAGAGCTCCGGCGACCGCGTCATCGCAGAAAACTACCTTCAGCACGCCGAACACTACAACCGCATCATTGCTGCCGCACAGGCGCAGATGCAGGACCGGTTCCAGCGTGATGACCGTCAGGATTTCCGCGGCCACGACGGGTCCGATCAGGACCAGGACGATCTGGATCAGGGCTACAGCGACGACATGCCGACCCCGGTTGCCGCAGCTCAGGCACCTGCTCCCGAGCCGCAGCCTGTCGTCATCGACGGCACGGGCCCGCAGCCGGTGATCGAAGGCACACCGGCGGAAGTCGCGATGGAAGAGGAAGCCCCGGCTGCCTCCGGCCGCGCCGCATCCCGCCGCCGCAACGCGCCGCGTCCACGCCGTCCGCGCCGCAGCGCACAGGAAGGTGCCGCTGACGAAGCCCAGGCTTCGGGCGATGCCGCTCCGGAAGCACCGGCGCTCGCCGCTTCCGAATAAGCGGCGGTCTATCAGCGTTGCCCATTCTCAGGGCACGACAAAAACCCGGCCTGTCACGGCCGGGTTTTTCTTTGTCTGGTCATCGGCGATCAAACGTCGACGCTGTCGACGATCAGTGCGGCAAGATTGGCGCTGGCGGCCGTCTCGTTCGTCCGGCCGCGGATCAGCTCGCGGCCGATCGCCTCGGCTGCTCCTGCGATACCGGTGCAGCGCAGGCGCAAATCGTCGGAGGGAATTTTCGCGAAGGGTCCGAGTGCCGCCTGGATCGCGGCGACATAGTCGTCGACCTGTTGCTGCTGCGTCGCGATCATGTCCGCGTTGCCGCGTAGCGCTCCTGAGATGGCCTGCCATTCCTCACCACTGTCGACGGCACAGTCGATGTAAACCGAGCTGATGATGTCGGCGACCGCATCGAGCTCTTTCGGTGCCCCCGTAAGCGCGGCCTGCAGTTTGGTTGCGTGGCGGTCTTCGATTTCCTGGGAAAGCGCGATCAAAAGCCCCTCGCGCGTGCCGAAATGCTCGTAGGCGATCGGCTTGCTGACGCCGGCGCGTTCGGCGAGGTGGCCGAGCGTCAGGGCGTCGGCGCCGCACTCGCGCAGGATCTCCTTGGCGGTCTCGATCAACTGGGCACGCCGTTCGGGCTTGGCGAGCTTTCGGCTTTTGGTCGGGGCCATCGATCGCAATCCTTTTCGCGTCGGCTCGTGGCTCTTGAAAGCGGCGTTCGGCAACCTATCTACCAATAGTAAGTTACTAATGGTAGGTTCGGCAATCAGCCAGACACTTTTCGTTTAGGAGATAGGAAGATGTCGAGCAAGTTTCAGCCTGTTTTGATCATCGGCGGTTCCGGGGTTGTCGGATCGCAGGCGGCGAAAATCATCCGCCGGCTCCACCCGACATTGCCGATCGCTATCGGCGGCCGTGATTTCGGCAAGGCCGAGGCCGTCGCGCGCGAGGTCGGAAACGCCATCGGCGTCAGCGTCGATCTGGCGCGGCCGGATATCGGCCTTGGCGACGAGAAGCGTTTCAGTGCCGTCGTCATTTTCCTGAAGGATGAGAAGCTGAGCTCGATGCGCTACGCCCAGCGCCACGGCGTCCCCTATATCAGCCTTTCCAGCGGCACCTTCGAAGTGGGGCCGGAAATGGCGCAATATATCCACGCGCCGGACAAGGCGCCGATCCTGCTCGCCAGCCACTGGCTTGCCGGGGCCGCCATCTTCCCGATCCTCGAATTCGCCAAGGCCTATGAGGCGATCGACACGATCCGCATCGGGGTCCTGCTTGACGAACAGGACATGGGCGGGCCGGCAGCACTTGCCGACTACAATCGCATCACCGGCCTCGCGCCGGCGGCATTGACGGTCAAGGAGGGCAGGCTCCACTGGGCTGGCTGCGAGGATTCGGAGGCGCGCTATCGAAGCGTCGACGGTGTCGAACTCGATGCGGTCGCCTATTCGCCCTTCGATGTCATGGCGCTTGCGGCCCGGACCGATGCCGGCGATATCCGGCTGGATCTCGCCTATAGCGAATCCGCGAGCCGGCGCCGCGGCGAGCCGTTCTCGACTGAGATCGTCATCGAGATGACGGGACGGGGGAAGGATGGCCAGCCTCTCGACCATCGCCATGAGATCGTGCACCCCGAAGGCCAGGCGCCGCTAACCGCCCTTGGTGTTGCGCTCGCCGTGGAACGCATGCTCGGCCTCGAAGGTGGCGAAGCGTCGGCTCCCGGCCTCTATCTCCCGGAGGTTTTGATCGACCCGGCCTACTACGTGCGACGCATGAAGGAGTTCGGAGCTTCATTCGCCGAACGGTCGCTGATGGCGGCTTAGCGAACCAACCGGCTTCTCGCCTCCCTGAGTACAAAAGTGGCCGCGCGGCAAACCGTCGAGCGGCCGCATTTTTCGGTTGCAGATTTCCGGCCGGAGACCAGCGACGGCTCTTTAATTTCCAAAATCGGTGCCCCATATTCGCTTCGGATGCGTTGATCCGGCGCAAGGCGGTGATCGCTCCACACTGACAGGCTTGCCGAATGCGGGAGCCTGATCCTGAACCACCGACGGGTGCCACGCGATGGGCCTGCCGGGTTATGGAGGTAGAGTATGAACATTGAAAAATATTCCGAGCGCGTGCGCGGTTTTCTGCAGTCGGCGCAGACCTATGCGCTGGCGCAAGGACATCAGCAGTTCACGCCCGAGCATGTGCTGAAAGTGCTGCTCGACGACGATCAAGGCATGGCCGCTTCGCTGATCGAGCGCGCCGGGGGCGACGCCCGCGAGGCGCGCGCCGGCAATGATGCAGCACTTGCCAAGCTTCCCAAAGTTTCCGGTGGCAATGGCTCCGTTTACCTGTCGCAGCCGCTCGCCCGGGTCTTTTCGAGTGCCGAAGAGGCCGCGAAGAAAGCTGGCGACAGCTTTGTCACCGTCGAACGGCTGCTGCTGGCGCTTGCGATCGAGAGCTCGGCCGCGACATCAGGCATTCTCGCCAAGGCCGGCGTGACCCCGACCAAGCTCAACCAGGTGATCAACGACATCCGCAAGGGCCGCACCGCCGATAGCGCAAATGCAGAGCAAGGGTTCGACAGCCTCAAGAAATATGCGCGCGACCTGACGGCCGATGCCCGTGAAGGCAAACTTGACCCGGTGATCGGCCGTGACGACGAGATTCGCCGCACCATCCAGGTGCTGTCGCGCCGCACCAAGAACAACCCGGTGCTGATCGGTGAGCCCGGCGTCGGCAAGACCGCGATCGCCGAGGGCCTTGCCCTGCGCATCGTCAATGGCGACGTGCCGGAAAGCCTCAAGGACAAGCGGCTGATGGCGCTCGACATGGGCGCGCTGATTGCCGGTGCGAAGTATCGCGGCGAGTTCGAGGAGCGGCTGAAGGCCGTTCTCAACGAGGTGCAGGCCGAAAACGGCGAGATCATCCTGTTCATCGACGAGATGCACACGCTGGTCGGTGCCGGCAAGGCGGAAGGAGCAATGGATGCCTCCAACCTCTTGAAGCCGGCGCTTGCGCGCGGCGAGCTGCATTGCGTTGGCGCCACTACGCTTGATGAATATCGCAAGCACGTGGAGAAGGACGCGGCGCTCGCCCGCCGGTTCCAGCCTGTCATGGTCGAGGAGCCGACGGTCGAGGACACGATCTCGATCCTGCGCGGCCTGAAGGAGAAGTACGAGCAGCACCACAAGGTCCGGATCTCGGATTCGGCGCTGGTTGCCGCCGCGACGCTCTCCAACCGCTACATTACGGACCGGTTCCTACCGGACAAGGCGATCGACCTCATGGACGAAGCGGCGTCGCGTCTGCGGATGCAGGTGGACTCCAAGCCTGAAGAGCTCGATGAGCTCGACCGACGCATCATCCAGCTGAAGATCGAGCGCGAGGCCCTGAAGAAGGAAACCGATGCATCGTCGAAGGATCGGCTGGAGAAGCTCGAGTTTGACCTCGCTTCGCTCGAAGAGCAGGCATCGGCCCTGACGGCCCGCTGGCAGGCCGAGAAGCAGAAGCTCGGCCGGGCTGCCGATCTCAAGAAGCAGCTTGACGAAGCCCGCAACGAACTGGCGATCGTCCAGCGCAAGGGCGAGTTCCAGCGCGCCGGCGAATTGACCTACGGTGTCATTCCGAAGCTCGAGAAGGAGCTTTCCGATGCCGAAAGCCAGGAAAACGCCAATGCCAACCCGATGGTGCAGGAGGTCGTGACCCCCGACAACATCGCGCATGTCGTCTCGCGCTGGACCGGCATCCCTGTTGACAAGATGCTGGAAGGCGAACGCGACAAGTTGCTCAGGATGGAGGACGAACTGGCGAAGTGGGTCGTTGGCCAGGGCGACGCCGTGCAGGCGGTCTCCCGTGCGGTCAGGCGCTCGCGTGCCGGGCTTCAGGATCCGAACCGGCCGATCGGCTCGTTCATCTTCCTTGGGCCCACTGGCGTCGGCAAGACGGAGCTCACCAAGGCGCTTGCCCGTTTCCTCTTCGACGACGAGACCGCGCTGATGCGTATCGACATGTCGGAATACATGGAGAAGCACTCCGTGGCCCGGCTGATCGGTGCACCTCCCGGCTATGTCGGCTACGAGGAAGGCGGAGCCCTGACCGAGTCCGTCCGTCGCCGGCCCTACCAGGTCGTACTGTTCGATGAGATCGAGAAGGCGCATCCGGATGTCTTCAACGTGCTCCTGCAGGTGCTCGATGACGGTCGCCTGACCGATGGTCAGGGCCGCACCGTCGACTTCCGCAACACGATGATCATCATGACCTCGAACCTCGGGGCTGAGTATCTGGTCGGACTTGGCGAAAACGAAGACAGCGATGTCGTTCGCGACCAGGTGATGGATGTCGTCAAGTCGGCCTTCCGGCCGGAGTTCCTCAACCGCGTCGACGAGATCATCCTGTTCCACAGGCTGCGTCGCTCGGAGATGGGTGCGATCGTCGATATCCAGCTCGAAAGGCTGCGCAAGCTGCTTACCGAGCGCAAGATCACGCTGGAGCTTGAGGATGACGCTCGAGCCTTCCTTGCCGACAAGGGATACGACCCGGCCTATGGTGCACGTCCGCTGAAGCGGGCGATCCAGAAATACCTGCAGGATCCGCTCGCCGAGAAGATCCTGCAGGGCGAGTTCCCGGATGGTTCGTCCGTCAAGGTGCTTGCCGGCTCCGACCGCCTCAACTTCAAGCGCGGAGCGACGGCGGACAAGGAAGCCGCCTGACAAGGCATCAAACACAGAGGCCGCCCTTCGGGGCGGCCTTTTTTGCTTGTGCAGACTTTGGAAGAGGGGAGGGGTGCCTAGTTGCTTGCGACTTCGGCGCCATCCTTGTTCAGCAACTCGTCGATGCGATCGCGCTCCTTCTCGAACTTCGCCAGCGCGTCGCCGGAAAGCGACTTGCCGCCGGGAAGGCGGATGCGCAGTGGATCGACCTTGTTGCCGTTGACGATCAACTCGTAATGCAGGTGCGGACCGGTCGAAAGGCCCGTTGTGCCAACCCAGCCGATCACCTGGCCCTGGACGACCTTGTTGCCGACTTTGACGTTCTTGGCGATGGCGCTCTGGTGGTTGTACGACGACACGTAGCCGTTGGCGTGGCGGATCAGAGTCTGGTTGCCATAGCCGCCGGAATCCCAGCCGGCCTTTTCCACGACGCCGCTGCCGGCAGCAATGATCGGTGTTCCGCGCGGCGCGGCCCAGTCGACGCCGGTATGCATGCGCGAGAAGCCGAGGATCGGGTGGCGGCGCATGCCGAAGCCGGAGCGGAAATGGCCGTTCGGCACGGGGTTGCGCAGCAGGAACTGGCGGATGCTTTTGCCTTCGGTATCGAAGTAGTCGATCGAATTGTCTTCCGGATCCTGGAACCGGTAGAAGGCGGTGACCGCATCGCCGAATTTGGCGCGGACATAGAGAAGCTCGGATTCTTCCGTCGCCATGCCGCGTTCGTCGGTCACGGAGAAGAAGGCTTCAAGCGAGTCCGTCGGCTTCAGCTGCGCCTGGAAATCGACGTTGCTGGCGAGCAGCTTGACGACGAGGCTGACCATGTCGGCGCTCATGCCATAGGAAAGAGCGGCGCGGTAGATGCCATCATAGACGCGCGGCAGATCGTGGCTGCTGGTCATGACCGGCGCGCCGTTGTCATCGAAGGCGGTGGCGACCGCGTCGAGCTTCGGCGGTTCCGCACCCGGAACGAAGCGGCCCTTGTCGTCGACCGCCATCGTCAGCACATGGCGGTTGCGCGAATAGATGGTGGCGCGCACGATGCGGGCCTCGTCGCCCTTCTGCGCTTCGCCGTTCTGAATGATGCCGATGCGCAGAACATCGCCCTCGCTCAGTTCGTTCGCACCGAGCGCGTCGCCGATATAGCCGGCGGCGTCGTCGGCCTGCGCCTTGGCATAACCGGCATTGACCATGACGGTCGCGATGTCGGTCTGACGCCGCACCGGAATGATGTCGTCGGCGTATTCGGTGCTTTCTTCGTCGATGGTCTCGTAGGCGGCATCGCTCTTGTTCTGCTCGACGATGCGGGCGGTCAGGCCCTGGAGCAGATCAAGCCCGTCGCTCTCCGACGCGAAGCGCTGCGGATCGACGTAATAGAGTGACGCGACCTGGGTGCTGCCCTCGGTCAGGACCGAACCGTTGGTGCGGACATTTTCCTCGACCTCTTCGAGCGACATCGAGCTGTCGAAGGCAATGCCGCCTTTCAGCGGGAAATCGACGGTCTTCAGCGCCACTTCGGAATCGACGTTCGAGCCATAGAGCGTACCGGTGCGGGCGACCGGGGATTCCTCGTCCGCCTCGTCGGTGGAAAAGATCGCCAGCGGATCGAAGTCCGGATAGTTTTCCGAGGGCTGATGGTTGGCGGCAAGCGCCATCTTGACGTGAACGAAAGGCTGCTTGCGCACCACTTCCTTCTCGCCGTCATGGGTCATGGTGGAAACTTCCATGACGGTCTTGTCGGCCGGCTTGGCGACGAGTTTGGGCGAAAGGATGCGACCGCCGCGCACCGCGCGTGCCTGCTCGTCTCCGTTCGGCGCGCTGTCGAGCGCCGCATAGGCCTCGGCGGGGATGGCCAACTGTTGGCGCCCGTCGAGTGCTGCAAAAAGAGCAACGCCCATAAGAAGGCTTGAGGTGATGCCGGTCAGAAAGGTGCCGGAAAGCCAGCGGAGGGAGATCTCACGCCTGTCGGGCGCGCGGCGGCCATGCGCAAGGATCGGCGGCTGATCGCCGAGCGACCTGACCATGTTCTTGTCGGTGTTCATGCCGAACTGAGTGTCCCCGATTTCTCTAAACCGTATTCTTGCCTGCGATACGTTGCGCGAAGATGTGCATCTTTCGCGTAACGGAGTCAAATCGCGGGGGAGGGGAGAGGGCGGATATCCAAGAGATCCCACGCCTACCCGCGCGAAAGCATCCGCGAAGCATCGTCGTTCTCGCTTAGATCGGCGGATTGTGAAAAAGTGAGGGCCAAAATGTGTCTCCACAGGCCCGGGAGAGAGGGTAAAACTTTTTTGGGGGCTCAAAGCCCTGCGTTTCCGGCCTTTGTCAGAAATCTGTCATTTTTTTCCAAAAAGCCTGTTGACGTCTGTGAGGATGGGGGTCTATAAGCCCGATCACTGACGAGGGCGGCGGCGCTGCTGGCGACGACGACCTTCGCTCTAGAGTTTCCCTGGTTGGCTGAGGCTGATTTTGGGGTCTGGGACGCGAGTTTCGGGCTTTGAGGAAACGGTTTGACGGACGGTGAGTTCGTCGGTTTTTTGACAATTGAATATAGAGAAAGAGAAACGTGGGCGGCGGAGCTCGTGAGGAACTCGAAAGGGTTCTTTC